>NZ_CP113343.1:317046-634092 GCF_026683955.1 Arthrobacter sp. MMS18-M83 | reverse complement strand
GCTTCGGTCCGCATATGGCGGCACGTCTCGATCGTAGTCTGTCTGTTGCGCCGGATAGCAATTAAGTGAGAGTTGCAGCACACAAGCAGACAGGAATGCCTAGCCGGTCCGGGGCGTTGTACCAATACATGGAGCGTGGCCGGCCGCCGAAGGCACTTGCCGCGGTGTGCAGCCGCCTGCTCCTCCTAGAATTTGCAACTGCGAAAGGAACACGCCGTGTTTGAACGGATTTCCGGCTCACTCCTTGACCCTGAGTCGCTGTACGCGAGCAACACCGAGCTCTTCCACGGCCCGGAAATCAGGGGGCTCAACATGCTGATGGGCTTCACGGGATTTGCCGATGCCGGCCACGTGGTCCACCAGATCAACCGGGAACTGCTGGACACCCTTGAGGTCGAAACCGTGGCCGTCTTCGATGCCGACCAGCTCATTGACTACCGCACGCGCCGTCCCCACATCAGCTTCGTCGAGGACCATTTGGAGGATTACAAGGCTCCTCAGTTGGCGCTTTACATGCTGAAGGACGGTCTGGGCGAGCCCTTCCTGCTGCTTGCCGGTTTTGAACCCGACCTCCAGTGGGAGCGGTTCTCGCGCGCCGTCGTCGGGATCGTGGAAAAACTCGAGGTCAATCTGGTGACGTGGATCCACTCGATCCCCATGCCGGTTCCGCACACCAGGCCGGTGGGCGTCACGGTGCACGGCAACCGCCCGGAACTCATCGAAGGGATCTCAACATGGAAGCCGACTGTCGACGTTCCTTCGGCCATTGGCCACATTCTCGAACTGCGGCTGAGCGAAGCCGGGCGCAAAGTGGCCGGTTACGTTATCCACGTTCCGCACTACCTCGCCGATGCGGAGTACCCGCCAGCAGCGGTCGCAGGTCTTGAATACCTGGGTGCGGCGACGTCCCTGATGCTGCCCACGGACCGCCTCCGTGAGGCCGGCAGGGAAGTGGGCCGGCAGATCGCAGAACAGGTGGAGGCATCCGAGGACGTCCAGCAGGTGGTGTCGAAGCTGGAATCCCGCTATGACGACAAAGCCGAGGGGACCGTCCGTCGATCCCTGCTCGCTGACGAGAACGACGAGCTGCCCAACGCCGAGGACTTGGGCGCCGCGGTTGAGGCGTACCTCGCGCGTAAAGATGCGCGCCCATAAAGCAGCTTTAATGCAGCCCCGGGCATAATGGAAGGGTGAACGCACCCCGCGCCTGGCTCATATGGACGATCGGGGTGCTCGCCTATCTGGTGGCAGTGGCCCAGCGCACATCCTTTGGTGTGTCCGGACTTGAAGCGACTGAGCGATTCCATGCCAGCGCGGCTGCTATTTCCTTCTTCACCGTGCTGCAATTGCTGGTCTACGCCGGCCTCCAGATACCGGTCGGGCTGCTTGTTGACCGCTTCGGTTCCCGCGCCATGATTGCAAGCGGGGCCGTGCTCATGGGGCTCGGCCAACTCCAACTGGCTTATGCCGAGACTGTTCCGGGCGGCGTGCTCGGCCGGGTGCTCGTCGGCGCAGGCGACGCCATGACCTTCGTCTCCGTGATCCGGCTCGTGCCAATCTGGTTCGCGCCGGCCCGGGTTCCGCTCGTCACCCAGCTGACAGGAATGTCGGGCCAGCTCGGCCAGCTGATCAGCGTGGTGCCGTTCGCGCTGGTCCTTCATTCCGCGGGATGGAATACGGCCTTCCTGGCTCTGAGTTCCCTGTCCGCACTCGCCGTTGTCCTTGTCCTCGCCTTGCTTAGGGACGTGCCGCCCGGTCATCCGCCCCGGGAGAGCGCCCAAGGCCTGCGCGCCACGGGCGTGACCTTGGCGCGTGCGTGGCGGCAGCCCGGAACGCGCTTGGGGCTCTGGTGCCACTTCACTGTCCAGTTCAGCGGCAACGTCTTCGCCATGTCCTGGGGCTACCCGTTTCTGGTGTCGGCGCAGGGCCTGAACGCGGCCACCGTGTCCGCCCTGATGGGACTTTTTGTGGTCACCAGCATTCTCGTGGGGCCTCTGTTTGGAACCTTCGTGGCCAGGCACCCGATGCGGCGCTCGGCCATGGTCCTCCTGATTACTGCGGCCACCGCACTTGCCTGGGGTGCGGTTCTGCTGCTGCCAAACCGGGCGCCCTTATGGTTGCTTGCCTTGTTGGTGATCGCTCTCGCTATCGGTGGCCCCGGGTCCATGATCGGCTTTGATTTTGCCCGGACATTCAATCCTTCCCACAGGATCGGTACTGCCACGGGCATCGTCAACGTGGGCGGCTTCGTTGCGGCGCTCCTGACGATCTACTTGGTGGGGCTCATCCTCGACATTCTCCACACCAGCGGTTTCTCAGGCGGGGAGCTGTACGGCCTGGCGTCCTTCCGCATCGCATTGAGTGTGCAATTCCTCTTCCTTCTTGTGGGTACAGTCTTGATCGTCATGACCCGCCGCAAGGTGCGCCGCCAGATGGCGGCGCAGGGCGTGCACGTTCCACCGCTCCTCGTGTCATTGGCAAATCAGCGCCGGCGCCGCGTGGAATTGCGACGCGAACGGCTCGCGAAGCAGCGAAGCTCAGCGGGATAGCCTGCTTCCGCCCTGGCTTCCTTTCGCGGTGGCCCGCCTTTCGTCGGGAGGCGTCGTAGTGCGGACTGCGGAAGTGTTCCTCCACAGGCAGTCACTGGGACCTTTTGTCCACATATGGCAAATGAGGCCTGCCGTCGACGCCTGTTGCTGCCGATGCTGGATTCATGACAGCAGACAACCGTGTAACCATCTCCCTGCCCGAGGACATTCTGGGCTTCATTCCCCATGCCTTGGGCCACCGGCCAAAGGAGAGTCTCGTGGCCATCACTTTGCGCGGCCAGACGCTAGGCGCCACCCTGCGAGTGGACCTTCCGCCTGACAGATCCGAAAGGGTGCTCGCGGTGTACTCACGGAGGATCGCCGAATATTTGGACGCGGACCATGACGCCGACGGAGCACTCTTGGCAGTTTTCAGTGACGATGGCTGGGAAGATGGAGGCGTTGTGAGGGGCAACGTTCCGCTGCTGGAGGCACTGGAACTCGTGCTGGCCCGCCGCGGCCTAGCGCTCCGGGACGCCTGGTTTATTGGTTCTGACTACTGGCGCAGCGCGTTCTGCACCGACGTCGCGTGCTGCCCCATCCCTGGCCGTCCCGTGGACCAGATCCTCGACAGCCGGCTCAACGCCGAAATGGTTTTCAGGGGGAGTAGCGTCAAGGAGTCACCACGGTTGCTGCGGCCGGAGGACCAACCGGCCGTTGATCCGGAGTTCCTGAGTGCGGAAGCCGCCACCCTTGAGGAGATGCTTCGAAGGTGGAAAAGCAAAAAGACCTTCGAAGAAATGCTGGATGTGTGGACACGTGTCCTCGACTCCGGTCTTCCCGAAGAAATCGACCTTGAGGCAGCGGCGTTCCTCCGGGCGAGCCTGCGGGTCCCGGCGTGGCGCGACGCCGTAGTGGTCCTGGCAGCTGCCGGGAGAGGCGTCGCCCGCGGCGGTGCGGAGGCCTTCCGCTTCTTTTCTCCCGAGAGCGATGACGAAGAGGCCTTGCTCATTCCGCCTGGACTTCGTCCCCTCTCGCAGGCAGCAGGGACGTCGCCGGCTGCAGGGAAGGGTCACGGGGCATCAGGAGGGAAGCCTCCGAGGACCGCGGCTGCCGATATTAACGCCTTGCGGTACGGAGACGTGTTGCTGGGACTCTACCCGGATAACCCGGACTGGGAACGGCTGACCGCCTTGGACCTGGTTTTGGCGAGGCTCTCGCGGCGCGGCGGTGGCGAGGGACGCGCTGCCGCGCTCACGATCCGGGGGTGGATTCAATGGTGTCAGGGGAGCGGTTCATTCGCCGACGAGTTCTTTTCCAGAGCGGACGCCGAACAACAGGGCTATCGACTCGCGGAACTACTTTCGGAGGTGGTGCAGCGCGGCACAGTGTGCGGCTGGGCGAAAAGCAGGACCTCCGCGTGGCGGAAGTTCGGCGGGGCGGCGGCGTGACGAGAAGCCATGATGCAAAGACGCGGCGTGAAGGCAGACCCGACCTGAAGAAGGGGCCCGACGTGAAGACCGGCATCCGACCTGAAGACTCCGGGGCGTGTCACCGCGGGAAATCCGCCGACGCGTAATTGTCCGCAAGGAAGCCCATGTCGACCCCCGGAATCCAAAACCGTGAGACAATGGTTGCCGAGACCCGGTTGGGTCCGTGTTTCAAGTGCCCCGAATGTCCCTGAACCTAGGGAACATTTAGGCGTCGTCGGGAGTTCTACCTAAAGACTCTGCGGTCGGCGATGGCACTTGATATTCATCGCGGACTTGACAGGGTCATAGTGGTGTTGCCCCCATGGTGATTCCACAGACCGCCGCTAGAAAGGTTTTCTGTGACCCCGTCTTCCGCCGAGAAGGAACCCGCCGCCCAGGCCGAACTGTCCGCCGAAGAAAAGAAGGCGGCTACAGTTGCGAAGCGTGCGGCAACGCGTGCTGCCAATGCTTCAACTGCAGGTGCAGAGAAGCCGGCACCCAAGAAGCGCGGGCCCAAGCCCGGCGCCAAGGCCGCTGCCGAAGCAGCCAACAAGTCCGCCGGCGCCGACGAGGACTCCGAAGAAGCCGAGGATTTTGACGCCGTCGTTCCCGATGAAGCAGAGCTCACCGAGGAAGTCGAAGAAGGCGAAGAGGGCAAGAAACCTGCCCCGACAGGTTCGGGTTTTGTCTACTCGGATGCCGATGACGACGACGCTCCTGTGCAGCAGGTTATGTCTGCCGGAGCAACCGCCGACCCCGTCAAGGATTACCTGAAGCAGATCGGTAAGGTCGCCCTCCTGAATGCGGAGCAGGAAGTTGACCTTGCGCTCCGCATTGAAGCCGGCCTCTTCGCAGAGGAGAAGATCAACGCTGACGACGGTTCCATGGACCCGAAGCTCAAGCGTGAGCTTGAGTTCATCATCCACGACGGCAAGCGCGCAAAGAACCACCTCCTCGAAGCCAACCTGCGCCTTGTGGTCTCCCTTGCCAAGCGCTACACGGGCCGCGGGATGCTGTTCCTGGACCTCATCCAGGAAGGAAACCTGGGCCTGATTCGTGCAGTGGAGAAGTTCGACTACACCAAGGGCTTCAAGTTCTCCACCTACGCCACCTGGTGGATCCGCCAGGCCATCACCCGCGCCATGGCTGACCAGGCCCGCACCATCCGCATCCCGGTGCACATGGTGGAAGTCATCAACAAGCTGGCACGCGTCCAGCGCCAAATGCTGCAGGATCTCGGGCGCGAACCCACGCCTGAAGAACTGGCCCTCGAACTGGACATGACCCCCGAGAAGGTCGTCGAGGTCCAGAAGTACGGCCGCGAGCCCATCTCGTTGCACACCCCGCTTGGCGAGGACGGTGACTCAGAGTTCGGCGACCTCATCGAGGACTCGGAAGCCGTGGTACCGGCGGATGCCGTGAGCTTCACCCTGCTCCAGGAGCAGTTGCACTCGGTACTCGATACCCTGTCCGAGCGTGAAGCAGGCGTGGTAGCCATGCGGTTCGGTCTCACCGACGGCCAGCCGAAGACTTTAGACGAAATCGGCAAGGTCTATGGAGTCACCCGTGAACGCATCCGTCAGATCGAATCCAAGACGATGTCCAAGCTGCGCCACCCCTCACGGTCGCAGGTTCTGCGGGACTACCTCGACTAAAGCAACGGACGCCCTGCCCTAAGCGGCGCAAGGCTTTCACGAAAATGGACCCCCGGAAGATCTTCCGGGGGTCCATTTTCTTGTTCCTAACGTTTGTTTCGTTCGAGCGCTTGGCCGAGGATCCTTGCGCCTTCCGGGAAGGCGGACGGGTTGGGGCCGGCATAGTTGAGCCGGATGAACGGACCTGTCGGTTCAGCCGGGAACCACTCGTTGCCGACGGCGATCATCACGCCGGCACTCTCGCAATCCAAGGTCAGCTTTTCGAGGTCGGTCCCGTCGGGCAGGCGTGCCCAGAGGTTCAGCCCGCCCTTGGGGATCTGGCTGATGTGGGCCTGCGGGGCGTGTTCGCGCAGGCTCGTGATCAGAAGGTCGCGGCGGGATTGAAGCTGATGGCGAAGGCTGCGTAAATGCGTCTGCCAGGCCGGCTGTGTGACGACATCGAGTGCTGCAGCCTGGAGCAACCCGCTGACATACATCGACTCTGCGGCCCGGTCTGCAAGGATGCGTTCGCGGGCCGGGCCGCGGGCGATGACGGCAGCAACGCGGATGGCCGGGGAAACGCTTTTCGTGAGGGAGCGCAGATAGACGACATGCCCGGAATCGTCATGTGCGGCGATGGGCATGGGAGCCGAAGTGATGCCGAAATCGTGCGCCCAGTCGTCCTCCACCAGGAACGCGCCGTTCGCGCGCACCACGTCCAGAACCTGCTCGCCTCGTCGGGCGGGCCATTGCGCTCCGGTGGGGTTCGCGTAATTCGGTTGTGCGTAGAACAGACGTGCGCCGGTCTCCTCAAAGGCCCTGGCCAATTCTTCCGGGTCGGGCCCATCGGGCCCGCTGGGCACCGGAACTATGCGGACTCCCGCTTGCGTCGCGGCCAGAATGGCTCCCCAATAGCTCGGGGATTCCATGAGCAGTGGTTGCCCGTGGCCCACCAACGCACTAAATATCGAGCTGAGACCGCCTTGGCTTCCTGGCAGCACGATGACGTCGCTCGGCGTTGGCGGGGTGAGCCCTGCCGGAGTCGCGGAGCCTAGTTCGTGCGCGAACCAGGACTGCAACTCGGGAAGCCCCGCCGCGGGCGGTCGAGACAACGCCGCGTCCCCCCGGGCAGCCCGGGCGAGCGCGGCCCGCACAAGGCGCTCCGGCAGGAGTTCACGGTCCGGGTAGCCGGAGTGGAAAGCAATGACGTCGTTCGAAGTGCTGCGCATCGTTGAGGAGGCCGAGCGGGGAGGTGCCTGCGGTGCGCGCAGCGCCGCAGTCTGCCAGCCGTAATCCGAAGGCCGCGCAGTCCGGACGGCCCGCACAAAGGTCCCGACGCCTGGCCTGCTCTCAATCAAGCCCTGGGAAGTGAGCGCTTGCAGGGCCTTCTGCACCGTCACGGGGCTGGCCTGGTACTCGGCAACCAGCGACCGCGTGGACGGAAGCCGGGATCCCGGCGCCGCCCCTGCGATCCATTCGCGCAGTCGTGTCGCAATCCGGGAACTGCTATCGTTGTTCATGAGAGACAATAGTAGCGCTACTACACTTATTCGCCCAGTGATACCGCCACGTTCCGCCAAGGGTCTTTGGTGGGGCCTTCTGGGAGTAGCGGCGTTCTCGTTCACTGTTCCCTTCACCCGAGTAGCGGTTGGTGGCCTGTCGCCCCTGTTCATCGGCTCGGGTCGTGCCGTCGTCGCAGGGATTCTCGCGACGTGTGCCCTTTCGCTCACCGAGCAGCGACTTCCTCGGGGCAAACAATGGGTGCGTCTCGCGGTGGTCGCTGCCGGGATTGTTGTCGGCTTCCCGTTACTCACTTCATTCGCCCTCATGACGACGCCGGCCAGTCACGGTGCCGTCGTCATCGCTCTGTTACCGGCCGCGACGGCAACCGCGGCAGTGCTGCGCGGACGTGAGCAACCGCCAATCGCTTTCTGGCTGGTCACGGCCGTGGGAGCCATTGCGGCCATTGCATTCGCCCTATCGCAGGCAGGTCACCCAGCGCAGTCCGGCGGCCTCGGGCTACTGAACTGGGCGGACTTGCTGCTCCTCGGTGCCGTCATTGCCGCAGCTATCGGTTACGCCGAAGGAGGCCTGCTCGCACGCGAACTCGGCGCATGGCAGACCGTATCCTGGGCGCTCGTGCTGGCATTGCCGTTGATGGCCGGCCTGTCGGCGCTCTCCATGGCCCAGCAGCCACCGTCAGCTTCACCGGTTCAGTGGGCTGCTTTTGCATACCTCGGAATCGCTAGCATGTTTCTCGGTTTCTTCGCCTGGTACCGGGGGCTCGCCATTGGACCCATGGCCAAGGTCAGCCAGATACAACTCGTCCAGCCCGTGCTGAGCATCTGCTGGGCCGGACTGCTGCTCGGCGAAACCCTGGGCTGGACCACAATCGTCGGTGGAATCGCCGTCATCCTTTGCGCCGGCGTCGCTGTCCGCGTCCGACTCAATCCGCAACCTGCGAACCAGAATCGCTAACGACCAACGGACACCAAGATCCCCCTACCCCGGAGAAGAAGAAACCCATGTACATTCCAGCGCACTTTCAAGCCGGCGCCGACGCCATACATGACCTCCTCATGCGGCCGGGCGCTGCAAACTTGGTCACCATGACCCAGCGAGGCCTGCTCGCCAGTTTCGTGCCCTTCGTCTACGATCCTTCGATCGGCGAACACGGCGCGTTGCACGGACACCTCGCCCGAACCAACACGCAATGGTCCGAGCCGGCGATCGGAGAATCACTTGTCATCATCCAGGGTGCGGATGCCTATGTCTCGCCTTCGTGGTACGCCTCGAAGGCCGAACACGGACGTGTCGTCCCGACGTGGAACTACTCAACAGCCCACGTCTACGGAACGCTCGCCGTCCATGACGACGTGGCCTGGCTCGGCAACCAGGTGCGGCGGCTGACCAAGCGCAACGAAGCCCCCTTTGAGCGACCGTGGTCCGTGGACGATGCGCCGGAGCGTTACGTCGCAGGTCAGTTGCGGGCCATCGTTGGCGTCGAATTATTGATCACGAGGATCGAAGCAAAAACCAAACTCAGCCAAAACCGACCTGACACGGACATTGATGGCGTGATTGCCGGCCTTGAGGCATGCGGGCAAGCAGAGGCCTCCGCCGACGTAGCGCGAGCCAGACAGGAAAGATCGCGCCCGGACGCCGGCTCCGCGTAGGGCATGGAGACAGCTTCCCTGTTAAGCGGCGCTTCCTCTATGCCGCCACTGAGTTAACGCAGCAAGGTTAACGCAGCGAGGTTAACGCAGCGAGGCCCCTCCATCCGGAGGGGCCTCGCTATCTCTGTGAAATTTTGTCAACCGGGCGGGCCAGTGGCCGGCCATGGATGGCTAGTCGGCCAGGACGGGTTCCTTCTCCTGAAGGCGACCCGTTTCGTCATGCCAGTCCGAGGTCATCGGCCGCAGCGTGGCCTCTATTGCACGTGCGTGGTGGCCGCAGAAGAGCAGCTCACCGCCGGAGGACTCGAGTACAACGCGGACATATGCCTGGGCCCCGCAACGGTCGCACCGGTCGAGTGCATTGAGTGTGCGGTCTGCAACTGCTGTTGTCATGTTCGGCCTCCTTAGTAGTTCTGTGTATCCATATAACCAGCATTCGAAGCGAAACCATGGCAAGGATGGGTCACGTTCGCTGTCCGCGTATCACATGTGCGTAACACTGGGAAGTGGCGTCCGGCACGATTGGGAGTGGCAGCACTCGTCTTGGCTCCGAGGCGACTAGCCTAGGAGAAGCCTTAATTTGCGTCTGTTACACCCCGAAGGAGCGCCCCGCCCGTGGCACCGAGTTCTGAATACAACGCCCGGCACCTTTCAGTCCTGGAAGGCCTCGAAGCGGTCCGCAAGCGTCCGGGCATGTATATCGGCTCCACCGACTCCCGTGGCCTCATGCATTGCCTGTGGGAGATTATCGACAACTCAGTCGACGAAGCGCTGGCGGGCTTCGGTCACGACATCCAAATCATCCTGCACGCTGACAATTCGGTGGAAATCCACGACGACGGCCGCGGCATCCCCGTTGACTTGGAACCCAAAACCGGGCTGACCGGCGTCGAGGTCGTCTTCACCAAACTGCACGCCGGCGGAAAGTTCGGTGGCGGCTCCTACACGGCTTCGGGTGGTTTGCACGGCGTTGGGGCATCCGTTGTGAATGCGCTCTCTGCCCGTCTTGACGTACAGGTGGACCGCGGCGGCAAGACCTACCAGATGTCCTTCCGCCGGGGGGAACCCGGGCGGTTCAAGGACACCGGTTCCAAGCCCAGCCCGACGTCGGTCTTTGAACCGTTCGTCGAAGATTCAGTGCTCGACGTCGTCGGCAAAGCCAAACGAGGTGTCACCGGCACCCGCATCCGTTACTGGGCGGACCGTCAGATCTTCACCCCGGACGCGAAGTTCTCGCACGAGGACCTCGCTGCCCGCGCCCGCCAAACCTCCTTCCTGGTTCCGGGCCTCAAGCTCACCGTGCGCGATGAGCGCCGACTCCCCGGCACGCCCGGTGCGGACGGTCCGCACGAAGAGGTCTTCCACCACGACGGCGGCATTTCCGAGTTTGTCGACTTCCTCGCGGCAGATTCGGGTGTCACTGACATTTGGCGGCTCCATGGTGCGGGCAAGTTCAAGGAAACCGTTCCGGTCCTTGACGAGAATGGGCACAGCAAGATCGCCGAAGTGGAGCGCGATTGTGAAGTTGACGTCGCGCTGCGTTGGGGGATCGGCTACGAGACCACCATGCGGAGCTTCGTCAACATCATCGCCACGCCCAAAGGCGGAACACACCAGGCCGGCTTTGAGCAGGCACTCCTGAAGACCTTCCGCAAGGCCGTGGAAACGAACTCACGCAAACTCAAAGCGGGCAACGACAAGATCGAGAAGGACGACGTGCTGGCAGGCCTGACGGCAGTGCTGACTGTCCGCCTGGCAGAGCCGCAGTTCGAGGGCCAGACCAAGGAAATCCTGGGCACATCGGCGGTCAGGGCGATCGTTTCCAAAGTGGTGGAAGACGAGATCACGGCACGCCTGAACTCGGCGAACCGCAATGACAAAGCCCAGTCCACCTTGCTGCTCGAGAAAATCGTCAGCGAGATGAAGTCCCGCATCTCGGCCCGGGTCCACAAGGAAACGCAGCGCCGGAAGAATGCATTGGAAACGTCGTCGATGCCAACCAAGCTGGCTGATTGCCGCACGGACGACGTCGGACGCTCCGAGTTGTTCATCGTGGAAGGTGACTCCGCCCTTGGCACCGCCAAGCTTGCACGGTCCTCGGACTTCCAGGCGCTCTTGCCCATCCGTGGAAAGATCCTGAACGTGCAGAAAGCCTCGGTGGGGGACATGCTCTCCAACGCAGAGTGCGCCGCCCTCATCCAGGTAGTCGGTGCAGGGTCGGGCAGGAGCTTCGACATCGACGCCGCCCGGTACGGCAAGGTGATCCTGATGACCGATGCAGACGTCGACGGCGCCCACATCCGCACGCTGCTGCTCACCTTGTTCTTCCGGTACATGCGCCCGATGATCGACGAGGGCCGGGTGTACGCGGCAGTACCGCCGCTGCACCGGGTGGAGGTCATCAACGCGGGCCAGAAGGCCAACGAGATGATCTACACGTACTCGGAGGCCGAACTGCACGTCCTGCTGGCAAGGCTCGCCAAGGAAGGCAAGCGCTACAAGGAACCGATCCAGCGCTACAAGGGCCTGGGCGAGATGGATGCCGAGCAGCTCGCCGAGACCACTATGGATCCGCGCCACCGCACTCTCCGCAAGGTGGGGATTGAGAATGCCAAGATGGCGGAGGACACCTTTGACCTGTTGATGGGTTCGGACGTCGCCCCGCGCAAGGACTTCATCATTGCGGGCGCCGCAGACCTGGACCGGGAACGCATCGACGCCTGATTAGCCGCACGCTGTGCGGCAGGTCCAGTTCAGCCCAGCAGGCCCGGCACGATCAGCAGGCCTGTCGGCACGGCAAGCAACATGGCCGACGCCGCGAGGACCAAGGCGCGAAGCCCTGCCGGAAGCGGAGGCTTTGGTGAAAGAAGCCGGCTGACGCGCGACGCCGTCGTACGCGGTGAATCGGCGCCGCCGGTGCCGCTCAACGTGCTGCTTTCAGGGGAAGAGTCCTGGGCGCTTGTTCCGGGCAGCGAGACCCGCTCAGCGGGACGGGCGGAACCGCTGGCCACGATCGCGATCGCCTTGATGAGGGTTCCCTTGCTCTCGGTGCGCAGCGCTACGTCATCGGCGAGCATCTCGATCAGGGAGTTGACCGCCACCTGGGCGAGCCGAGTGGTGGGGAACCAGGGCAGCGCCTGGCGCCACGCGGCGAAGGCCCACAAGAGGAGGTCGTGGCGCTGTGAGAGATGCGCGTTCTCGTGGATCAGGACGGCCCTGAGCTCAGCAGGTTCCAGTGCGGCCATCAGGCCATCGGACAGCACGGTCACGGACCTTGCTCCGCCGGGAAGGCAGTAGGCAACGGGTGAGTCATGGTTGATGACCACGGTGCCCGGACCGTCGTCGGAGGGTGAGGCCAGAAGCGCGAGGAGTTCACGGTGCCGCCGCCGCTGCCGCTCAATCTTGACGTAGGTCAGCAGCAAGGTAAACACCAGATGGGCGCTCAGCAGCGCCGCTGCGGACAGCGCGAACAAATGCCAGAAGCCCAGCGCCGTAGTGGGCTCGTTGTGAAGCACCATGCCGGTCAACGAACGCAGCCCGGCAATGAGGTTGTCGCCGATGGGCTCAAGTCCGTAGACGAGCATGGCCCCGATCATGGAGAGGCCACCGGCAAGTGCGATTGCCTGCCAGAGGACCATGGCCATGAAAGGCGCGCGCGCCGGCCACTCGGCGCGCGACAAGAGAACCGGAACCGGCCACGCCAGCACCAAAGCAAGGACCGCCAGAAAATATGAGGTCCAGAACATGGGTGCTTAGTTTTTGCCGAGCAGTTTGCGCAGCGTGGCAGCTTCACTTTCGCTTACGGAACCAATGAACCGGGCCAGCACGGCTTCGCGGTCCGGGGCCGACCCCAGTGCCTCATGCATGAGGTCTGCCGTGTGGTCAGCGCGGCTCGACACGGCCTGGTAGCGGTGCGGACGGGTACCCCGTTCGCGCTCCACAAGACCCTTTTTCTCAAGGCGGGACAAGACCGTCAACACTGTGGTGACGGCGAGGTCCTTGCCCTGGTGCCCTGCGATGCCATCGGCGGCTGCGGAGTCCTGCGCCAGCAGGTCACGAAGTTTGTTGGCTGTCGCAGCCCCCTGGCCTGCCCAGAGCAGATCCATGACCGCCCGTTCCAGTTCACCAAGACTTGCCATCAATGCATCCCTACTTTCCGCAGTTCCCCGCCGCGATAAGGCCCGGGGAGTGCGATGATCCAACATTCCACCATCAATCTACCGCTTTTTGGAGCGCGATTCTACGTGAAGTAGAACATGCGGCGCGGCGTGTCCTTGCGGCACTGTTACGCCGCTGGAAGAGTGGTGACCACATCGGACGGATTTGTTCTACACTGCGTAGAAGAAGAAGTTTCTACACAACGTAGAAAATGGACGCCGCATCGCGGGCAGCCGGATAATAAGGACAGCCATGGACGCCTTGGAAATCGCACGCTGGCAATTTGGAATCACCACGGTCTACCACTTCATGATGGTGCCGCTGACCATCGGGCTGGGGCTCGTTGTGGGCGTCATCCAGACACTTTGGTACCGCACCGGAAAAGTTGAATACCTGCGGATGACCAAGTTCTGGGGCAAGCTCTTCCTCATCAACTTCATCATGGGCGTGGCCACGGGCATTGTGCAGGAGTTCCAGTTTGGGATGGCCTGGAGTGAGTACAGCCGCTTCGTTGGAGACATCTTCGGCGCGCCCCTGGCCCTGGAAGCGCTTCTGGCGTTCTTTGTGGAATCGACTTTCCTTGGGCTGTGGATCTTCGGCTGGAAGCAGCTCAAGCGGGGCGTCCACCTCGCGTGCCTTTGGATCGCAGTGATCGGCTCGCTCTTCTCGGCCTACTTCATCATCGTCGCCAATTCCTGGATGCAGCACCCGGTCGGCATCGAGATGGTCAACGGGCGCCCCGTCATGACCGACGCCTGGGCCGTCTTCACCAACAACACCGCCTTGGTGGCTGTGCCGCACACGCTCTTCGGTGCTTTGGGCGTCGCCGGTGCGTTCCTTCTGGGCATCGCGTGGTACCACCTCTGGCGGCGCCGCCACGACGGCATTGACACCGTCGATGCGGACGGCCGCGCCATTCCCGGGGAAGCCAACATCCCAGGACGGGACAAGGCAGACTACAAAGTGTGGATCAATTCCTTGCGGATCGGCGCCGTCGTTGCCATGATCTCCTTCGCCGGGACCGCCTTCACGGGCGATCTGCAGGGCAAGTTGATGTTCGAACAGCAGCCCATGAAGATGGCCGCAGCTGAAGCCGCATGCCACGACGGCACCGGATTCTCCGTGCTGAGTGTCGGCAATGTCGGCTCCAAGAACTGCAACGACATTGTGGCCGTGATCGAGGTTCCCGGCATTCTCTCCTTCCTGGCCAAGGGCGACTTCAGCACAGAGGTGAAGGGCGTCAACAGCCTCCTGGACGAGTACAAGGCCAAGTACGGCACGCACTTGCCCAACGATCCCCTGTACGGCGATCGCGCAGGGCAGGAAATCCAGTACGTGCCGGTCATGGAAGTCACCTATTGGGGCTTCCGCATGATGATTGGCTTCGGTGGGCTTGCCGCTTTTGCCGCGCTGCTTGCTTTGTGGGTGACGCGCAGGGGAGTGGTGCCGCAATCCCGTTGGATAATGCGCCTTGCAGTCTTCGGGATCCTTGCTCCCTTTGGGGCCAACGCCGCCGGCTGGATCTTCACGGAAATGGGCCGGCAGCCATTCGTCGTCGCGCCCAATCCGGACGCGAGCGGCATCGACCAGGTGTTCATGTTCACGGCCGCGGCCGTCTCGCCCGGAGTGTCCGCCGCTGAGCTCATTACCTCATTGGTGGTGTTGGCCTCGATCTACGCGGTCCTGTTGGTGGTGGAAGTCCGACTGCTGGTCAAATATGCCCGCGGTGGCGTGGCCTCCGCGATGCCGGAGCTCGCTGAGGCTCGCCACGGCGAAAAGCACGAAAAGAAGGACGACGGCGGGACCCCGGGTGCCCCGGGCCAGCCCGGCGACAGCGACGACGTCCTGGCATTCGCCTACTAGGAAGCAGAGGGATCTTTCGCATGGAACTGTTGCCAACCGTCTGGTTCATAGCCATCGCCGTGTTGTGGACCGGCTACCTCTTCCTGGAGGGATTCGATCTAGGCGTAGGAATGCTCATGAAGCTCTTCGCCAGGAACAACACCGACTGCCGGGTTCTACTGAACACGATCGGCCCGGTATGGGACGGAAACGAAGTCTGGTTGCTGACCGCGGCCGGTGCCACGTTCGCGGCCTTCCCGCTCTGGTACGCCTCGCTGTTCTCGGCCCTCTACCTGCCACTGCTGCTTGTCCTGGTGGCCTTGATCTTCCGGGCTGTTGCATTCGAGTACCGGGGCAAGGTGGACACCGCGCGCTGGCGGACCATCTGGGACTGGGCCATTGCCATTGGTTCGTTCACGGCCGCGTTCGGTATCGGCGCAGCCCTGGCACTGACCACTACCGGGCTGCCGCTCAACGCTAACGGCGACCGCCAGGGCGGCCCCTTTTCCTGGTTCAGCGGTTATGCCGTGCTAGGTGGCTTCGCCGTCGTCGCGTTCGCTCTGGTGCATGCTTTGGCGTTCCTGGCCCTGAAGACCGACGGCGAGGTGCGCCACCGCGCACGCCGCTGGTTCGTGCGGCTCTCGCCGGTCGCATTGCTGCCGTTGCTGGGATGGATGGTGGCCGTGCAACTCATTAGCGGCAAGACGTGGACCTGGTCACTCGTGATCGTGGGACTCCTGGCTGCCGCAGCGGCCTGGGTTCTCGCCCGCAAGGGAGCCGAGGGCAGGGCGTTCGGTGCCCTGGGTGCGTTCCTGGTGTGCGCCACAGCATCCATCTTCGGTGCAGCCTTCCCTGTGGTGATTCCTTCGACCTTGGATCCCGCCTTCAACCTCACCATTTCCAACGCCTCATCCTCCGCCTACACCTTGGGGCTGATGAGCATCGTTGCGGCAGTCGGCCTGCCCCTCGTCGTCGCCTACCAGGCGTGGACCTACTGGGTGTTCCGCCGGCGCGTCAGCGCGGCACACATTCCGGCAGCACATGGTTTCCTGCCGGCCATCGCTGCCAAGGTGCTGGTCGGTCACGCGGCGTCGGGCGGCCCGGCTGCAAAACACGCACGCCACAACGCGAGAGAGTAGCGGATGAAGCCCCAGTTGCCAGCCGGACCCGCCACCCGATCCGCCCTGTACGCCCTTGGCTTGTTGTCATCGCTCAAGGCCTTGTCCCTGGTCCTGATTGCACAGGCCGTCGCGGGGATGCTGTCCGGACTTGCCGCGGGCGGCATGGGGTGGCGGGAAGGACTCCTCTGGGGTGCCATCGGCGCGGTCCTGCGGTCGCTGACGGTCTGGGGCCAAGGAGTCGCGGCGCGCCGGGCGGCCCTCGGGGTCAAGGAAGAGCTGAGGTCCAGGCTTCTGGGCCGATCCCTCGGTGCCGGGGCCGCGGGACGGGTCGGCGGAGTGAACGACGGCGCGCTGGCGGTGCTCGCGACGCGCGGACTTGATGCGCTCGACAACTACTACACCCAGTTCCTGCCGGCCTTGGTCAATTGCGCCGCGGTACCTTTGCTCCTGGGCGTCCGGATCCTTTTCGCGGACTGGGTCAGTGCCGTGGTTGTGGTTTTGACCCTGCCTCTGGTACCGCTTTTCATGGTGCTGATCGGCCGGCACACCGAGGAGAGGGTCCACGAGGCACAATCCACCCTGAGGAGGCTCTCGGGGCACATCCTGGAGCTGGCCAAGGGGCTTCCGGTGCTCGTGGGACTGGGCCGCGCCCGCGAACAACGCGCAGCGCTCGAAGACCTCTCCGAGGAATACCGTTCCCGCACGATGGGAACCCTGCGGACGGCCTTCCTGTCCGCCCTCGCCTTAGAGCTCATCGCCACCATTTCCGTGGCCGTGGTTGCCGTCTTCATCGGCGTACGACTCGTGGCAGGTGAGATGGGCCTGGAAGCAGGCCTGCTGGCCCTTATCCTCGCCCCCGATTGCTACCTTCCCCTGCGCGAGCTTGGCACGGCCCACCACGCCAGCGACGACGGCCGCGAAGCACTGGCTGCCGCTAACGCCGTGCTGGAGTCGCCGGCGGGCCACCCCCTGAGCGAAGTTTCCAGCACAGAGGCGTACGACGTCGGCGCGGACGCCACGAACAAGCCGCTCGCCGACGTCGTGGTCACCGGACTAACGGTGAGCTATGCGGGACGGGCCGCGGCCGCCGTCGGGCCCATCGACTTCCACGCCCCCGCGGGGCAGATCACAGCCCTTGACGGCCGCAGCGGTTCGGGAAAGAGCACCGTACTGGGCGTTCTGGCCGGAACGATCGGCGACAGTCCGCAGGCGCGCGTAAGCGGTACCGTTGCCGGACTGGGCGCCGGTGCCGTGGCCTGGGTGCCGCAGCATCCCGTCATGGTGGCTGGAACGGTGCTGGACGAGATCGTCCTCTACGTCAACGGCGGCAGCCGGGGCTTCCCGGCAACCGACTCCGAATCCACGCCGGAGGCCCACAGCACGACCGCAATGGAGTGCCTGGAGAAGGCTGCCGCGGAACACCTCGCACTCAAACACCCCGCGGAGCTCAGCCCTGGCGAATTGCGGCGCGTTGCCGTCGCCCGCGGCCTGGCGCGCCTCAAAGCCGGAGCCACGGTCCTCCTGCTCGACGAACCCACCGCCCATCTCGACGCCGCCTCCGCAGATGCCATCCGCGCGGCCATCCGGGGCCTGCAAGGGGCCGCGACCGTCATCCTGGTGGCCCACGATGCCGCAACCCGGAAACTTGCGGACCACGTGGTGCGGCTCGCCGGCGGGACGGCAGAGCAGCAAGCCCGCACGGCCAATCCCGAGCCCGCGGCAGCCGCACCTGGAACAGCGATCAAGCAGGACAGCCAACTTCGGGGCGGCCCGGCCGGGGGATTAGAACCCCCCACCGCCATCTCCACCCTTAAGGCCCTGGCGAGTATCCTCGCTCCCGTTCGCTACAAGTTCGCCGGCGCCGTGCTAGTTGCCGCGCTCGCAGCCTTGTTCGCCGTGGCCCTGTCCGGATTGTCGGGCTGGCTCATTATCCGCGCCAGCGAGCAACCGCCCATCCTGTACTTGCTTGGGGCCATCGTGGGAGTGCGGTTCTTCGGCATTGGCCGCGCAGTGCTCCGCTACGCTGAACGGCTCCTCGTTCACGACGCCGTCTTCGCCGCCATGACAAGGCTCCGCGGTGGGCTGTGGGCGGCGCTCAGCGCGCGGGCACTGTCCCTCCGACGGCTCCTGCAAGGCGGCAACGTACTCGGGGCTGTGGTCGACGACGTCGATACGCTGCGGGACTTGCTGCCGCGCGTCGTGCTTCCGCCGCTTTCGGCCCTTGCCGTCGCGGCGTCGGCGGTGACCGCCTCGGCACTGCTCGTGCCCGCAGCGGTGCCGGCCGTGATCGCGGCCGCCGTGGCCGGGGTTGTTCTGGCCCCCCTGCTTGCCCTGTTGGCCGACCGCAACGCCGCGCGCGCTGAGCAGCAATTGCGCTCACTGGTGCTGAGCGACGTTGCCTCCGCCCTCGACGCCCGTGCCGAACTCAGCGCCAACGGCGTGGCCCCTGCCGTGCTATCGTCCCTGACCCGGCGGGACAACGAAGCCACAGCGGCGGCGCAGCGTTCGGCATGGGCCGAGGGCGTAGGCCAAGGATTGACCGTGCTCGCCTGCACCCTCGGAGCCTTGGCCGCGGGTATTCTCGCTGCACCATCGGTGCAAGCCGGAACTGTTGCGCCAGCCGTGCTTTCCGTCGTCGTGCTCATGCAACTGGCGCTCGCGGAACCTTACGGGGCGGTAGTGTCTGCCGTACGGCAGGCCCCCGCCTTGGCCGCGGTATTGCGGCGAATCGCCGAGTCGGGAGCGTTTGACACGTCAGCTGCGTACGACGGCGGTGTACTGGCCTTACCGGAGCGCCCCGGCGGTGCTCCGGGGCTGCTGTTGGACGGACTCGAAGCGTCTTGGCCCGGCGGCACCGCGGTGTTCAGCGGAATGAGCGGCGAGGCTGCCCCCGGGCAGTGGCTTTCCGTCACGGGTCCGTCCGGTTCCGGCAAATCGACACTGCTCTCGGTGCTGCTCGGTTTCCTGCCGGCATCGTCCGGCGCGGCCTACGTCACCGGAAACGCGGCGTGGTGTCCGCAGGAGGCCCACCTCTTCGACTCCACCATCCGCGGCAACCTGCTGCTCGCCCGCCCGGCCGGCCGCAGACCTTCCGAAACGGACATGCATCAGGCCCTGGGCGCCGTCGGGCTATCCGGACTGGTATCGGGGCTTCCTGCCGGGCTGGATAGCCGCATAGGCCCTTCGGGTTCGTTCCTGAGTGGCGGCGAACGCCAGCGTCTCGCCATGGCCCGCACGCTCCTGACCGGAGCAACAGTGCTCCTCCTGGACGAGCCGACGGCTCATCTCGACGCCGATGCGGCCCGTTTGATGATGGCCGAACTTCGTGGCGGACTGGGAGACGTCACAGTAGTTCTCGTGACCCACAACCCCGCCGATATCAGCGCCGGAGACTCCCTGCTGGACCTCGGCTCGCCATCGGGCCTCCCGGCGCTGGTGCACGGAAACTAGCGGGGGAGGGCTAGCTGCCGAGCCGCCCAAAGATGGCGTCCACCGAGTCCACGATATTGTCCACGAGTTTCCGCGCATCGTCTTCCCGGATGAGCGGAGTCGATTGTCCGGCCCACATGGACATGAGACCCGGGATTCCCTGGATGGCCGCAGCGGGCCGGAACTTGCCCGTCAGCCAGTTCTGGATAGGGAACGGGGCGTGGACGGCGGGGTCGGCGAGCTCAGCGGTGATCCGGTTGGGGATGCCGCGCGCCAAACGACCGCTGAGGGCGCGGGTCAGGACAGTGTGGGCGGCGTCGGGTCCGTGCAGCGCGGCCAGGTGCGCTGGACTGATGGCCGATTGGCGCGTGGCAAGGAAAGCCGAACCGATCTGGACCGCATCAGCACCGAGTGCCAGGGCGGCAGCGACCCCACGCCCATCAGAGATACCGCCGGCCGCGATGACCGGAACCGAGACCGCATCCACCGCCTGCGGCACAAGGGCCAGGGTTCCAACGAGCGAGTCCTCGGGAGTACGCAGGAATGAAACCCGGTGGCCGCCGGCCTCCATCCCCGTGGCAACGATGGCATCTACTCCGCCCGCATCCAAGGCTACGGCTTCGTCCACGGTGGTCGCCGTACCCACCACCACAATGCCGTTCCGGTGGGCTTGCTCGATCACAGACTCGGACGGAACACCGAACACGAAGCTCAACACGGCCGGTTGGGCGTCGATGGCCGCCTGGATCTGACCGTCCAGATCAGGGAGATAAATTTCAGGCTGCGTAGGAGGCTCCACGCCCACCTGCTCGAAATAGGGCCGGAGGACGTCCACGTAGGCGGCGAATTGCTCAGCATCCGCAGACGGCGGTTCCTCGCCCTCGATGGGGAGCCAGAGATTCAGCGCGAATGGTTTCCCGCTGGCTTCCCTGAGTTCGCGGGCTGTGGCGGCGATCCGTTCCGGCTCGTAGCCGTAGAGCCCGTACGAACCGAGTCCGCCGGCCTCGCTGACCGTGGCCGACAGCTCCACCGATGAGAGACCGCCGAACGGGCCAAGGACGATTGGCAGTTCAATATTGAAGAGGCGGGTGGCCCGTGTATCTTTCCACGTCACGGCGGGGCCTAGCCGTCGACGTCGTGCAGGTGATGGACAACGTCATGCAGGAAGTACTGGGCAAACGTCAACACGGTGAAGGTGGAGCCGTTGCTCCGGACACCCGTGCGCGGCCACTCATCTTCCTGGACGGAGGCGAAGGAATTCGCGATCTGTTCGCCCTCGGCAGCCAGTTGCGCGGACACCTCGGCGGGATCCGCGTTGGCGTAGTCGCCGTCGATCGCAGCCTTGTCCTGGTCCCAGTTGGCGAAACGGGCGTCGTCTTCGCGCAGCATCAGGTTCAGGCGCTGGTCGAAGAGGTCGAAGACATCCCTCACATGGCAGGCATACTCCAAGGGCGACCACGTGTGGTCGTCCGGGCGGACCGAGGCGTCTTCGCGCCGCAGCACGGCGCGCCAGCGCGGCAACATGTTCAGGACCGTTCCCGGCACGGTGGAGGGGGTCACGGTGGCGGCGTCGAAACCGCATTCGGGGCAAGGCTTGGACAGGACCCAGGTCCAGTCCTTGTCATCGGGAATGATCGGCATGGCAGTAGTCTAGGGCCCGCGTTCGCGATCCGGCCGCACCGCGGAATGCGGGCGTCCGTGCACGCCTCCAAATGGCCTATCAGGAGTAAAGTTAGGTGCTGTGGGGAAGCCTGGAAAGTGAAATTGCCATGCTTAAGGATCTAAACGTCGCCGGCGTGCTCCCTGCCAGCGATATCGCTCGCGCCCGCGATTTCTACCGCGACAAGCTAGGCCTCGAACCGGACAACCCGGAAGCCTCAGACAACCTGATGTACAAGTGCGCCAACGGCACCGCATTCCTGCTCTACGAGACACCCAACGCAGGGACCGCCAAGAACACCCAGTTGGGATTCCAGAGCACCGACTTGGACCAGGACATGGCCGACCTCAGGGCGCGCGGAGTCGTCTTCGAAGAGTATGACTTCCCTGGCCTGAAGACCGAGAACGGCATAGCCACCTTGCCGGACGGCGAAAGGGGAGCTTGGTTCCTCGATTCGGAAGGAAATATCCTCAGCATCGCCACGATGTAACGGGAGCATTCGGACCAGTCTTCAACGGCGGTGTCCGGTCAGTTTTCCTCGCCGCTCCCGTTTTGCCATGTCATGCTCGCACCAATCGCGTCCACGGGCTGGGAGAGGGGAACACCGGAGCCGTCGCGGCGGCCGTGCTCCTGCGGGAGGGCACGCGCGACCCCGGCGCTAGACGTTGCTTTCGCAGGGCCGTGACCTGCCCAGCCGAGCAGCAGTGTGTCTTCGCCTTTAAGGAAGCGGTGGGCCCGCACGCCTCCCGTGGCGCGGCCCTTGGCCGGATACTCCTCGAACGGCGTGATCTTCGCTGTGCCCGGAGCCGTCCCCGGCAACGCGCCGTTGCTGCCCGCGATGGTCACGACGACGGCGGAGGGGTCGTCGGCGCGCACCGTGCCGAAGTGGATGACGTCGTCGCCGGCTGCAAGCTTGATTCCGGCCATGCCGCCGGCCGTCCGGCCCTGCGGCCGAACAGAAGAGGCGCTGAACCGCAAAAGCTGCGCGAGCCGGGTCAAGAAGACGAGTTCGACGTCGTCGTTTTGGGCAGGCTCGACGCCCACCACGGTGTCCTTGTCCTTGAGCGCAATGATCTCCCAGTCTTCACGGTTCAGCGGGTAATCCGGCTGAACGCGCTTGACCACGCCTTGGACCGTTCCGATGGCCAACACGGCATCCAACGGTACGAACGCAACAAGCGTCTCGCCCTTGAGCAGGGTGATGAAATCCTTCGCGGCCACGCCACCTGCAAGATTGGGTAGCCCGGACATCGGTGGTAGCGCCGGCATGTCCATGACTTGTACCCGGAGCATGCGGCCCTGCGAAGTGACCGCGCCGATTTCGCCCCGCGCGGTTGTCTTGACCACGGAGCGGTACACGTCGTGCTTGCTCCGAGGACCGGATTCCGCCAGCGGTTCCTGGTTGGACGTTCGTGCGATCTGGCCGGAGGTGCTCAGGATTGCCCAGCAGGGATCATCCGGGATTTCGAGCGGGAGCGCAGCAGCCTTGCCCTTGCCCGCCGGCACGGCGGCGGCCAACGCCGCGGCCACAGTGGGAGAGACAGCCTCGGACTCAAGAAGGACGGTGCGTCGCGGCGTGCCGTACTTCTCGGACACTTCGGCCAATTCCCCGGACACCAGCTCGCGCAGCAGAACATCGGACGCCAGGATCGCCTCAAGCTCGGCGATCTCGAGGCGCAGTTCTTCCTGCTCTTTTTCGAGTTCGATGCGCGAGTACTTGGTCAGTTGGCGCAGGCGAAGTTCCAGGATGTAGTTGGCCTGGATCTCGGACAAGTCGTAAATGGACATGAGCCGTTCGCGGGCCGCCGCGGCCTCGTCCGAGGAACGGATGATCTGAATGACCTCGTCGATGTCCACGATCGCGACCAGGAGGCCCTCCACCAGGTGGAGGCGGTCTTTCTTCTTGCCCAGGCGGAAAGCGGTGCGACGGCGCACGACCGAAATCCGGTGGCCGACGTACACCTGAAGGAGCTGGAGCAAGCCCAAAGTCTGCGGCTGCCCATCCACCAGGGTCACGTTGTTGATGCCGAACGAGTCTTCCATTGGCGTGAACCGGTAGAGCTGCTGCAGCACGGCGTTGGGGTTGAAACCGTTCTTGATCTCAATCACGAGCCGCAGTCCATGCTTGCGGTCAGTCAGGTCCATGACATCACTGATGCCGGTCAGTTTCTTGGCGTTGACCGCATCTTTGATCTTCTCGATGACCTTCTCCGGACCCACCATGTAGGGCAGCTCGGTCACCACCAGGCCGGTTCGGCGTGCGGTCAGTTGCTCGATCTCCACCTTGGCGCGGGTCTTGAATGACCCGCGCCCCGTGGCGTAAGCATCACGGATTCCATCCAGACCCACGATCCTGCCGCCCGTGGGCAAGTCCGGGCCGGGCACAAATCGCATGACGTCGTCCAGGGTGGCGTCCGGATGGGCGATGAGGTGCCGGGCGGCGGCGATGACTTCCACGAGGTTGTGGGGGGCCATGTTGGTGGCCATTCCGACGGCGATGCCCGTGGTGCCGTTGACCAGCAAGTTGGGGAAAGCGGCGGGCAGGACGTCCGGCTGGGTGAGCTGGTTGTCGTAGTTGGGAACGAAGTCCACTACGTCTTCGTCGAGGTGCTCGGTCATCGTCATGGCGGCCGCGGCGAGCCGGGCTTCGGTGTAACGCGGTGCGGCCGGGCCGTCGTCGAGCGAGCCGAAGTTGCCGTGCCCGTCAATGAGGGGCAAGCGCAGGGAGAAGTCCTGGGCCATGCGCACCATGGCGTCATAGATGGCGGCGTCACCGTGGGGGTGCAGCTTTCCCATGACCTCGCCCACTACGCGGGCACTCTTCACATGTCCGCGGTCCGGGCGCAAGCCCATGTCGCTCATCATGTACAGAATGCGCCGTTGAACCGGCTTCAGGCCGTCGCGCGCATCGGGGAGCGCGCGGGAATAGATCACCGAATACGCGTACTCCAGGAAGGAGCCTTCCATCTCGGAAGTGACGTCGATATCGATGATGTTCTCTGTGAAGTCCCCGTCGACGGCGGCCGTTGCTGCGTTCGCGCGGGAGGGACTTTGGCTGCGTGCCATGGAGTCGGTGGATCCTTAAACGTGTACTGCGGAAGACTTAGCTAGGCTAAGCCTATGGTGGATCAGCCCGGCGCCGGCGTATATCCGGAATATTGGGAGGCCGATGTCGTGCTTCGTGACGGCGGAACGGCGCATTTGAGACCCATCTCACCCGAGGACGCGGACGCCCTCCAGGCTTTCCACACGGCGCAGTCGGAGACGTCCATCTACATGCGGTTCTTCTCGTTCAAATCGAGGCTTTCCAGCAAGGAACTGCGCCGCTTCACCGAAGTGGACCATAAAGACCGGGTGGCATTCGTCATCACCATCGGCGGTGAAATCGTTGGCGTCGGACGCTACGACCGGCTCGATGACCCCACCGAGGCCGAAGTTGCGTTCAATATCTCCGATGTCCAGCAGGGCCGAGGGATCGGTTCGATCCTGCTGGAACACCTGGCGGCGGCCGCCCGCGAAAACGGCATCCGCCGGTTCACCGCCGAGGTCCTGCCGGAGAACCGCAAAATGCTCCGGGTCTTCGCCGACGCGGGCTACGAGCTCGCGCGCAAATTCGACGACGGCGTCGTCAGTGTCGAGTTCAACATCGACCCCACCGAAAAATCCCTGGCAGTCATGGAGTCGCGGGAACACCGCGCCGAGGCCCGCAGTGTGCGGGACTTGCTGGCGCCGTCGTCGATCGCGGTGGTGGGCGCAAGCCGCCGGTGGGGGACTGTAGGGCACCAGTTGCTTGAGCACATCCTGGAGGGAGGCTTCACCGGCGCGGTCTATGCGGTCAACCCCGAGGCGTTCGAGCTGGCCGGGATGAAGTCCTTCGCCCGGATCGCCGATGTCCCCGGGCCGGTGCAGCTTGCAATTATCGCAGTGCCTTACGAAGAAGTGCCGAAAGTCGTGGACGAGTGCGGTGCTGCGGGAGTCAAAGGGCTGGTGGTCGCCACTGCAGGCTATGCCGACGACGGCGAGAAAGGACTGCGGAGGCAACGGGACCTCGTGCGCCGGGCGAGGTCCTATGGGATGCGCGTGATTGGCCCCGAGTCGTTGGGGATCGTGAACACGAATCCCGAGGTCTCCCTCAATGCGTCGATGGCCCCGAGCCTGCCCCGGCGCGGGGGACTGGGACTGTTTTCGCAATCTGCCGCCATCGGTGTTTCCGTCTACGCCGCAGCGAGCCGCCGGGGCCTAGGCCTTTCCTCGTTCTTGTCCGCCGGCAACCGTGCCGATGTCTCCGGCAACGACGTCATGCAGTTCTGGGAAGACGATCCCGATACCGCCGCCGTCGGGCTCTATTTGGAGTCGATCGGCAACCCGCGCAAGTTCTCCCGCCTGGCCCGCCGCTTGTCGCGCAGCAAGCCCGTCATCGTTGCCAAGTCCGATGTCACCGGGTTGCGACTTCCGCCAGGACACGTGGTCAGGACGACTCTGGCGCCGGCGGCGGCACTGGACGCGATGATGCGCCAGGCCGGGGTCATCGCAGTCGAAACCATCGAGCAGCTCATGGATGTGGCGCAGATCGTTTCCAGCCAGCCCTTGCCCAAGGGTCCCGCGCTCGCGGTCTACAGCAATTCCGCGGCCTTTGGGAAGGTCGTGGCCGACAACGCGGCCCCCCAGGGACTGGTCGTCGACAGGATCGTCACCGACGTCGACCTGGATGTGGGGATGTCGGTGGCCTTGGAAGGACTGCGGCGCAGCCTCCGGCAGAATCTTGCGGACGACGCCGTGCACGCGGTGGTGGCGGCAATGGTGCCGTCCCGGAGCCTCACGATGGAGGCGATCGCCGGAGTCCTCTCCGAATGCGCGGCAGAGGCGGGTAAGCCCGTGGTGGCGGCTTTCACGGGGATCCTTGACAGTTCCGTGCAGCTGGACGGATTGCTTGCTCCAAGCGGAGAATCCGGGCCATCCCTTCCCTGCTACTCAAGCGCCGGGAGCGCCGTGGCAGCTTTGGCGGCCGTAGTCCGTTACGCGAAGTGGCTGGACCGGGACCAGGGCATGTTCGTGGAGCCTGGGGGTTGCGACCGGGAGGGAGCGCGGGAACACATCGAGCGGCTCCTGTCTTCCGTCCCGGGGGAGCAGCTGGTCCGGCTCGACGACGCCGAAGGCGCCGCACTGCTATCCCGGTACGGCATCCCGGTGGTGCCATCAGCCGCAGTCGAGAGCGACGACGAGGCGGTGGCCGCCGCCGAACGGCTTGGCTGGCCCGTAGTGCTCAAGACCACGGATCCTGCGCTCCGGCACCGCCTGGACTTAGGTGGCGTGCGGCTGGACATCGAGGACGCGGACTCGTTGCGACGCAACATCGAACAGATGCGGCGGGTCCTTGAACCCTATGGGTCACCGGCCATCGAGGTACAGGCGATGGCACCTGTGGGACAGGCCTGCACTTTCCGCGCCATCGAAGATCCGCTCCTGGGCCCGGTGGTTTCCTTCGGTTTGGCAGGCGACGCCGTGAACCTGCTGGACGATTGGGCCCATCGGGTCCCCCCTTTGTCCGCAGCCGATCTTCACGACTTCATCAGGGCGCCCCGGGCGTCGCTGAAACTTTTTGGCTACCAGGGGCTGCCGGCGGTCGACGTGGCGGCCCTTGAGGACCTCGGCGCACGGCTGGTCCGCCTTAAGGATGAACACCCCGGGATTGCCCTCGTGGAATTCAATCCCGTCCTCGCGGGACCGCGGGGCGCGAAGATCCTTGCCGCCGAGGTATGGATCGGGAACGCTGCACGGCGTACGGACAGCGCCCGTCGCGCGATGCTCAGCTGACCGGGCGGGGAACCGGGTGGTTATGAAGTCCACAGCCGATCTGTGAAAATGGGGGAATGAGCTCGAAGTCCCCGACGCCTCCGTCCGGTCCGGCTACCACCGGGCACCATGCAGCGCACAACCACAGCTCGCAGGGGCAGAGCCTGGACCAGGCTCTACAGCGGGCCGGGTTCTACCCTGTCCTCGTTGCCGATGTTGTGGCCGACGCTTTGGACGGGCGGGACTGCCTTGCACACCTGGTGCACTTGGAAACACATTTCGACCGTGCCGAGGTCCGGCGCCACATCACCGTCCTGGTCCTCACGGAGGACATGCTGGTGATCACCCACGTTGACGACCAGCAACTTGACGAGGCCGGCGAGCAGATTGTCGCCCAGATTTCCACCGAGTCCGTGCCGGTGGCACAAATCCGCTCGGTGGTGCTCAGCTACATGTATGCACAGCCGCAGAATTACACTCCAAGCGACCCCGTCAGGGAGCTGACCCTGTCCATCGCCTGGTCTGGTGGCCAACGCCTGGATGTGGGACCGGCCAGTTGCGGGGACCCGCAATGCGAAGCCGATCATGGGTATACAGGCACTATTTCCCAGGAGGACATCGTCCTTCGGATCAGCTCGGAGGCAGACGGCCCCAGGGCCGTGCAGGATGCGAAGATCTTTGCCCGAGCGCTGCGGGCCGTGAACACAGGGGGTCCCGGGCCTGCTGCACATTCGGGTTCCATCCCCGCACCGCGGCTCCGCTCGGGCGTCTTCGGAAACCGGTTGAGCCGCGGGCACCAGCGCTGATGGTGACCTCGGAACATCTCGCCCAGGAAACCGCCCCCGCCGCCAGCACCGTCCCCGAGCTTCCCGGCGCTCCCTTGTATGGCAGCAAGTCGATCGCCGAGGTCTTCACCAGCGCCGCCGCGAGCATGGGCCTGCCGGGCTTTGAGAACAAGCTCCAATTGCCCGCGTCGCAACGCGTGTGCGTGGTACTCGCCGATGGTCTGGGCCGCAACCTGCTCAAGCAGAAAGCCGCCCACACGCCGTTCCTGAGGTCCGTTGCGAATTCGGGGCAGGGAGCCGTTCCAGTCTGGCTGGATTCAGCCTTCCCTTCCACCACGGCGTCGTCCTTGGCAAGTCTGGGCACGGGCCGTACGCCTGGCGAACACGGCATGGTGGGCTACGACGTCCTGGATCCGGCCCAGGACAAGGTGGTCAACCTGCTCGGCAATTGGGACGCCGGAGTCGATCCCCTGAGCTGGCAACCGTTCCCGACGATCTTCGAACGCGTTGCTGCTGAGACTGACGTGGTTACGGTGAGCCTGCCTCAGTTCGGTTCGTCACCCATGACCCGGGCGGCGCTTCGGGGAAGCCGCTTCGTGGGAGGCAGCTCGCTGCATTCCCGCACGGCAGCTGCGGGGGAAGCGATGGCACCAGGAACCAGTTCGCTCATGTACTTCTATGTCAACGAGCTCGACAAAGCCGGCCACCGCTACGGCTGCCAGTCCGATCGCTGGGAACACCAGCTCGAAGAGATAGATTCAACGGTCAAGAGGCTATCCGCCTCACTTCCGGCAGGTACCACGATCCTGGTCACCGGGGACCACGGGATGCTTGACGTTCCGGAGTCACAGCGGATCGACTACTCAGCCGATGCCGCTCTCATTGCCGGTGTCCGGCATACAGCAGGCGAACCACGCATGGTCCACCTGTACCTGGAACCCGACGCCGGAGAGCTTCACCGGGAAGCCCTGCTGGACGCCTGGCGTGCCCGCTTCGGCGACCGGATCTGGGCCTTCACCCGGGAGCAGGGCCTTGCGGCAGGTCTCTTCGGCCGGCTGCGCCCAGAGGTCTCCCCGCGGATCGGAGACGTCATGATTGCCGCCCGGGACACATTGGCACTCTACGATGTCCGCCGGGTCCGCCCCACCGCCATGGAAGTCGTCGGGCAGCATGGTTCGCTGACCAAGGCGGAGCGCGAAGTTCCGCTGCTCTGCTTCCAGTCCGGAGGTCCCAAAGGCCGCCGTGGCTGAGCTCATCTTCTTCTCTGGAACCATGGACTGCGGCAAGTCCACACTTGCTTTGCAGATGGACCACAACCATCGTGCGCGTGGCCGCGGCGGCGTCCGATTCAGCTGCAACGACCGCGCCGGAGGCTCCGTCATCTCCAGCCGGCTCGGTCTCCAGACGGACGCCGTTGAGGTTGTTGACACCACCGATTTCTGGGACGAAGTGGTCCGACGCCGGACCACCGGCCTCCGGGTGGACTACCTCATCTGTGACGAGGCCCAGTTCTACTCGCCGGGGCAAGTGGAACAGCTGGCGCGCGTTGTCGATGAAATGGACGTCGACGTGTTCGCCTTCGGGATCACATCGGACTTCCGTACCAGGCTGTTTCCTGGATCCCAGCGCTTCGTGGAACTCGCGGACAGGGTCCAGGTCCTGCAGGTCGAAGCGCTCTGTTGGTGCGGCCGCCGCGCAACACACAATGCGCGGACCGTGGACGGCATCATGGTGGTCGAAGGCGAGCAAGTGGTGGTGGGCGACGTCGCGATGGATGGACGCATCGAGGACGGCCGCATTGAAGGCGGGCCCGCGGGCGACGGCGGTCGAGAGGCGGTCCGCGACCCAGCCGATGCGTTGCTACCCGCAGTCGGATACGAGACCCTCTGCCGGCGGCACTACATGCGACGGGTCACTGCCCACGGGGCCAATCTCATGGCGAGCCGGGACCAATTGCTGCCGTTCGACGTCGACGCTTGCCTCTGGCACGGCGCGAACTGAAGCCTTCCGCGAACCGAAGCTGCGCGAATTTGAACCGCTAGTCCCCGCGCGTTCCGAAGACGATTTCATCCCAGCTGGGAATGCTGGAGCGCTTGGGCCGTGACGGCTGGCGTTCGGCAGGCGCTGCGTCGGAAGACTCGTCACCGTGGGGCCGGTTGTCAGACTCTGAAACCACGCGCTCCGACGAAGTGGATGGTGTGGCCTTGTACCAGGAATCCTTCAGCCCGGCACGGGTGACTTTTGGCTCCTCGCGTTCCCGCCGGGGAGCTCCGCCGAGCAATTCGTCCAGGCCGGCCCGCGGTGATGCCGCTTCCTGGGATTGCGTCTCGTCCTTGGGGGCCTGCGCATCGTTGTCAGGCCTGCCGCGCAGAAGGGTCACGGGGCGAAGCGGGCCCGGGATCACGGTGATTTCCCGGGTATCCGTGCTGACGCCGTCGTGCAGCCGGAGGGAATCGTCTTCCTTGTCGTCATGCTGCGGAGCCAGGCTCAGTCGCGACAGCATGGAGGCGCGAGCGTCACGACGGGTCGCGGCGGGGTCGGCCTCGGTCGGTTCGTCCGTGTCGGTTGACTCTTTATCCGAATGGCCGTCTTCGACGTCGCTGGGCCGGGGATGGGCGGCTGGAACACCGCTGCTCAGAAGCAGCGCCAAAGCGTCGTCGCTGTCTTCGTCGAGGCCCAGCCGTTGTCCGCGGCGAGAGCGCAGCATGTCCAGGAGTCCATCGGCTTCCTTGGTGGCTGCGGCGGCCGCACGGGCCGCGGCGCCGCCGTCGGCCTCAAAATCAAAAGGCCGGTCGGAAACGGCGGCGAGCCGCCGCGCCGGTACGGGGCCATCAAGCGGCTCCAGTTCGCTGAGCTGCTGGGCCCAGCGGTTGGCGTTCTGGAGGGATTTCCGGGCGGGATTGAAGGTCCACATCGCCGGTGGCTCTTCGCCGATGCTTTCCAGGCTGCCTGGCTTGGTTTCGAAGCGCGCGACGACGGTCCACGCACCATCGCTGCGGCGCCAGGAGTCCCACTCAACCGCTGAGGAGTCAATGCCGTGGGCCGTAAGTCGGTGCGCAACCATCTCGCCAAGACTGGCAGGCTCGTCGCCGAATGCTGCGCGGTACGTATCGTGGCCGGGTGCGGGGGAAGCGACTTCCACTTTGCGGGCTTGCTGCGCGATGTATTCCCTCTCGGCCAGCACCGGGCCCTCATAGCGCTGCACGTTGGCGAGCGGCAATCCTGACAGCTCTGCTACTTCCGCGGCCGTCGCACCGCTACGGATACGCGACTGAATGTCACGCGGGGACATGGCGACGGGCGTGATCGAAGCGCGGGCGGCCACCTGGGCCGGTGTCCGGCTCGCGGCAACACGCAACGCCTCGTCAATCGGAAGCTGGAACATTTCGCCGCCGGTACCGCTCAACAGGAGATGTCCGCCGTCGTCGTGGACGCCAACCAGCCGTAGATCCCGCATAAAATCCTCCACCATGGCCTATCTGACATTCGAAACTCTGCCACCCGGTGCAGCCTTTTCCTACTAGGACAAAGGGCGCGCCGCGATATTCCGCGATTTTCCGCGATTTTCCCGCGCAACCGTTCCCACGGGGCTATGGACATTTGGTGCGGCTGGGAGGACAATCTGCCCGATATCGGGCACAAAAATGCGGCCTGCTGCGTTACATCCTTAGACCGGAGCAGGTTCCGGTTGACAGGACCGCGAGCCCTGCGTGAAGCACAAGGGAGAACGAAGAAGGGACCATGGCAACGGACTACGATGCCCCTCGGAAGACAGAAGAAGACACCGAGGACTCGATCGAGGAACTCAAGTCGCATCGCACCGAGAAGCAGTCATCGGCGGTTGACATCGACGAGACTGACCTGGCCGACGCCTACGAGCTCCCCGGGGCGGACTTGTCTGGCGAAGAGCTGCTGGTCCGTGTGCTGCCTCCGCAGGCGGACGAATTCACCTGTTTCAACTGCTTCCTGGTCAAGCACCGCTCCCAGATTGCAAGGGAGAAAGACGGGCATCTTTACTGCAAGGAGTGCGAGAGCTGACCTGGGGGAACGGACCTGCCTACTTGGACAGGGCCGCCAGCAGTTCTTCAGGGCGGCGGGTAGACGTCAGCCAGTACGGGGTGCGGTCAGCAGGGTCGGTGATTTCAATGCGCACCACGGGGTCGATCCAGCCACGGAGGCACATGAACGCGAGGCCATTAAGCCGGATTCCACGCTCTGCCGTGGCTTCCTCCTTACGGAATGCCGTGACGGCGCCGACGAATTCGCGCTGAATGCTGGCGCGGCCCACCTGGACGGTATCCCGGTCCACCACAATGGCCGGGGTGGACAACACCAGCATGGTGGTCATGATCGCGAAGAGAACCAGCGCGGCGATGATGCCGGCGGTGATGCTGATCGGCGCAAACATCAGGATGCCGGCGGCAGACAAGCCGACCACAACAATCCAGATCCAAGGGGATGGCCAGAGCTTTTCCGCATACAGGACGCCCGTTCCACTTGAGGAGTGGTTCGGCGTGGGTACGGATGCAGTCGATTCAGGCATGCAACCAGCTTATCGGGACAGCGACCCCCGGAATTAACGCGCAGCAATTGCCGCGGCAGCCGCTTGCGCCAGCAACCATGGGAGCATCCCGCGGACGATAGAATATCTGACTGTGAGCCATGAGACAGCAGTAGCCAGCCCCGCAGACATTTCCGCCGAATATGGCGCGCCGACCCTTCAGATCCAACTGAAAATGCTCGACGGCGGCCTGGAAGCGCCGTCGTACGCCCACCCGGGGGACGCCGGTGCCGACTTGCGGGCCCGCACGGACGTATCCCTCGCCCCGGGGGAGCGGAAGCTGGTTCCTACAGGAGTCTCAATCGCGCTGCCAAACGGCTTTGTCGCATTGATCCACCCGAGATCGGGGCTGGCCACCAAGCACGGACTCACCGTGGTCAATGCCCCGGGCACGGTCGATGCCGGCTACCGAGGTGAAATTTCCGTGACGCTTTTGAATACGGACCAAAACCAGGCAATCGAACTCAAGCGCGGCGATAGAATTGCCCAAATGGTGATCCAGCGCGTCGAATATGCGCAGTTCGTGGCGGTGGAGGAATTGTCCGACACCGCACGCGGTACCGGCGGTTTTGGATCCACCGGAGGCTTCGCGCCGGCCGTGAGCTAACAACCCTCGGCAATCGACGCCACATGGAGCTGATTGCCATGCTGCCCGCGAGTTGACGGGCAGTCTGCGGTTTACTGGGGGATAGACCACTACTAAGGAGACAACCCGATGCTTTTTGGGCGCGGAAAGAAGTCCAAGGCCGAGCAGCCGGAAGACAAGAATACCGAGCAGGCCAAAGCCGCGACGTCGCGGCAGGATGCCGGAACGGTAGCCAGTGGAATCGCCAAGGGCGACTTCCGGCTGTCCAAGGGGCCATTCGATGCGAGCGAAATCGATAGCCAAGACGGCTACGTGGACCTTGGCGCATTGCTCATAGAGCCTTCCGAGGGCCTTCAACTGCGTCTCGAGGTGGAAGAAGCGACCCAGCGGGTAGTGGCCGTCACCATGGACCTGGACGGCTCGAGCCTTCAGCTCCAAGCTTTCGCCGCTCCCCGTTCCGAAGGACTTTGGGACGAGATCCGCGAACAGATCGGCCAGTCGGTGTCCAGCCAAGGAGGCGAAGTTGAGGAGATCCCCGGCACCTTCGGCACCGAACTCATCGCCAAGCTTCCTACCGAATCTGCCGACGGCGGACGCGGCTTCCGGGCGGCCAGGTTCATGGGGGTGGATGGGCCCCGCTGGTTCCTCCGCGGCGTCATCGGTGGCCAGGCAGCCTTGGACAGGGTCGCTGCCGAAGGCCTGGAGAATCTCTTCCGCAAGGTCGTGGTCATTCGCGGAGACAACCCCATGCCGCCACGTGAACTGCTCCAGTTGAGGCTCCCCAAGGACGCCGCAGCCCCCGGACACCACGGCGCTCCGCAGGAAACACCGGAACTTCAGCAACCCGAACGCGGCCCGGAGATCACCCAGATTGGCTGATAAAGCGCCCCGCGCCGCTGCCGCCGATGGTAGCCGAGCATCCTTGCCCCTGACTGAGCTCCCTTTGCGTGGCAGAGTCAACTGCACGGGTTTTATTGAGTCCGTAACCTACCAACCGGCCAACGAGCAAGCATATTTCTCGGCAATCGTCGTCGACCGGATCGCGCACAGGGGAGAAACCGGTCCATTGGCCCGCTTGCGCGTCATCTGGCTGGGCCGCCGTAAGGTTCCGGGCATCGAACCCGGGACCGTCCTTCGCCTCGAAGGAATGGTCACGCTGCGGGACGGGCTGCCCACCATGTTTAATCCGCGCTATGAAATCCTCTCCCGTCAGGAGCACCAATGACCGTCGCCAACGGACCCGGTCCCCACGAAAAACCAGCGCAGGAAAAGCCGGGCCAGGCAGAGGGGTTCCGCCAGGAGACGCAGGGGCCAAGTATTGCGGACATCGCCGCAGGCTACGCGGAAAAGGCCGGACTCCAAAGGAACAGCCACGGGCACGTGGATATCCTCAAGTCGGCAGGGGGTATCCAAGGGATAGCCGAGAGCATCGTGCCGGGCCTCGTATTCCTGATCGCCTTCATGGTCACCCGCGACCTTCCAGCGTCCCTGATTGCATCCCTCGCGGCGGCGGCTGTCTTTACCGTGGTGCGGCTTGTCCAGCGGCGTCCGTTGACCCAGGCACTTGCCGGGATCGCCGGCGTCGCAATTTCCGCTTGGCTCGCCAACACCACAGGCAAGGCCGAGGACTTCTACGTCCTGGGCTTTTACACGAACATCGCCTACATCGTGGGAATGGTGCTGTCCGTTGTGCTCAAGTGGCCCATTGCCGGCCTGCTCTTCGGTTTTGTCCGCAACGAAGGCTTCGATTGGCGGAAGGAGCCGGAGCGCTTGCGGGCCTACACCATCGGCACCTGGGTGGTCATCGCTGTCCTGGCTCTACGGCTTGTGGTGCAGGTTCCCCTGTACTTCATGGGCGAGCCCGGACTGGCCGCGCTCGCTACCATGAGGCTGATCATGGGCGCCCCGCTGTACATCCTTGGCCTCTGGATTGCCTGGCTCCTGACCCGGCCGACGCCAAGCGAGGAGCCAAACAAGGATCCTCAGCCGTCGAAGCCGTCGTCGTCGGACTGATCCGAAAACTCTTCCTCGACCCCAACTGATCCGTGGTCGGCCGCGGAGGGGGACAAGAGGGCCCTGAGCCCATCCTCGGCAGCAATGGTTGTGACGAAGAACAGCTCGTCGCCGCCGTCGATCACGTCATCACGGCTGGGCGTGATGGGTGCGTGATCGCGCAGGATCGCCACCAGGGTGGCGTCTTCGGGCCATTCAATGCCGCCTACCGTGCTGCCCATGATGTGCGAATCGTGGGGGACCGTGAACTCCACGAGCGAGGACACACCCGTCTGCAAAGTCAGCAGGCGGACGAGGTCACCGATTTCCACGGCTTCTTCCACGAGGGCCGTCATGAGCTGCGGAGTGTTGACCGCGACGTCGACTCCCCAGGAATCGTTGAACATCCAGTCGTTCTTGGGGTTGTTCACACGGCCCACCGTACGGCCCACGCCGAACTCGGTCTTGGCCAGCAAGGACACCACAAGGTTGACCTTGTCGTCACCGGTCGCGGACACGACGACGTCGGCCCCTTCCAGTTTCGCTTCCTGGAGCGTGCTCAATTCGCAAGCATCGCCCACCAGCCAACGCGCCCCGCGGAGGCCGCTCCGCCCGATGACCTCAGGCTTGAGGTCGATCAGCATGATCTCGTGGTTGTGGGCGAGCAATTCGCGCGCGATCGATGAACCGACGCTGCCCGCGCCGACAATAACGACTTTCACTCAGACTCCTTGGCAGGTGCGCTGGCGAGGACGCGTGCCACCTCGGCGCTGCGGTCCAGGCTCAACATGGCGTGCACAGTGTCACCTTCCTGGTACGCCGTTCCGGCCTGGGGCAGGACGCCCTCTCCGAAACGGGTGAGGAAAGCGATGCGGATCCCGGAAGCTGCTTCGATGGCAGTCAGCGGGTGCCCGATCCAGCCTTCGTCCAGGTCAACTTCAGACAAGACCAGTCGGCCGGAAGGCTCGCGGTAATCGCCAGCCAGGTGTTGTTCGGGCAGGATGCGGCGCAGGACCTGGTCCGCGCTCCAGCGCACCGCGGCAACCGTGGGGATGCCCAGGCGCTGGTAGATTTCGGCGCGGCCGGGATCGTAGATGCGGGCAACTACATGTGAAACATGGAAAGTTTCACGGGCTACCCGGGTGGCGAGGATGTTGGAATTGTCACCGCTGGAAACGGCGGCGAAGGCGTACGCTTCTTCGCAACCCGCCTGCTTCAGCGTGTCCCGGTCAAAGCCGACGCCGGTGACTTTCCGGCCGGTGAATCCGCTCCGCAGGCGACGGAAAGCACGGTCGTCCTGGTCGATGATTGCCACTGAATGGCCGGCGTCTTCCAAGGTGTGCGCCAACGTTGCGCCCACTCGTCCGCAACCCATGATCACAAAGTGAGCCACGGTTTCTCCTTCACTCTTATGCATGCCGCTCGGTAAGACTCTACCGGGGCAAGTCGTGGAAGCCAGTCCGCCGTCATGACATCGCGTTGGATTCAGAGTAGCTTTGCGGAGTGCTGACAATTCTCAACGCCGCGAAGCGGGTGTTGGTGGGGCGGCCGTTCCGGAACGATCGGCTGGCCCATACCCTGCTTCCCAAGCGCATTGCGCTGCCGATTTTCGCCTCGGATGCCCTGTCCTCTGTGGCGTATGCCCCCGACGAAATCCTGCTGACGCTGGCCCTCGCGGGCGTGAGTGCCGTGGCCATTTCGCCGCTGGTCGGCCTCGCCGTCATGGTGGTCTTGCTCACGGTTGTTGCCTCGTACCGGCAAAACGTCCACGCCTATCCTTCCGGCGGTGGCGACTACGAAATCGCCAACGTCAACCTCGGGAAGTTCGCGGGCCTGACCGTCGCGGCCGCTTTGTTGGTGGACTACGTCCTCACGGTCGCCGTGTCGATGTCCTCCGCGGCGGCGTACCTGACCACTGCGATCCCCTCTTTGCATGGGCAGCAGGCACTCATTGCCACAGTCGGCGTCGTGATCTTGGCCCTGGTGAACCTTCGCGGCATCAAGGAGGCCGGGAGTGTCTTTGCGGTTCCCACCTACATCTTCATGTTCTCCATCCTGGGCATGACGGCTGTAGGCATCTTCCAGGCGGTCACAGGCCAACTGGGCGAAGCGCCGTCGGCCGCTTTTACGATCGTCCCGCAAGAGGGATTCGACCAAGGGCTGGTCGGCTTGGCCGGGGCGTTCCTGCTCCTTCGGGCCTTCTCCTCAGGGGCAGCCGCCCTGACCGGCGTGGAGGCCATCAGCAACGGTGTGCCGAACTTCAAGAAGCCCAAGAGCAAGAACGCTGCCACGACCCTTCTCTTGTTGGGTGTCATCGCCTCGGCCATGCTCGCGGGCATCATCTACCTTGCCAACGCCACCAAGGTCCACATCGTGCTGGACCCGGCCAAGGAATTTCTCCTCAACGGCCAACCGCTGGCGGACGACTACATCCAGAACCCGGCCATCAGCCAGATCGCGGAAACTATTTTCGGCTCGGGATCCCTCCCGTTCTATATCGTCGTCGCAGCCACGGGCGTCATCCTCGTCTTCGCTTCCAACACGGCCTTCAACGGGTTCCCCGTCCTGGGCTCCATCCTCGCCCAGGATGGATACCTGCCCCGCCAGCTGCGCACACGCGGAGACCGCCTCGCCTTCAGCAACGGCGTCCTTGCGCTTGCGGGCGGGGCCCTGGTCCTCATCATTTCCTTCAATGCCGACGTCACCAAGCTGATCCAGCTCTACATCGTGGGTGTCTTCATTTCCTTCACAATGAGCCAGCTGGGCATGGTGCGGCACTGGGGCAGGGAACTCAAACTTGCCCAGGACACAGCCGTCCGGCTCAGAATATTGAAGTCCCGCACTATCAACATGCTCGGCTTCTGCATGACGGCGCTGGTGCTGACCATCGTGCTCATCACCAAGTTCGAACAGGGCGCCTGGATCGCACTCCTGGCCATGTTCGTGCTGTTCCTCATTATGTGGAGCATCCGCGCCCACTACGACAACGTGGCCAAGGAACTGGCCGTTGACGAGGACTCCTCCCCGCGGGCGCTGCCCACCAGGGTCCACGCCGTGCTGCTGGTGTCCCATGTCCGCAAACCGGTGCTGCGCGCACTCGCCTACGCAAGGGCGTCGCGGCCGTCCAGGTTGGACGCCATCATTGTCGATATCGACCATCAAGAGACAACCCACACCGTGCAGGCCTGGGACAAGCTCGACATCCCGGTCCCGTTGACCGTGTTGGCGAGCCCATACCGGGAAACCGTCACGCCCATCCTGGACTACGTCAAGAACATGCGCCGGGACTCGCCGCGCGACTTGATCGTCGTGTACATCCCGGAGTATGTCGTCGGCAAGTGGTGGGAACAGTTTGTCCACAACCAGACCGCGCTGCGCATCAAGGCCCGGCTTCACTTTGAACCCGGCGTGATGGTGGCAAGTGTTCCCTGGCAATTGAAGTCGTCCGAAGAAGCAAAGGCACTGCAGGATACCTGATGACCCACCCCAGCAACACCGAATCCAGCACGCCCGCGGCCCAGGACGGAGCTGCCAAGGAACTGGTGGTGGACGTCGGTCCCATCGCCCACGGCGGCCACTTTGTCGCTCGGCACGAAGGCAGGGTCATCTTCGTCCGGCACGGCATCCCGGGGGAGAAGGTCCGGGTCCGGTTGACGGATTCCGGCGAGTCTTCCCGTTTCTGGCGCGCCGACGTCGTCGACGTCCTAGAGGCGTCGAACGACCGGACACGCCATTTCTGGCCAATCGCCGACTCCCTTGCCGCCTGGCGGAAGGGTGGACCGCCGGTGGGGGGTGCCGAACTCGGCCACGTGACGCTGGAACGGCAGCGCCTGCTCAAATCCGAAGTCCTCGCCGAGCAGCTGAAGCGGCTCGCCGGCGTCGAGCTGGACGTCGAGGTGGAGCCCGCCGCCGGACATGATCCAACTTCCGACGGCGGTCCAGGCCTCGGCTGGCGAACGCGGGCCAGTTTTACCGTCACCCCGGGCGGCCGCCTGGGAATGCACGCCCACCGCTCCGACGTCGTCATTCCGGTTCGCGAGATGCCGCTCGCGCTTCCGGGCATCAATGACTTGCGGCTGTGGGACATCGATTTGCACGGTATTTCACGGGTGGAAGTTGCAGCACCTGCCAACGGATCACGTCCGCTGGTCCTCCTCGCCCCGGAGGAGGGGACCGACGCCCGGCGCCTCAACCGGATACTAGGGCAGCTCCCGCACGATGTTTCCGTGGCGAGCTTCGACCCGGCCCGCGGCGAAGTGTTGCAGTTGCGCGGTAGGACCTGGGTCCAGGAGTCGGCAGCCGGTCATGAATACCGAGTCACAGGAGAGGGCTTCTGGCAGATCCATAAAGACGCTCCGGACACTCTGGTGGGGGCGGTGACGGGATTCCTGCGCGACGGCGGCTACCTTCTTCCGGGATCGGCCGTGGCTGATCTTTACGCGGGAGCCGGATTGTTTACGGCGCCCCTGGCGGACGCGGTGGGGGTTACCGGTTCGGTACTATCCGTGGAAGGATCGCCCGGCACCAGCCGGGATGCCCGGAAGAACCTGCACGGCGAACCGCATGTGGAGATCGTCCAGGGCCGGGTGGAACGCGTCCTGCGGCAACGGCCCCGCAACTTCGACTCCTTGGTGATCGATCCGCCACGGGCCGGTGCGGGCAAAGCCGTTGTCAGCCAGCTGATTGAGTCCGGACCGCGGGCAATCGCCTATGTGTCGTGTGATCCGGCCTCGTTCGCGCGTGATCTGGGGTACTTCCGCAACGGCGGCTGGCGGCTTGAAGCACTCCGGGCCTTTGACCTGTATCCGCACACGCACCACTTGGAGACCGTTGCGTTGCTGGTGCCCGCGGCGTAGCCGCCACTACGATGGTGGAGAAGTTCCAAGTCGCGCTTCACTTCTCCACCGACCAACGGCAGCCGCTCAGATTAGGCTTGCCTAACTGGCTAGCGGTCAACCGCGCGACAAAGATGAAAGCTGTTGCGAGAGGAGTCCTGCCATGAGCACTGTGGACAGCTTCGGTTCCAAAGGCGTACTGAATGTAGCCGGCACCGATTATGAAATTTTCCGGTTGAACTCCGTTGAAGGCGCTGACAGCCTTCCGTTCAGCCTTAAAGTATTGCTTGAAAACCTCCTGCGGACGGAAGACGGCGCCAATATCACGGCCGATCACGTCCGCGCCCTGGCCGGTTGGGACCCGAATGCCCAGCCAGACACCGAAATCCAGTTCACGCCGGCTCGAGTCATCATGCAGGACTTCACCGGCGTTCCGTGTGTCGTCGACTTGGCCACCATGCGCGAAGCCGTCAAGGACCTCGGCGGCGACCCCAAGCGCGTCAATCCGCTGGCACCGGCCGAGATGGTCATCGACCACTCCGTCCAGATCGATGCCTTCGGCAACTCCGGCGCCCTTGAGCGCAACATGGAGATCGAATACCAGCGCAACGGCGAGCGTTACCAGTTCCTGCGCTGGGGTCAGACTGCTTTTGACGACTTCAAGGTTGTTCCCCCGGGAACCGGCATCGTCCACCAGGTCAACATCGAATACCTGGCTCGCACCGTCATGACCCGCGAAGTTGACGGCGTCCTCCGTGCGTACCCGGACACCTGCGTCGGCACCGACTCCCACACCACCATGGTCAACGGCCTGGGCGTGCTGGGCTGGGGCGTGGGCGGCATTGAAGCCGAGGCTGCCATGCTCGGCCAGCCCGTCTCCATGCTGATCCCGCGCGTCGTCGGCTTCAAGCTCACTGGTTCCATCCCTGCCGGTGCCACCGCCACGGACGTCGTCCTGACCATCACCGAGCAGCTGCGCAACCACGGCGTGGTCGGCAAGTTCGTGGAGTTCTACGGCGAAGGCGTTGCGGCGGTGCCGCTGGCCAACCGCGCCACCATCGGCAACATGAGCCCGGAGTTCGGCTCCACGGCAGCGATGTTCCCGATCGACGACGTCACGCTCGAGTACTTGCGCCTCACCGGCCGCTCCGATCAGAACGTCGCCCTGGTCGAGGCCTACGCGAAGGAACAGGGCCTCTGGCACGATCCCTCGCACGAGATCAAGTTCTCCGAGTACCTTGAGCTCGACCTGTCCACGGTTGTTCCCTCGATCTCGGGCCCGAAGCGTCCCCAGGACCGCATCATCCTCACGGAGTCCAAGGCCCAGTTCCGCGAGGACCTGCGCAATTACGTGAAGGAAGACCTGGCCGACGGAAGCCTGGACGAAGCGATTGACGAGAGCTTCCCGGCCTCGGACTCGCCGTCGTTCACTGCCTCCGCGACGCACGTGGCTGACGTAGCGCCGCACGCACACGGCCCGAAGTCCAACGGTCGTCCGTCGAACAAGGTGAGCGTCACAACAGCTGACGGCCGCGAATTCGAACTGGACCATGGTGCCGTCTCGATCGCTTCGATCACGTCTTGCACCAACACGTCCAACCCCTCCGTGATGCTGGCTGCCGCGCTGCTGGCCCGCAACGCCGTGGACAAGGGACTCGCCTCCAAGCCGTGGGTCAAGACTTCGGTCGCTCCCGGCTCCAAGGTTGTCACCGATTACTACGAGAAGTCCGGCCTGACTCCCTACCTGGAGAAGCTCGGCTTCTACATTGTCGGCTATGGCTGCGCCACCTGCATCGGCAACTCCGGGCCGCTCGACGCCGAAATCTCCGAGGCGATCCAGGCCAACGACCTTTCCGTCACCGCTGTCCTCTCGGGCAACCGCAACTTCGAAGGGCGCATCAACCCGGACGTCAAGATGAACTACCTGGCCTCCCCGCCGCTGGTCATCGCCTACGCCCTGGCCGGAACCATGGACTTCGACTTCGAGGCTGACCCGCTGGGCCAGGACCAGGACGGCAACGATGTCTTCTTGAAGGACATCTGGCCGAACCCCGTCGAGGTCCAGAAGGTCATCGATTCCTCGATCGACAAGGAAATGTTCGCCCGCGGCTACGAGGGCGTCTTTGACGGCGACGACCGCTGGAAGGCGCTCGCCACCCCGGCAGGCGACACCTTCGCCTGGGACGCCAAGTCCACATACGTCCGGAAGCCCCCGTACTTCGAAGGCATGAAGGCACAGCCGGATCCGGTAACGGACATCACCGGCGCCCGCGTCCTACTGAAGCTCGGCGACTCCGTCACCACCGACCACATCTCCCCGGCCGGTTCCTTCAAGTCAGACACCCCTGCTGGCCAGTACCTTCTGGCCAACGGTGTGGAGCGCAAGGACTTCAACTCCTACGGCTCACGCCGTGGCAACCACGAGGTCATGATCCGCGGTACGTTCGCGAACATCCGCATCAAGAACCAGCTGCTTGACGGCGTCGAGGGTGGCTTCACCAGGGACTTCACCCAGGCGGACGGCCCCCAGGCGTACGTCTACGACGCCGCCCAGAACTACCAGGACGCCGGCACACCGCTGGTTGTCCTGGCTGGCAAGGAGTACGGTTCCGGTTCGTCCCGCGACTGGGCTGCCAAGGGCACCGCGCTGCTGGGCGTGAAGGCTGTCATCGCCGAAAGCTACGAGCGTATCCACCGCTCCAACCTCATCGGCATGGGCGTCCTCCCGCTGCAGTACCCGGCCGGCGAATCCGCAGCGTCCCTAGGCCTGGTCGGCACGGAAACGTTCTCCGTCGAGGGCGTCACCGAGCTGAACAACGGCACGACGCCGAGGACGCTCAAGGTCACTGCAACGGCCGAGGACGGCAGCACCAAGTCCTTCGATGCCGTGCTGCGCATCGATACCCCGGGCGAAGCCGACTACTACCGCAACGGCGGAATCCTGCAGTATGTCCTGCGCCAGATCTCCGCGCACTAGCGGTATTTAGCGCAGACTCCGCCTGAGCCAAAAGGCAACAGCTACAGCCCCGGATGGTCATTGACCAACCGGGGCTGTAGCCTTTCCTGCGGCTTGGTGCCGGCCAAGGCGTTAGAGTTGTATAGCACGTCAATCACCCTAAGGAGGGGCCGTTGGGACTTTTGGAGACAATCCGGAACCCGCAGGACCTGAGCAAGCTCACCGTTCACCAGTTGGAGCAGCTTGCAGGCGAGATCAGGACTTTCCTCATCACCAACGTCGCTCAAACGGGTGGACACCTCGGGCCGAACCTTGGCGTGGTGGAACTCACCATGGCCATCCATAAGGTCTTCGATTCACCGCGCGACAGCATCGTTTTCGACACCGGCCACCAGTCCTACGTCCACAAATTGCTGACAGGACGGCAGGACTTCAGCACCCTTCGGCAGCAAGGCGGCATGTCCGGGTATCCCGATCGTGGCGAGTCCGAGCACGACATCGTGGAGAGCTCCCACGCCTCATCCTCGCTGTCCTGGGCCGACGGCATTTCCCGCGCCCGGCAATTGACAGGGGAAGGCGATCGCTGCGTCGTCGCCGTCGTGGGTGACGGCGCCCTGACGGGTGGCATGGCTTGGGAAGCGATCAACAACATTGCCGCGGACAAACGGCGCCGCGTGGTGATCGTGGTGAACGACAACGGCCGCTCCTATGCCCCTACCGTCGGCGGTTTGGCAGATTACCTTGCTTCATTGCGTCCCACGATCGACTCCTTCCGGGCTGCTCCCACCTATGAGGTTGTGTTGGATTGGTGGAAGAAGAAGCTGCAGAACGGCGGTCCGATCGGCCAGTTCACCTACAGGAGCCTGCATGCCATGAAGAAGGGCATCAAGGATTGGTGGGCTCCGCAAGGCATGTTTGAAGACCTCGGCATGAAGTACATCGGCCCAGTCGACGGCCACAACATGCGCGCCCTGGAGCACGCTCTCACCACGGCCCGCAATTATGGCGGACCGGTGATCGTCCACGCCATGACCGAAAAGGGCCACGGCTACGCGCCCGCCCTTGCCAATGAGGCAGACCAGTTCCACGCCGTCGGCATCATCGACCCGGAGACCGGCGAACCCACTGAGGCCGGTGGAGCCCGCTCCTGGACGTCGGTATTCGGCGAGGAAATCGCGGATATTGCCGACGAACGCAAGGACATTGTGGGCATCACCGGGGCCATGCTGATCCCCGTTGGCCTGCACAAGTTCGCCGAACGGCACCCGGAAAGGGTGATCGACGTCGGCATCGCTGAACAGCACGCCCTCACCTCGGCCGCAGGGATGGCCTTCGGGGGACTGCACCCGGTAGTCGCCGTGTACGCCACCTTCCTCAACCGCGCGTTCGATCAGCTCCTCATGGACGTTGCCCTTCACAAGGCCGGAGTCACGGTTGTCTTGGACCGCGCCGGCGTGACCGGCCCGGACGGCGCCAGCCACCACGGCATGTGGGACATGGCCATGGTCCAGATTGTTCCCGGGCTTCATCTCGCGGCTCCGCGCGATGCCAGCCGCCTGCGCGAAGAGCTCCGCGAGGCCGTCGCGATCGGCGACGCGCCCAGCGTGGTGCGCTTCTCCAAGGGCAGCGTCGGAAGCGAGATCGACGCGATCGAACGGCTTTCCGACGGCGTCGATGTGTTGGCGCGCCGCCCCGGAGGCTCCACCGAGAACGACGTCCTGATTGTCAGCGTGGGCGCCATGTCCGAGCTCGCCCTCGACGTCGCATCCCGGCTCGGTTCCCAAGGCATCAGTTCCACAGTGGTGGATCCGCGCTGGGTCCTACCGGTTCGCAAATCCATCATTGCCCTCGCCGCCCGGCACCGTTTGGTGATCTGCATCGAAGACGGCGTGCGTGCGGGTGGCGTCGGATCCCGGATTCGCCAGGAGATGCGGGCGGCCGGTGTGGACACTGCCCTCAACGAGGTGGGCCTTCCGGTCGAATTCCTCGACCATGGAACCAGAAGCCAAGTGCTTGAGCGCGTCGGGCTTACCGCCCAACAGATAACGCACGATGTCGTCGCGCAGGTTCTAGGGACAAAGGTACCTTTCGCGCGTCCCCTGCCGGGACAGGAACACCCCACCACAGGCAGCCTTCCCAAGCTTTGATAGGGGACGCATCGCGGCGAGAATGCGGTGTGCTTCACAAGGCAGTATTCAATAAGCAGGCACCCCTCGACGGCACAGGACCCAGCAGTACCTGCGTCGAATGGTTCAGAAAAGGACGGGCATGAGCGGCATTATTCGCACCTACAAGCGCGACGACGAAACAGTCCTGCATTTCCGGGAGGCCTGGTACGACGACGAATTCAAGCAGTTCGTGATCAACCACGGAGTCGTCGGGCACCAGAGCAGCAGTGACGAATCCGACGTCGAAGACGAGGCCGCCGTCGAAGGACTCATGACGGCCTTTGCAGCGCAATGCGAAGAGGATGGCTACGCGGAGATCCCGGAGACTGAGCAGTTCTGGGTGGTCGCCCAGATCGCGCTGAAGACGAAGGACGGCACCGAGCGCGACCGCTACCTTGAACGGAAGGCCAAGGCTGCTCTGACCAGCGAACTGGCCTGGCGGGGCCTGGGGACCGTGGACCGTTCCGAAATCGGCGATTCGAAGCTCAACATCTATTGCTTGTGCCCGGATGTCAACAAGGCCGTCAACGCGATCAAGGTGTGTATCCGCGGAGAAGACCTCGACTTCACCAAGCTGAGCGTCGCAGCGGCACCCCATGCCGAACCTACTTCCTTCAAAGTAAAACACTCGCCGAAAACCGGCGCGGGCTTTACCCTCTAAAGACCACACCACCGCTTGGAAGGGACAACCATGGCGCCCAAGAGCAACTGGCCCGGGCACACTCCGCTGCCGAAGGGCTTGTCCGCTCCGGCGCGCAGGGCGCTTGCCCACGAAGGGCTGGAAACCTTGGAGCAGCTCGCCGATTTCGGTGAGCTGCGGGTGGCAGCTTTGCACGGCATGGGTCCGAAGGTCATGGCCCAGTTGCACGACGCGATGGAAGAGGCAGGCATCGCGTTCGGATCTTGAGTGGCCAAAGAATTGCCAACTGTCCTCCGCGGGCATTGTAGGGTGAAATCATGACTGAATATCGCCGTCTTGGAAATTCCGGATTGACCGTCTCAGTAGTCGGTTTGGGGTGCAACAACCTCGGGCGGGCCAATACGGCCACAGAATCGCAAGATGGCACGAACGCGGTGGTGCATGCCGCTTTGGATGCCGGCGTCACCCTTTTCGACGTTGCCGACACCTACGGCCGCGAGCCTGGCCTCAGCGAGACCATGCTCGGCGTCGCACTGAAGGGCCGCCGGGACGACGCCATCGTGGCCACGAAGTTCGGCATGGACATGCGCGGCGCCAACGGCAACGACTTCGGTGCCCGCGGATCACGACGCTACATCATCCAGGCCGCAGAGGCGTCGCTGCGCCGCCTTGGCACCGACTGGATTGACCTGTACCAGTACCACACCCCGGATCCGCTCACCCCTGTGGAGGAGACCCTCGCGGCCCTCGATGACCTTGTCACGAGCGGCAAGGTCCGGTACATCGGCCACTCTAACCGTGCCGGCTGGCAAATCGCCGAGGCCGAATACGTCGCCCGGATCCGGGGCGGTGCCCGGTTCATTTCGACGCAAAACCACTACAACCTCCTGGATCGCCGCGCAGAACTCGAAGTGCTGCCGGCCGCCCAAGCCTTTGGGCTCGGTGTCCTGCCGTATTTCCCTCTGGCAAACGGCCTGCTCACCGGCAAGTATGCGCCAGGCAGTGCCCCGGAGGGTTCGCGCCTCAGCCACACCAGGACCAACTTGGTCAACGACGCCGATTGGGTCCAGTTGGGACGCTTCAGCCAATTCGCCAAGGAAAGGGACCTGAGCGAACTGCAGCTGGCGTTCTCCTGGCTGGCCGCCCAGCCTGCCGTCAGCAGCGTCATTGCAGGAGCTACACGCCCCGAGCAAATCGCAGAAAATGCGCAAGCAGTGCGCTGGGCGCCGACGGCGGAAGAGCGCGCCGAATTGGATGACATCTTCCCGCGTTCGCCCAAGGTTGCCCTTTTCTGAGGAATTCGCCGTGAGGGAGGATCCGACGCCTGTGGCTGGCTTCAGGGAGCCCGTGAGCTTGCTGGTGGACTGTGACACGGGAATCGACGACGCCCTGGCGCTGGCCTACCTGTGCAGCCAGCCACATGTCGAACTCGTGGCCGTAAGCTGCACCCCGGGCAACGTCGCTGCGGAACAAGTTGCGCGCAACAACCTGTCTTTGCTCGAGCTATGCGGCCGCCCTGAGGTGCCCGTTGCCATCGGTGCCCTGGCGCCGCTGCGGATCCCTCTGGTCACGACGCCCGAAACGCACGGTCCCTGTGGCATCGGCTACGCCGAGCTGCCGGAACCGCGCGGGAAGGTGCACGGTCGCTACGCCGTCGAACTCTGGGTGGAAGCAGCCCGCGCACGGCCGGGAGAGCTGACTGCGCTGCTGACAGCGCCGCTCACCAACTTTGCACTTGCCCTGCGTGCCGAACCGCGGCTGCCGGAACTGCTACGTGGCGTCGTGATCATGGGCGGCAGTTATTACTACCAAGGCAATACGACTCCCACCGCGGAGTGGAACACCCACGTTGATCCTCACGCCGCGGCCGAAGTGTTCGCTGCTTTCTCCGGACTTCCTGAGGATCGGCTGCCCGTGGTGTGCGCCCTGGAAACCACGGAACGGATCGAAATGAAGCCCGAACACGTGGCCGCCTTGGCCGTGGAGGCAGGCTGCACGGAGCCCGAACTTATCCTGCCGGATCAGCCGGAAGGGCGGCGCAGCACCGCTTCCAACGAACTCGTTCGGCATGTCAGTGACATGCTGCGCTTCTACTTCGAGTTCCACCGCCGCTACGGCCAGGGCTACGTGGCCCACATCCACGATTACTTCGCCGCGTCCGTCGCCGCCGGGACCGCCGGATTCCGCACCCGCACTGCCACCGTGCACGTCGAGACCGCGGCCCCCAGGCTCATTGGAACCACCGTGGCGGATTTTCGCGGGCTCTGGGGCGAGCCGCCCAACGCGCGCATCGTCTCGGAGAACCATCCAGAGGAGGCTTTTGCCGAATTGGTGCGCTCGCTGGGCGGCCTCGGCCGTCGGCTGGGAAACCGGTACGACAGGAACGCCCCTGAAGCCGGTTAGCTAGCTCGTGGCCGGCCTAGAAGCAATTCCGGGAGCCAGGAAGCGTTTGCCGTTGACGCGCTCGGAAGCGCCCACGCGGTCCAGATAAGGCGTGATCCCGCCCAGGAACATCGGCCAGCCGGCACCGAGGATCACACAGAGGTCGATGTCTTCCGGCCCGGCCACCACGCCTTCGGCGAGCATGAATCCGATTTCCTCGGCGAGGGCGTCCTGGGTTCGGCGCAGTACTTCCTCGGCCGTGGACGGCTCGGTGCCGAAGGACATGAGCGCCAGCGTCTCTGCAGGGATGACCGGCTTCCCGTCAGGGCCCGGGACCCAGAGGGACTTGACACCGTTGTCAACCAATTTCTGCAGGTTCTGGGATACCGCAAAACGCTCACCGAAGGCTGCGCGCAGCGATTCCTGGACGTGCTGGGCCACCGGAAGGCCCACCATCGCGCTGAGGGTGAACGGACTCATCGGCAGGCCCATGGGGCGCAGCGCCGAGTCGGCGACTTCCGCCGGGGTTCCCTCGTCAAACGCGGCAATGACCTCGCCCATGAGCCGCAGAAGGATCCGGTTGACCACGAATGCGGCGGCGTCCTTGACCAAAACGGCTGTCTTCTTCAAGCCCTTGGCGAGCTCGAACGCGGTGGCCAGCACGGCGTCGTCGGTCTTTGGGGCGCGCACGATCTCCAGAAGCGGCATGACCGCAACCGGGTTGAAGAAGTGGAAACCGACCAAGCGCTCCGGGTGCTGCAGGCCTTCAGCCATCGCTGTCACGGACAGCGAGGAGGTGTTGGTCGCGAGGATGCACTCGGGGGAGACGATCGCCTCCACTTCGGCGAAGACCTGCTTCTTGACGTTGAGTTCCTCGAATACGGCTTCGATGACGAAGTCGGCGTCGGCGAATGCCTCTTTGGAGACAGAGCCGCTGACGAGGGCTTTGGTCCGGTTGGCGGCGTCGGAGCTGATCCGCTTCTTGCCGAGCAGCTTGTCCACCTCGGAGTGGACGTAGGCGACACCTTTGTCCACGCGCTCTTGGTCGATGTCCGTCAGGACAACGGGCACCTTGAGCTGGCGCGCGAACAGCAGGGCGAGCTGGCTCGCCATCAGCCCGGCACCCACGACGCCGATCTTCGTTACCGGGCGCGCGAGCTTGCGGTCCGGCGCGCCCGCGGGCCGCTTGGACCGTTTCTGCACGAGGTCCAGGAAAGCGTAGACAGTGGAACGGAACTCGTCCGTCTGCATCAACTCAGCGAGCGTCTCGCATTCCAAGGCTGCGGATTCGGCTTTGCTCATGGTGCGGTTGGCCTCGAGGATATCAAGCACCTTCGCGGGTGCCGGCGAAGCGTTCGAGGTCTTGGCTTCCACGAAGGCACGTCCTGCCGCCACGGCCCCAGCCCAGCGTTCGGCAACGGCGGGATCCGCGGGATCCACTGCGTTGCTCCGCTCCAGGACGGTCTCGCCGGCAATCACTTTCGCTGCCCAGGCGATGGATTGCTCCACGAAATCCGCTGGCTCGAAGATGGCGTCGGCAATACCGAGCTGAAAAGCCTGGGGACCGGTGAGTGTCCGGTTGTTGCTGAGCGGGTTCTCGATCATGACCTTGACGGCGTTTTCCGGGCCGATGAGGCGCGGCAGGATGTAGACGCCGCCCCAACCCGGGACAAGCCCGAGGAACGCTTCAGGCAAGCCGAGAGCGCCAGCGCCGGTGGAGACCGTGCGATAGGTGGACTGGAGCGCGATCTCGAGGCCACCACCGAGGGCGAGGCCATTGATGAAGGCAAAGCCGGGGACACCCAGATCGGCGAGCGTCGCGTAGACGTCATGGCCCAGCTGTGCCATCCACAGGCCGTGGTCCCGCTCTTCGAGCTGCTTGACCGCGGAGAGATCCGCGCCGGCCACGAGGAAGTACGGCTTCCCAGTGATGCCGACGCCGACGATCTCGCCGCGCCCAGCGCGCCCCTTGAGTCCTTCAAGGACCGTGCCGAGCTCCACAAGGGTATTGGGTCCAAGAGTGGTGGGCTTGGAGTGGTCCAGTCCGTTGTCCAGGGTGATCAGGGCGAACGTTCCGGCGTTGCCGGGGAGGTCGATGTCCTGGACGTAGGAGTGGGTCACGGTCTCATCCGGGAAAAGTCCAGCCAGTTTCTGGAATTCGGCGGCGCTCATGCTGCGGCTCCCTTGGTTTCGGTGACAGCGGAGGTCTCTGTTTCGCTGCCGTAGCTGTTGTAGTTGACGTGACGCGGGTTCTCCCAGATCACCGTGGCGCCCATGCCCAAGCCAATGCACATTGTGGTGATGCCGTAACGGACTGACGGATCTTCTTCGAATTGGCGCGCCAGTTGGTTCATGAGCCGCACACCGGAGGATGCGAGGGGATGCCCGACGGCGATCGCCCCGCCGTACCGGTTGACGCGGGGGTCGTCGTCGGCGATTCCGAAGTGGTCGAGGAAGCTCAGGACCTGCACGGCGAAGGCCTCGTTGATCTCGAAGAGACCGATGTCCTCAATGCTAAGTCCAGCGTTCTTGAGGGCCTTCTCAGTGGCCGGGACCGGTCCGATACCCATGACTTCGGGTTCGACGCCGGCGAAGGCAAAGGAGACCAACCGCATCTTCACGGAAAGGCCGAGTTCTTCGGCAGCTTCCGCCGAGGCCAGGAGTGCCGCGGTCGCGCCGTCGTTCAAGCCGGCGGCATTTCCCGCGGTGACGCGGCCGTGGGCCCGGAACGGTGTGCGCAGCTCCGCGAGATCGTCCACTGTGGTCCCCGGGCGCGGCGGCTCGTCAACAGTGTTCACTGTCCAGCCTTGTCCGGGCTTCATCGTGGCGACAGGGACCAGGTCCGGCTGGATCTGGCCTTTGCCGTAGGCGGCCGCAAGCTTCGCCTGGGATACCGCCGCATAGGTGTCGGTGCGCTCTTTGGTTATCGCGGGGAAGCGGTCGTGAAGGTTTTCGGCCGTGTTGCCCATGTTCAGCGCGGCTGGATCCACGATCCGCTCGGACATGAACCGCGGGTTCGGATCGGCGCCGGACCCCATGGGGTGGTTGCCCATGTGCTCCACGCCACCGGCAATCACGACGTCGTATGCGCCGAAACCGATGCCGCTCGCCGTCGTCGTAACAGCGGTCATTGCCCCGGCACACATGCGGTCGATGGCAAAGCCGGGCACGCTGCGGGGGAGGCCAGCCAGAAGCGCGGCGGTGCGTCCGATAGTCAGGCCTTGGTCGCCGGTCTGTGTGGTGGCCGCGATGGCGACTTCGTCAACCCGATCGGCAGGCAAGGCCGGATTGCGCCGCATCAGTTCGCGGATGCACTTGACCACGAGGTCGTCGGCACGGGTGCCTGCATAGATCCCCTTTTCGCCCGCTTTGCCGAAGGGCGTCCGGACGCCGTCCACGAAGACGACCTCGCGGACTGCCCGCGGCCTGGCGCTGTTCCCGGTATGGCTCATGTGTGGCTCCTCGTTGAGACATGAATGCCGGACGCCCGCGTGCGGGAGGCCGGTGTCGATTACGGCTATGTTACTAGCGGGTAACTTAGAGCGCAAGGCGATCCATTTCCGATGCTCGCTCGCATATAGCGCCTCGCCGCCGGATCCTCGCTCATATATGACCGGCCCTCGACCGATCCTCGCTCGGATCACTCACCGAATGCCTTTGCAAGAGCACTTATGTGAGCGAGGGTCATGCCAGAGGGGCCGATATGTGAGCGAGCGTCAGAAGGGGACGGAAAAGGCCCGCCTCCGGACCATTCGGTCCGGCGGCAGGCCTTCCGCGCCCTCGGCGGGCAAGTTGATCAGGAACCTGCACTGTCCTGCTGGTCTCGGTTGATATCTTGGCTTTGGTCCTGGGACTTCGGGGCCGGGATCCGCGGCTCTTTGGGTTCTTTAGGCGGGAGCGGTTGCGGACTCAATGAGGCCTCGGTGATGATCGGTGCCGTAATAGCGATTTGCCATTCCCGGGCGCCGAGGGTGCGCAGTTCTTCCGCTATGGACTCGACTGTGATGTCCGACGGCGGCCGCCACAGCACGCGCCGCATGTAATCCGGAGTGAGCAGGTTCTCCACGGGAAGTTTGAGCTCGTCGGCGGCTGCCTGAAGTCGTGGCCGGGCAGTCCCGAGGCGCGCTGCGGCTTCGGGGTCGCGGTCCGTCCAGACGCGCGGTGGCGGAGGAGCATTCGTTGGAAGATGCAGCGGGGGAAGATCTTCGGCATTCCTTACAGCGGCAATGCAGCGCAGCCAGCGCGGTGCTTCCCGCTGTGCGGCCCGTCCGTGGAAGCCCTTGGTGGCCAGCAGCTGCGGAACGGTGGTCGGCATGGCCTTTGCGGCGGCGACCAAGGCTGAATCGGGAATCAGGCGGCTGGGAGCAACATCCCGCTTGCGTGCCAGCTGGTCCCGCTCATGCCACAGCTCGCGCACGGCTGCCAGTTGGCGGCGATCACGGATCTGGTGCAGGCCGGAGGTCTTGCGCCACGGATCGACCCGGGGGGCCGGGAGCCCTGCCGCGAGGATGCCGGCGAATTCCTGTTCGGCGAATTCGAGCTTGCCATCCGCTTCCAGGAGTTCGATGAGTTCTTCGCGCAGCTCAGCGAGGACCTCGACGTCGAGGGCTGCGTATCGCAGCCACGGTTCGGGGAGGGGACGGGTGGACCAGTCAGCCGCTGAATGTTCCTTGGCGAGGCCAAAGCCCAGGAGCTGCTCGATGACGGCTGCGAGACCGACTCGGGGCAGTCCGGCAAGCCGTGCGGCGAGTTCGGTGTCGAAGAGCTTGTCCGGCCACATGCCGAGTTCGGCCAGGCACGGAAGATCCTGAGTCGCGGCATGCAGAATCCACTCGACGCCGCTGAGCGCTTCGTTGACGATCTTCAAGTCATCGAAGGGCTCGGGGTCGATCAGCCAGGTACCTGCGCCGTCACGCCGGATCTGTACCAAGAAGGCGCGCTGTCCGTAACGGAAGCCGGAGGCACGCTCTGCGTCGACCCCGGCGGGGCCGGTTCCTGCCGCGATGGCTGCTGCGCACCGCTCCAGGCCGGAGATGGTGTCGATGACAAGGGGTACGCCTTCGCGTGGGGCATCTAAATCGATTATTTCGGGTATCCGGCCCTCAAAGCCGTCCACCGTGATGTGTGGGGTGTGATCAGCAGCCGGGGCGCCGGCTGTGGTGGGTTCCAGATTTTCAGGGGTCATGGTGCCTTCAGTTTACCGACTCTGTTGGGGCCGGTCCGGCCGGGGTTCCAACGGGCTCCCACGGTTTTCATGTGAGCCGCCTATTTGGCAACGGTGTGACGCCGGGAGGCAGGGGAGGGAGCCCCGCGAACGTGCACACCATGTCGCACCACGCCTCCAGGTGCGCCTGGGCGTCGGAAGACGCCGGTGTCCACGAGGCGCGGAGTTCGATGTCGATGGTTTCCGGCCTTTCGGCCAAGGTGCCGAAGCTCTCTGACAGGATCCGGGTGGCTGTCCCGCCCGCCGCCCGGTACTGGGCCGAATGGCTCTCGAGAGCGTCCACGAGCCACGTCCAGGCCACGGAACCGAGCATGGCATCGTTGCCCATGTCGGCTTCCAGCTGGGCCCTGATGTAGGTGACGATCCGGAATTCCCCGTCCCACACTGCCGAGCCGTCCGGATCATGGAGAAGGATGAATCTGCCTGTCGCGAGTTCATCGTCTTCGTCATCGGCAGCACCAGGGGAACCGTAGGCGCCGGGAGTGTTTTCTTTGGTGAATGCCATGGCCGCGGGGCCATGGACAGGGGTTCGGCCAGGACGCGTCGAGCGGCTGAAGACTTCTGCCCCCAAGGCCACGGCATAGGGAGCCAAGCGGGAGGGCGCCGGAATCTCCGCGAGCCGCAGCTCACTCCGGCACTGTGCTTTTCGTAGCGTTCCCAACGCATGCAAGAAATCCGCGGGAACCTGTGCGAGTGCGTTCACCTTCGCAGATTATGCGTCCGGGGCGGCGAAAGCTTGAAGCCACGCCGCCCCGTCCCACGGCCTACGCCGAGGCCAGCTCGCGCTTGATTGCGGCAACGAACGAATCGATGTCCTCTTCCGTGGTGTCAAAAGAACACATCCAGCGCACTTCGCGGTTCGCTTCGTTCCAGTCGTAGAACTTAAAGGAGGAACGCAGGCGGTCGGCGACGCCGGCCGGAAGCACTGCGAAAACCCCATTGGACTCGGTGGCCTGAGTGGGCTCCACACCGTCGATGGAATCTACCGCGGCACGCAGCCGGGCGGCCATGGCGTTAGCGTGCTCCGCCGAACGCAGCCACAGCCCGGACTCCAGGAGCGCGATGAACTGGACCGAAATGAAGCGCATCTTTGAGGCCAGCTGCATGTTCATCTTGCGGAGGAACTTCAGCCCATGTGCGGCCTCTGGGTTCAGTGCAACCACCACCTCGCCGAACAGCAACCCGTTCTTGGTCCCTCCGAAGGACAAAATGTCCACGCCGGCGTCGCGGGTGAAGGTCCGCAGCGGCACGCCTAGGTGGGCGGCGGCATTGGCGAGACGGGCACCATCCATGTGCAGCTTCATGCCCTTGGCGTGGATGTGGTCGGCGATCGCCCGAATTTCTTCGGGCGTGTAGCAGGTGCCGAGCTCAGTTGTCTGGGTGATCGAAACCGCAAGCGGCTGCGCACGATGCTCGTCGCCCCAGCCCCAGGCCTCGCGGTCGATCAGCTCGGGAGTCAGCTTGCCGTCCGGGGTGGGGACGTGGAGGAGCTTGATGCCGCCGATGCGCTCGGGGGCACCGTTTTCGTCCATGTTGATGTGGGCGGTCGAGGCGCAGATGACGGCACCCCAGCGCGGCAGCAGCGACTGCAGGGACAAGACATTGGCCCCGGTGCCGTTGAACACGGGGAAACACTCGATCCCTGAGCCGAAGTGCTGCTCCATGACTTCCTGGAGGCGTTCCGTGTACTGGTCCTCGCCGTAGGAGACCTGGTGGCCGCCGTTGGCTGCTGCCAGGGCGGCCAGGATTTCAGGGTGGACTCCGGAGTAGTTGTCCGAGGCGAAACCGCGTACGGAGGGATCGTGGAGACGCCCTGCGGCTTCCGTTTCCAGGGCAGCCGGGAATTCTTCTGTGGTGCTCGTCACTTGTTCATTCACGCTTTCAGTCTATTTGGCCAGGAGGAGGCGCTGTCCGTTCAGTTCCGCTGCCGGCTTGTCGAAGAGCCCGACGGCGGCCGCCGCCAGTTCCTCCACGTCCGTGTATCCGGGGAATTTCCGCTCGGGATGTTCCCTCCGCGTCGCCGCGTCCAGCAGTGCCTTGACCACAAAGACGACGGCCGCGCTGTGCTGATTCGTCGGTTCGTCCTTGTTGCCCGACTGGGCGCGGTGGAATCCGTCGGCCATGGCCAGGGTCCACGTCTCTGCAGCAGCCTTGGCCGCCGCGTAGCTCGCGGCTGCGGCAGTAGGTGCGGCGACCGCCGTCGAACTCACCATGGCAAAGCGTCCCCGGGGGAGGCCTCAAGATCCTTGTAGAAGATCCGCGAAACGTTCCTCAGCGTGGTGATGGCACTCTGTTCAAGGGCGTCCCAGTCCTCGTCGGGCTGGTCCTCGATACCCTTGGCACCCCGCCATCCGCCCACAAGGTGGACGACGCCGTCGATCCGTTCCGTGCTCCCGTGGATTGTCGAGGCGAGCTCCCGCACGGACTCCAGCTTGGAAAGATCGCAGACGAGCGGGACGACGCCGTCGCCCGCTTCAGCCGCCGCGGCCTTGATACGCGTTTCATCCGAACCGACGGTGAAGACCCGGTGCCCGGCGGCCGCGAAGGCGCGGGCCACTGCAATGCCGGAAGAGTTGCTGCCACCTGTGACGACGACCGTCAGCGTTTCCTCGGCCATCAGGCTGTGGTCATTCCGGTGATGCCGCTGGTTGACTCGATGATTGGACGCATTTTCTTCTCCAGCGCTTCGTAGAACATGGACAGGGGGAATTCGTCGTCGAGGACCTGGTCGGTAAGGCCGCGGGGCGGCCCGTCGAGTGGCAGTGCCTCAGGTCCCTTCGCCCAGACCGAAGCCGGGTGCGGAGTAACCGTACCGGAAATGAGCTTATACGCCGCGAGCCAGTGGGCAGCCTTGGGCCGGTCGATGGAACGCCAGTACAGTTCCTCGATCCGGGCGCCGAGCTCGACGACGACGGCGGCGGCCTCGTCCCAGTCGATGCTGAGCTTGCTGTCGGTCCAGTGCAGGACGTGGTGCTGGTGCATCCAGGCGAAGAGGAGCTGGCCACCCAGCCCGTCGTAGTTGCGGACCCGGTTGCCTGTGATGGCGAAGCGGAAAATCCGGTCGAAGATGACGGCGTACTGGACGAGCTTCGCGTGGCGTCGGGCGTCAGGGGAAGCTTCCTCGTCCTTCTCGATCCGGACGGATTCACGGAATGCTGTCAGGTCGCATCGGAGCTCTTCGAGCGAATAGAGGAAGAACGGCATCCGCTGCTTGATCATGAACGGGTCGAACGGGAGGTCGCCGCGCATGTGGGTACGGTCATGGATCAGGTCCCACATGACGAAAGTCCGCTGCGTGAGTTCCTGGTCATCCAACAGCTCTGCTGCATCTGCTGGCAGCTCAAGCGATGTTGTTGCCGCGGCTGCCTTGAGGACGCGGCGGAAGCGTGCGGCCTCGCGGTCGGCGAAGATGGCTCCCCACGTGAAGGCAGGCGTCTGCCTCACGGCGACGGTCTCGGGAAACAGCACGGCCGAATTGGTGTTGTAGCCGGGGGTGAAGTCCAGGAACCGGATGGGCACGAACAGCTTGTTGGAGTACTCGCCGGCTTCCAATGCGCCGATGAACTCAGGCCAGATCACTTCGATCAGGACAGCTTCCACGAGGCGGCTGGTGCTGCCGTTCTGCGTGTACATGGGGAACACGACGAGGTGTTGAAGCCCGTCTTCGCGGTGTTCCTGGGGCTGGAAAGCCAAGAGGGAGTCGAGGAAGTCCGGGACTCCGAAGCCGGCGTCGGCCCAGCGGCCGAAATCCGTGACCAGGAGTTCAAGGTAGGCAGAGTCGTGGGGGAATGCGGGAGCCAGGCTCTTGATGGCCTCGATGATGGTGGCCGTGTACTCCCGGGCAACATGGTGGTGCCCGGAATCCTGAATGGACCCGTCCTGGCTCTGGAACGCCTGGAGGGCGGTCGCCGCGGTCTTCAGTGAGATCCAGTCCCGGTTATCGGACGTGATGCGTGGACGGGCGGTGGTAGCGGTGGTGGTCATCGTCGACGGTGCCTTCCTCAAGAAATGTTGTTCTGAGGTGAGCGTAGCAAGCGGTCAGAGTCACTAATTCAAAAGTAACCCGAGCATAAGAAACTCTTGTGCAAGTGGTTCCGACGGCCCCCGGAAGATCAAGCCCGGGGAGGGCTGGCCGTGGGGACCGCCGGCGCCTTACTGCACTGTGTCCGACGTTACTGCGGTGCGGGGGACTCGACGAGCTTGAGCGAAACGGAATTAATGCAGTACCGCTGGTCAGTCGGCGTACCGTAGCCCTCGCCGTCGAAAACGTGGCCCAAATGAGAATCGCAATTGGCGCAACGGACCTCTACGCGTTCCATGCCCAAAGTACGGTCATGGATGTACCGGACGGTGCCTTCGGCGAGAGGTGCCCAGAACGACGGCCAACCGCAATGCGAATCGAATTTCTCGTTGCTGGTGAAAAGCTCCGCGCCGCAGGCCCGGCATTGGTACACGCCGGCGGTATGTGTGTCCCAATATTCACCCGTATACGGGCGTTCCGTACCGGCCTGGCGCAGGACCCTGAACTCTTCGGGGGTCAGCTCTTCGCGCCACTCCGCCTCTGTTTTCTCCACGCATTGCCCGTCCTTCGGGACTTCCTGGAGAGGAACCCCGGCCAAGGGGTCCGCGGCTTGGAAGTACTTCCTGTTATCTGCAGTGCTCATGTTCTCTCAACGTTCACGAGTCACCGATAAATCCCGAGCCCGCGTAAAGATGCAGCACGGGCAAGCCCAACTGGTCCTGCGCCTTGTTCGCCCAGTCTGTGTGAAAAGTATCGGCAATAGCGTGTGGACGTGTGACCACCACTGCCTGTGCCGCATTCAGCGCCTTGACCTTGGACACCAGGCCGGCAACCGCACCGCCGTCGACGATTTCACCTGTTACCCCGCCACCTAGCCCCTCCAAGGTAGCGAGCGACGCCGACAAGGCTTCCGCGGCCTGCGCCCGCTTCGTCTGGGGATCCGGTGCCTCCGCGACAAGGTCCCGAAAGGCTTTGGCTACCTCGAGCATCGAAAGGTTTTCGAGGAAATCGACCAGCAAATGCCTTTCGGTGTTCGCCGGTACGAGCACCACCAGGGGCGAGTCGCCGCCGTCGATCAGTTTGGCAATATTGACGCGGTCGTCCGGGCCGAGCGGCTCTTCGGTAAGGATGACGATTGGATCACTCATGGCTACAGCGTAGACCTGAGGCGCGCGGGGTGGCACGGATTCGCGCCGGCAATTCTGTTCTGGCCGTGGCGTCGCGGCGGCTGGGCCAGCCGGGACGCAACGCTGACAGTTGGTGCTGTTCAAGTGAAAGCCCCGCAACGGGGACAATGGTCACATGGCATCCAAGACCCCACCTGCCCCGGCCGTAGTGAACGGTGCGAAAATGTCTGCCTCCGCCAAATGGGCTGTCGGGGGGATTATTGCTGGAAGCGGTATTGCGGGCCTGCTGGGCGCGGGATCTTCGGCGCTCGCAGCCTATTTCGCCCGGCGCGTCATCACCCCTTCAGTGCGCGAGGCGGATCAGGAAGTACTGGCGGTGGTGCGCGGTGACAACGGACTTCAGATCATCCTCGCAGCAACCCCGGATACCACTATCGACGGAGTGTTCAGCCTCTTTTTTGCCGGGGGGACAGGGTTCGCGCGGATCGGCCGGATCGTGTCATATTCGCCCGCAGAGCGCACCGTGCAGCGCGAAGTCGAGGAAGTCTACAGCGGGGATCTGAGTACGGCCCGTCGTGGATGGTGGAGCGGTGCCGTCTACAACTCCCCGGCGGCACTTGGCTTGGACTTCGAAGATGTACAGATTGACGTTGAGGGCGGCCAAGCCCCGGCATGGTTGATCCCTTCCGGAGCGGGGAAGCCCGCGAAGTTGTGGGCCATCATGGTCCATGGCCGTGGTGCTACGCGCCTCGAAGGCTTGCGTGCAGTGCGCAGCGCGCGCGAACTCGGACTCGACAGCCTGCTGGTTTCCTACCGGAACGACGGCCTGGCACCGTCTGCCCCGGACGGGCGTTACGGCTTGGGGTCTACGGAGTGGCGCGACGTCGATGCCGCCATTGAGTACGCACTCGCCCGTGGAGCGGACGAGGTGGTCCTGTTCGGGTGGTCGATGGGCGGTGCAATCTGCCTGCAGACGGCCGACCTTTCCCACCATCGCCATGTCATCAGGGCCATGGTTTTGGACGCGCCGGTGATCAATTGGGTCAACGTCCTTGCGCACCACGCACAAATCAACAGGATTCCCTACGCGGTGGGTCGCTATGGGCAGCTCATGTTGGCGCACCCCCTTGGCCGACGCCTCACCGGCCTGGCCGCTCCCGTTGACTTGAAGGCAATGGACTGGGATTCACGTGCTGTCGAACTTCGGACGCCGACGCTGGTGATCCACAGTGTGGACGATGAGTACGTTCCGTACGGACCTTCGGCCAGTCTCGCCGAAAAGAATCCGGAGATGGTCACTTTTGAAGCGTTTGAAGGGGCCCGACACACCAAAGAGTGGAATGTGGATCCGCAGAAGTGGGAGCGGCTGGTGCGCTCGTGGTTGGCGCCGAGGCTCGCGCCTCGGGGTGGGCCGGCCTCCGGTTGACCTGCAGCCGGGAGCTCAGGCGCCTTTGGGTGCCCGAGCGTTTGCTAGTGGCTACGGATCGGGGCAGTCCGGGCGTTCGTGAGCCGGATGAGGTCCGCAGGGTCCAGTTCGATGTCCAGGCCGCGCCGTCCACCGGAAACAAGGACTGTCCCGAAGGCCAATGCGGATTCGTCGAGCACCGTAGGTGAAGACTGGCGTTGGCCAAGCGGCGAAATCCCGCCGAGTACGTAGCCGGTGCGTCGCTCGGCCGCTTTGGGATCGGCCATGGTGGCCTTCTTCGATCCCAATGCGGCGGCGATCGCCTTGAGGTCAAGGCTTCCACTGACCGGAACGATGCCCACTGCAAGCTTGCCTTCGACGTCCACCATCAAGGTTTTGAACACCCGGTCGGGATCGATTCCCAGGACCTCGGCCGCTTCAAGTCCGTAGCTGGCCGCCGACGGATCGTGCGTGTACGGGTGCAGCGTGAAAGGAACGCCGGCCGCAGCCAGTACGGCTGTGGCCGGCGTTCCCTGTGAAGTCTGTTTCCTGGCCATTCTCGGCGGTATCCCGGATCAGGACAGTAGGCGGTCCGCCGCGGCGACCTTGCGCTTGATGCGTCCCAACATGGCGGTCATGCCGCGCATCCGCAGTGGCGTGATGGCGCGGGTGAGGCCCAGCAGTTCGGGCATGTCATCCGGGACTGCCAAGATCTCGGCGGCCGTCAATCCGTCCAGGCCTTCGTGCAGGACGCCCGCAAAACCACGCGTGGTTGGCGCTTCGGGCGGTGCCTTGAAGAACAAGCGGTAAGCGACGCCGTCGGGGTTCTTTTCCTGTTCAATGGTCAGGAAAAGTGGCGACTGGCACTCCACCACTTGCTCCAGGAGCTCAGGGTGGTCCAGCAGCCGTTCCGGCAGGGCCGGGAGTCCACGGGAGAACTCGAGCAACAGCTGCAGGCGGTCCGGCTCGGTCAGCGCCTGGAAGTCATCGACAATTTCCGCCAATGCGGCGGGCAAGGTATTGGTACTCATCACTTCCAGCTTACGCAAGTCCGGGCCGGTCCGGCGCCGGTTACTTCAATATGGCGCCGGACCGGAGACATCGGACTACTTTCCGGCGAGAGCAGGGACGGCGCCCCGTTCGGTGCCCTTGACGATCGGGACTCGGACGGCATTGCCCCATTCGGTCCAGGAACCGTCGTAGTTGCGGACCGTTTCGAAGCCGAGCAGGTACTTCAGGGCGAACCAGGTGTGGCTGGAACGCTCGCCGATGCGGCAGTATGCCACGACGTCGTCGCCCTCGGTGAGGCCTGCTTCGCCGAGGTAGAGAGCCTCAAGTTCCGTGCGGTTGCGGTACGTGCCGTCCTCGGCCGCGGCGCGTGCCCACGGGATGGAAGCCGCGGTGGGAATGTGGCCGCCGCGCAGGGCGCCTTCTTCGGGGTAGGCCGGCATGTGCGTGCGCTGGCCCGTGTATTCCTCGGGGGAGCGGACATCGATCAGCGGCTTTCCAAAGTGAGCCAGGACGTCATCCTTGAATGCCCGGATCGGGGCATCATCCCGTTCCACCACCGGGTACTCGCCCGGGGTGGGCTGAGGGACATCGGTGGTGATATCGCGGCCTTCAGCGATCCACTTGTCACGGCCACCGTCCAGGAGCCGCACGTCTTCGTGGCCGAAGAGCGTGAAAACCCAGAGGGCATAGGCGGCCCACCAGTTGGATTTGTCGCCATAGATCACCACGGTGGTGTCGCGTGAGATTCCCTTGGCGGCGGCCAGCACTGCGAATGCTTCACCGTCAACATAGTCGCGGGTGACTTGGTCGTTCAGGTCCGTGTGCCAGTCGATCTTGACTGCGCCCGGAATGTGGCCGGTTTCGTACAGGAGGACGTCTTCGTCGGATTCGACAACCACCAGCTTGCCGTCGCCGAGCGCACCGCCTTCAATGGCTGCGGCGACCCACTCGGTGGACACCAGGCGCTCGGGGTGGGCGTACGCGGCGAACTTCTCGTTCTGCTCAAGGGGGTAGGACATTGGTATGGCCTTTCACTGACACTTTCACTGACACCGGGCGGCGCCGGGCGATAGGACGTGCCCGGCACTGATCCCACATTATCGAGGGCAGGGGAGGAAAGCTCTACCCCGTTCATATGGTGAAATATGGCCTTGATCACGTGTCCGCCCGGGCCATGGCATTGCCGGTATTCTTGCTCTGGACTTACGACACGAAGAACGGACCGCTTTGGTACAGATCGAACAGCTCGCCGCGCGCACCCCGGCGGTCTCAGTGGATGAGATTCTCAAGGGCTTCTACCCTTCGCCGCGGTTCGGAGAGGTGTCCTTCAACAGCTACCGGCCGGATCCTAACCAGCCGAGCCAGGCGGCGGCAGTCAAGGCCCTGGAGGCGTTTGGGGCGACGGTAGGAGCCGGGGATGGCGACGGGCTGTTCAAGCGGCTTTTCGGCAAGAAGGTCGACGGCCGGGCCGGCATCTACCTCGACGGCGGATTCGGCGTCGGAAAGACCCACCTGCTGGCTTCCCTGTGGCACTCGGCTCCGGGGCCGAAGGCCTTCGGAACGTTCGTGGAGTACACCAACCTGGTGGGCGCCCTGTCCTTCCGCAAGACCGTGGAGGCCTTGAGCAGCTACAAGCTGGTCTGCATTGACGAGTTCGAGCTCGACGATCCAGGCGACACGGTACTGATGTCCCGCCTCATGCGTGAACTCGCCGACGCCGGCGTCAAGCTCGCGGCCACGTCCAACACTTTGCCGGGTTCCCTGGGCGAGGGACGATTTGCTGCCGTCGACTTCCAGCGGGAGATTCAGGTCCTCGCCGATCAGTTCGATGTTGTGAGGATCGACGGCGAAGACTTCCGGCACCGCGGATTGCCCGCTGCGCCGGCACCACTCAAGACCGAGGACCTCAAGCGTCAGATGCACGCCGAATTCGACGGCCAGACCGTGGCCGTAGACGACTTCCGCGGCTTGATCGACCATCTTGCCGGTGTCCACCCCAGCCGCTATCGCAAGCTGATCGCAGGAATCGATGCCGTCGTCTGGCGGGATGTGGAAACCATCACCGAGCAGGCCGTTGCCCTGCGCTTCGTGGTGCTGGCAGACCGTTTGTACGACAAGGACGTCCCGATCCTTGCCAGCGGTGTGCCTTTCGACAAGCTCTTCACCGAGGACATGATGACCGGCGGGTACATGAAGAAGTACTTCCGCGCAGTGTCCCGGCTGACCGCCCTGGCGCGTGAGGGCCAAAACCACGAACCCTCCTAGGGATCGGGCTTACCGGAGCCGAGCCCCCGGCCGAGGCAGCAGCGGTTAAACGCCAAGGGCACCGGCGGCGCCTCGCGGCGGGACCGGTGCCCCGTTGACGTAACTGTATTCGGGAACTCGAGCCGGTGAAACCGGCTACGGAGCCTCATTAGTGGAGGGTGCTGTCTAGGCCGGAGCCTTGTCAGCGTCCCCGTCGAGGTTGCCCACGAAATCGGAAGCGGCTCGATGAACCGCATCTAGTCGACGATGAATTCGCCGACCTATTCGATGCCGTCCTTGATGGCTTCTTCTTTGCCACCAATGAGGTCCTGAACCTTGCCCTTCAGATCGTCAAGTAATCCCACGGGCACCTCCCTTCAATCGCGGAGCCAGTTCGCTCCTCCGTTGTCGATCCTAACCCGAGATCTTTGGAGGTGCCAAGGGATAATTTGACTGGAATGTCAACGATTCTTCGAAGGGGTCACACCTGCTGGTGGCGGGGACTGTCCGGATTCATGAGCGAATGCTTCCGACCGTAGCTGAAGTAGATCACGAGACCGATGACCAGCCACACAATAAAGCGCAGCCAGGTTTCCCAATGCAGCTGGATCATGAGGAAGGCTGAGGCGAGGACGCCGAAGGCCGGAACCAGTGGCATAAGGGGCAACCTGAAGGTGCGGGGCGCGTCGGGCTTCTTGTAGCGGAAGACGATCACAGCCAAGCACACCACCACAAATGCTGCGAGGATGCCGATATTCGTTAGGTCAGCAACAGCCTTGATGGGGAAAACGCCCGCGAGCAAGGCCGAGGCGATGCCTGCGATCCAGGTGACGCGCTGTGGGGTTCCGTGCTTGTCTGTTCCGGCAAACCAGCCCGGGAGCAGGCCATCGCGGCTCATCGAGAACCAGACGCGGGTGACGCCCAACAGGAAGGTCAGCATCACCGTCAGGATGGACAGGACTGCGAAGACCGAGATGATGGTGGCTATGACGGGCAGGCCCACGCCGGTGAAGGCGGAAGCGAAACCTGCGGTGGGGTTGATGTCCTTGTAGTTCTGCATTCCGGTGAGCACCAAGGTCGCCGCAACGTAGAGGAGCATGGCGATGACAAGCGATAGCACAATGGCCTTCGGCATGTGTTTCTTGCCATCCGTGGCCTCTTCCGCCGCGGTACTCATGGCGTCGTACCCGAACACCGCGAAGAACACGGTGGCGGAGCCGGCGAGGACCGGACCGAAGCCGCTGGGCATGAACGGGTTGTAGTTGTTGGTGTTGATGTAGAAAATGCCCAAGCCGATGATGAAGAGGATCAGGACGACCTTGATGGCCACGGCCACTAGTTCAAAACGGCCAAATGCCTTGGTTCCACGGCTCAGGATCCAGGTGACCAGCAGGCACACCAGGATGGCGGGCAAGTTGATCACGCCGCCCTTGCCTTCGTCCACCGTTGAGGTCATCCAGGTGGGCATGTGGATACCGATCCCGGAAAGGAACGCATCGAAGTAGCCAGAAATTCCGATCGCGACGACGGCGACAATCGCGATGTACTCAAGCAGGAGGTCCCAGCCGATGAACCAGCCGATGACCTCGCCCAGGGCAACGTAGCCGTAGGTATAGGCCGAGCCGGCGCGAGGAATCATGCCGGCGAATTCTGCGTAGGAAAGTGCCGCGGCTGCCGAGGCAAGACCTGCTACGACGAGATCAGCACCGCGGGGCCCACCCCTGGCGTGTCCTTGCTTCCATGGGCCACCAGGCCGGCCAAGGAGAAGATCCCGACGCCGATGATGCCGCCGACGCCGATGGCCGTCAGTTGCCAGAGACCCAGGCTCTTGAAGAGCCCGCTGTGCTTGCTTTCCTCCTCGATGTCGTCAATCGGTTTCTTCCTCATGATCGAACGGACGAGTGTTTGTTGATTCACCGTGTACTCCTGGCTGTTGGCGTGGACGAATTGGGCCTGAAGAAAAGTATGCGATCTCAATCACATTGGATAAAGTGATTTTTGCTGAATGATATTGATCAGTTCTGCCGATCTTTCCACTGCGAGGCTGCCGCGGACTGCGGCTGCGGGCACAAAAAGCAGCTCCGCGGAGCTGCTTGGATGGTGGTGCGGTTTTGAATGCCGGCGATCGAAGGACTGGAGCGGACGACGAGATTCGAACTCGCGACATCCACCTTGGCAAGGTGGTGCTCTACCAGCTGAGCTACGTCCGCACATGATGATCATTCCGGCCTGGGCCGGACGTTCATCAACAAGCAAGTTGCCTTGCCTTGGTGGGCGATACTGGGATCGAACCAGTGACCTCTTCCGTGTCAGGGAAGCGCGCTACCGCTGCGCCAATCGCCCGGATCCGGCATGTGCCGGCCGGCCCGTTGCCGGGACCTTAAAATACGAGAGCGGACGACGAGATTCGAACTCGCGACATCCACCTTGGCAAGGTGGTGCTCTACCAGCTGAGCTACGTCCGCACATGATGTCCACTCCGGCCTGGGCCGGACGTTCATCAACAAGCAAGTTGCCTTGCCTTGGTGGGCGATACTGGGATCGAACCAGTGACCTCTTCCGTGTCAGGGAAGCGCGCTACCGCTGCGCCAATCGCCCAAATGCTATCCGGCCTGAACCGGAAACCAAGGTTTTCACCGAGGTGGGTACGGGATTCGAACCCGTGTATACGGCTTTGCAGGCCGCTGCCTCGCCTCTCGGCCAACCCACCGTGTAAGCACGATTCCTGGGGTTCCAAGAAGTCAGTGCCGTGACAGTGTCCTGCGAGCGGACGACGAGATTCGAACTCGCGACATCCACCTTGGCAAGGTGGTGCTCTACCAGCTGAGCTACGTCCGCATAGCCTTATTCGGCGGGCTGCCCGCAGGGGGCATTCCGTCGCTTTCCGACGAGTAAAAACTCTATAGGAGGTTCCGGGAAACTCCAAATCGTTTGGTCCGAATCGTAAGCAATGGACCCAAGTTCCTTGAATTGGCGCGGATTAATCGAGTTACATGACTGTGATTCATCGGCAGTTTCGCGCTCGTCGAGGGCTGTGTTGAGCGGTGGAGAAGCTGGCTTGCCTCGTCCGATGCGTCATGGAGACCGATGAGTTTCCGAGTGACTTTTCCTTCCGTTTTCCCGATTTTTGAATTCCGGCCGGGGTCGGTTAGTCTTCTTGTGCACGGGCGATTGGCGCAGTGGTAGCGCGCTTCGTTCACACCGAAGAGGTCACTGGTTCGAACCCAGTATCGCCCACCAAGGGAGGCCCTGCTTGCAACATCAACAATGTTGCAAGCAGGGCCTCCTGTCGTTGTCCGCGAGTTCCTTGACGCGCTCATGAACCTGACCCGCTCATGAATGAGGGGCTGCGCCGACCACGCGGTTCCGTCCGAGCGACTTGGCTTGGTAGAGGGCTGTATCTGCGGCAGCAATCATCGCCGACAGATCTACACGGGCGAGCGAGCTGGCAGTAACGCCATAGCTCGCCGTTGGAATTTGTATGCTGGGGAGGCTTTTGGTTTCCGCAAGGGCGCGGCTGATGTCGGCAGCTATGCTTTCAGCCCGTTCCTGGTTCGCCCCAGGCAGGAGAAGGATGAACTCTTCCCCGCCGTATCGTCCGACCAGGTCGGTGGACCGCACCGATTCCGTGCAGGCAGCCGCGAAGGCTTGGAGCGCGGCGTCACCGGCAGGATGGCCGTACTCATCATTGATCGATTTGAAGTGGTCCAGGTCAGCCAAGATCAGGGAAGCAACTGAACTTGTGGTGTGTAGGCGCTTCAGTTCCTTGGTGGCCAAGTCCAGGAAGGTGCCGCGGTTGAGGAGCCCGGTCAGGTTGTCACGGGCAGCCCGTTCGCTTAGCCGGTTGATCAACTGGTCGTTGCTGAGGGCGGTCATGCTGAAGGACACGGCAACGAGGAGTACCAGCGTGACCAGGCTGGCAATGGCCGGGCCAAAATAAAGGCGGAAACTTGGGCCGGTTGGACCTTCGACGAGGTACATGGACAGGCGGCAGAAGTAGTATGCAGCCATGAACGCCGCGGCCAGCGCCATCGATTTGTGAACATGGGAGTAGCTGGAATCCAGCAACCACAGATCACGGGACGCCAGTGCGATGCCCAGCGTCATGAATCCCAGATACACCAAGCCTCCGGACCACGTGTTGTAACCGGGGCTTTCCAATGCAGAGGCGAGGGCGGTGACGCCGCATGCTGCGGCAAATTGCCACCTTGGCGGCGGCAACTTCCTCAAGGAACGGGCACCGGTCCACACACCGAACGCTCCGCCCACCAAGAGGACGTTTCCCGATGGATTTGCCCAGACTTGATGCGGTGTCCCGTTGAGAAGGAAGGCCAGGTTCCCTGAAAGAAAGAGAAGGAGGGCGATGCACCACCAACCGTTGTAGGACGACCGCGTGCGCCGAAATGATGCGTAGAACAGGAGGAGCAGGGTAAGAGCGACCACGCCAAGAGCCACTCGCAGTGTTGTTATATCGAGGCCCATTGTTCGCTCCCGTATCCGAGGACGTGACCAATTATGGCATCGCGGGTCAAGGAACCCGGCGCGCCATGCAGGAGTGCCTTGTTCGTTACACGGTTTAGTCACGACGGATCCGCATTTTCCTGTCGGTGGTGTGTGAAAGAGTTTTCCTATGACAGATCCACTGCTTGCCCACGCCACTGAATACGGCCGGATGTATGCCCGGTCCACGTCTGAGTCCTTCTCGGTCCCTTCCATCACCACGGTGATCGGCCAGCAGGCCCACTCTTTGGACGGCTGGTTCGGCTACATGGGTGCAAGTAGTCTGGCGAAGGACCCGGAACTTCCGCAGCATCTCTCCAGTCCTGCCAAGATGCGGCAGGCCGTCAACAAAGCAGCCAAAGCGGCCGAGGTTTACCGGGACGACGCCGCACGCCGCGGTGACCGCGTGCATAGCTACTGCGAACAAGTAGCCCTCCGTGCCCTCGGACGCCCGCACCGAGCGAAGGAAACCCGCGAAGAGCTTGCCTCAAACGGCGAAGAAGCCTTCGCGGCCCGCTTCGACGAATGGTGGGAGTTGTTCCGGGTGGAGCCCATTGCACCTGAAATCACGGTGTGGAACTCAAGCGTCGGCTACGCCGGGACACTTGACCTCGTGGCCGAAATCAACGGCCGGATCTGCTTGATTGACTACAAAACCAAAGGCACCACCCGGGATGGAACCGTTAAGCCCCTCGACGACAAAGTGGTGATGCAATTGGTGGCAGGGATGAAGGCCGAGGAAAGCCTTGTGGACCCGGTGGCAGGGGAGTGGGAGCCGTGGAAATACGGAGAGAACCCTGTTCTGCTTGCAGTGGCCATCGGCGAAACCGAAGTGCGTCCCCAGCGGGCAAATCCGGACGTTCTCAAGCACCACTGGTGGAAGTTCTGCGCCTTGAAGAGGGTGTGGGAGATGTCTGCCGACGTTGCCGCAGCCGGAACAGCCCTGCTGCCTGTAGCTCCGCCGTCGTACCCTGCCGCCCCGGCGCCCGCCGGCTCAACTAAACTTGCCTAGGCCCCCTTTTGCTGGGACCGAAGCTTCGCCGATCGTGAGGAAAGACAGCACATGGCCATTTTGAGTATCCGTATCATCGGCGATCCCGTGCTCCGCACGGTTGCCGATCCAGTCACGGAATTCGGGCCTGAGCTCGCCAAACTCGTGTCGGACATGACCCAGACCATGGAGGACGTGGACGGCGCAGGGCTCGCAGCACCGCAGATTGGCGTCAGCCAGCGGGTCTTCACTTATCGGATCGGCGGTGTGGAAGGCCACATCATCAACCCTGTCCTCGAGAACAGCGATGACTTCCAGCCTGACGAAGTAGAAGGCTGCCTTTCCATTCCCGGACTCGCTTTCCCGGTTCGCCGCCGCAGGACTACCCGCGCCACCGGCGTGGACTTGAACGGCAACCCCGTGTCCGTTGAGGCGGAGGGCATGCTCGCCCGCTGCTTCCAGCACGAGACCGACCACTTGGATGGGATTCTGTTCACCGACCGCCTGGAGGGTGAGGACCGGAAAACCGCACTCCGGGCCATCCGTGCGGCGAACTACCACTCCGTGACTGAACGGACCACCGCCAAGAGGGCCAACACTGTGGGCTCCAGCTTCGGCAGCTTCGGAGCCGCTGAATGAGGGTGCTTTTCGCCGGCACCCCGGCTGTCGCCGTCCCTTCCCTTGACGCGCTGATCAAGGCAGGCTTCGAGATCGTAGCAGTGCTGACCAGGCCGGATGCTCCTACGGGTCGTAAACGCATCCTCACGCCGTCTCCCGTGGCAGCACGTGCGGCCGAACTTGGCATCGACATCATCCACGCCTCCAAGGTGGACGCCGAGACCACGGAGCGGATCGCTTCTTATGAGCCGGATGTCGCTGCGATAGTCGCCTACGGTGGCCTTGTCCCCAAGGCCGCGCTCGGGGTGCCGCGCCATGGCTGGATCAACCTCCATTTCTCCCTCCTCCCTGCGTGGCGGGGTGCCGCACCCGTGCAGCGTTCACTCATCGCCGGTGACGACATCACCGGGGCCGCGACTTTTCTCCTCGAGGAAGGACTCGACACCGGACCTATTTTCGGGACTTTGACGGAATCCGTGAGGCCCGATGACACCGCGGGCGACTTGCTGGAGCGGCTCTCGCTCAGCGGCGCGGTCCTGCTGGGCCAGACGCTCTCGGCCGTCGACGCCGGGAAAGCGACGCCCCAGCCCCAACAAGGTGATGTCTCGCTGGCCCCCAAACTAACGCTCGACGACGGCCGGCTCGACTGGACGCAACCGGCCCTCGCCATTAACCGCAGATCCCGCGGCGTCACGCCGGAACCCGGAGCCTGGACCATGCTCTATGGGCAACGGGTTAAGCTCGAGCCGGTGGGTATGCGCCCGGACACGCGCGATCTTGCGCCGGGTCAGATCCGGGTTGACGGTAAGAACGTCCTGGTCGGGACCGGATCCCATGCAGTCCAGCTAGGGCGGATCCAGCCAGCAGGCAAGAAGATGATGCCGTCGGCCGATTGGGCCCGTGGTTTGGCAACACCAGAAAGCGTGGAATTCGAATGAGTGAGTCCGGCCGGCGCGGCCCTAACAACAGTGGGAACAGGGACGGCGGAGGTCACGGCAACCGCGGTCCCCGCGGCGAGAGCAAACGCGACGCCCAGGGCCGCGAACGCAACCGGGGTCCGCAGCGCGGTTTCTCCGCAAACGCACCGTCCCAGCGGACGCGGCGCGCGGATCCGGCACGATTGGTTGCCTTCGAAGTTCTGCGCGCGGTCGCATCGGAAGACGCATACGCCAACCTTGTGCTGCCATCGCGTATCCGCCATCATCACCTGGACAAGCGCGACGCCGGATTCGCCACCGAGCTGAGTTACGGCGCGTTGCGCGGCCAGGGGATGTACGACGCCGTCCTCGCCAAATGTGTCGATCGACCCCTCGACCAACTCGATCCGGCAGTCCTTGATGCGTTGCGCCTTGGTGCCCACCAGCTGCTCGCCATGCGCGTTCCGGCCCACGCCGCACTCGACCAGACGGTCGGGCTGGCCCGCGCGGTCATCGGAGCGGGCCCGTCGTCGCTCATTAACGCAGTGCTCCGAAAAGTCACTGCCAGGACGCTGCCGGAGTGGCTCGACTTCCTGCTGGAAGGCGAGACCGACGAAACCAAGATCGCGTCCATACGCCACGCGCACCCGGAGTGGATTGTCAGGGCGCTGCGCCAGTCGCTCGTCATGCACGGCCGCCCCGCGAGTGAAATCACCGAACTGCTCGAAGCGGACAACGCAGCCCCTGTGGTGAACCTGGTGGCGCTGCCCGGCATCGGCAGCCTGGATGAAGCACTTGAGAGCGGGGCTACTCCCGGCGAACTCGTGATCGACTCGGCGCTGTCCAGCGGCGGCGATCTCGGCCGGATGTCTTCCATCCGCGAAGGCACCATGCGCGTTCAGGACGTTGGATCCCAGTTGGTAGCCCGCGCCGTCGTGGGCGTGGACCTCGGGCACGTCGCCAAGGGTGGCGAGAAATGGCTGGACCTTTGCGCCGGCCCAGGTGGCAAGGCCGCGTTGCTGGCCGCCCTCGCCCATCAGGAAGGCGCGACTCTCTTGGCCAACGAACCGGCCGAACACCGGGCAAGGCTGGTCAGCCAGGCACTTTCTGCGATTCCGGACGATGCTTGGACCGTCCGGGTCGGCGACGGCCGCGACGTCGGCAAGGAACAAGCGGAGACCTTCGACCGTGTGCTGGTCGACGTTCCCTGTAGCGGACTAGGCGCACTGCGCCGCCGTCCGGAGTCACGTTGGCGCAGGACCCCGAAGGACCTCGCCGATCTCGGTCCGCTACAGCGTGAACTGCTCAACTCTGCCATCGACGCCGTGAAACCGGGCGGAGTGGTGGCGTACGTGACCTGCTCTCCGCACCCTGCCGAAACCACCGCCGTCGTCAGCGATGTCCTGCGTAAGCGGGACGATTTGGAGCAGATCGACGCCGGCGCGGCCTTGGACGCTGTCAGCCTGACCGGCAGCCTAGGCGCCGGTCACGATTTGACAGCCCAACTGTGGCCACACGTGCACCAAACAGACGCGATGTTCCTTGCTCTGATCCGGAAGAAGCCGTAACCTTCGAGGCCGTTCCCCGGCCAAACGACCCCGCGTGCCTAAGCTGGAGAATTGCCAAAACCACCAGATCGCCACCAACACTGAGGGAACTGCCTTGACCGAGTGCTGTATCAACCCGAGCATCCTGTCCGCGGACTTCGTGAACCTGGAAGCCGAGCTGAAGAGAATCAGCAACGCCGACGCCGTCCACGTCGATGTGATGGACAACCATTTTGTCCCCAACCTGACGCTCGGCCTGCCGGTTGTGGAGCGGATCCAGGCTGTGAGCCCGGTCCCGCTGGACGCCCACCTGATGATCGCCGACGCCGACCGTTGGGCGCCGGCCTACGCAGACGCCGGTGTGGCGTCCGTGACCTTCCACGCGGAAGCGGCGATGGCTCCCATCAAGCTCGCCCGCGAGCTCCGCGCGCGCGGTTCCAAGGCAGGCATGGCCCTTCGTCCGGCGACCCCCGTGGAGCCATACCTGGACATGCTCAGCGAACTCGACATGCTCCTCATTATGACCGTGGAACCGGGTTTCGGTGGGCAGTCCTTCCTGGACGTTACGCTGCCCAAGATCCGGCGGGCGCGTGCCGCGATCGACGGATCCGGAATTGGCGTCGCAATCCAGGTTGATGGCGGCGTCACGGAGGAAACCATTGTCCGGGCAGCCGAGGCAGGTGCGAATGTGTTCGTCGCCGGATCCGCCGTCTACGGCCATAAAGACCCCGCTGCCGCTATTGAACGGCTGCGCGCCGCGGGCCTGGCGGCAATGTGACAACAATGACGCAATTGCTTACGTATAGGTCCGGGAATACATCGGCAATGCCCCCAGTTGTGACAGAATAGCAACACACATACGTGCTCCGGGGTCGGTGTAATTCCGAACCGGCGGTTATAGTCCGCGACCCGCGAGCCATCGCGTTTCCTTCACGGGAATCACGACGGCGGACGGTTGAACTGGTGGAATTCCGGTACCGACAGTTAAAGTCTGGATGGGAGAAGCACGTACAGTCATGCCTTGGCGTTTCGTGCGCCCGGCATTGCGCTGTCGTACACCCCCGGAGCCATCGCGGCATTCGAGGGAAGGAACGACATGGACTTTCTGCGATGGCTCTTCGAAGCACAGATCCCCGTAGGTGGATCTGTACTGGTTCTTCGCGAAGTGCTAGGCAATATTTTCGGGCTCGCCAGCGCCCTGGGCGGTATGCGCCGCAAAGTCTGGGCATGGCCCATCGGGATCGCAGGCAACCTGCTCCTGCTGACGGTCTTTCTTGGCAACGTCTTCGGTGCGGCCTCGCCAGCAACACTCTGGGGCCAGGCAGGACGCCAGATCATGTTCATCAGCGTCGCCGCCTATGGCTGGTATCGCTGGCGCCAAGGCCTTCAAACCGGCACCCAAGGACGGGCCATTGTGCCCAGCTGGGCAAGCCCCAAAGTCCGCATCGGCATGGTGGCAGCCATGTTTGCCGGAACCGCCGCCCTGACTCCCGTCTTCGATTCCATGGGTTCCTACCCGCCCGTATGGGCCGACGCTTGGACCTTCATGGGTTCACTCCTGGCGACCTACGGCATGGCACGCGGCTGGACCGAATTCTGGTTGATCTGGGTGGCCGTGGACATCGTGGGAGTCCCGCTGCTTTTCAGCGCAGGCTACTTCGCCAGCGCTTTCATGTACCTCTTTTACGGCTTCTTCACGCTTGCTGGATTCTTCGTGTGGTGGCGGGCAGAGCGACGTGAAAGCCAAGCAATCATGCCAACGGCCGAGCCCGAACCAGTAGGAGCCCTCCCATGAGTGACGCAACGAACCGAGACTTCTCTGACGCTGAGTCCGCAGCCATGGACATTGCCTTGCACGTGGCCCTCCGGGGACACCGCGGCGCCAATCCGTTGGTGGGAGCCGTGGTGCTCGGGCCCAACGGGCAGCAGCTCATCACCGGCTACCACCGCGGCGCCGGCACGGCGCATGCAGAGGCGGATGCGATCGCGAAGGCTCAGGCAAAGGGCTTGGACCTCACCGGGACAACCATGGTGGTGACCTTGGAGCCATGCAACCACGTCGGGCGTACGGGGCCGTGCACCAAGGCAATCATTGACGCCGGGATATCCCGCGTGGTCTACGCCGTGGACGATCCCCACGATCCCGCCGCAGGAGGTGCCGGCACGCTGCGCGCCGCCGGAGTGGACGTGCAGTCCGGGCTGGCCGCGGCGGAGGCCCTGAAGCTGAACCGCGAATGGTTCCGGGCTGTCGAGGCCAGGCGCCCGTTCGTCACGCTTCACATTGCACAGACCCTGGACAGCAGGATTGCCGCCACGGACGGGACCAGCCAATGGATCTCCAGTCCGGAATCGCTGGCCGACAATCACGGATTGCGCCGCCTGATTGACGCCATTCTGGTAGGGACGGAAACCGTCCTGGTAGACAACCCGCGGCTGACGGCACGGGAAACGGATGGCCAGGAATCGGAAAGCCAGCCGCTCCGAGCCGTCATGGGGATGCGCGAAGTTCCCGCTGACGCGGCGGTGCGGGGGACCGACGGCAAGTTTATCCAGCTGCCAACCCGCGTCCCGGCCGAGGCCTTGGAACTGCTCTTCGCCGAAGGCGTCCGGCACGTCATGGTGGAAGGCGGCTCCCGCATCCTAAGCGCTTTCCTCGCCGCGGGTCTCGTTGATGAATTGATCGTCTATCTTGCGCCCACGCTGTTGGGCGCCGGTACACCTGCCTTGATGGACCTCGGGATCATCACCCTGGCTGACGCCCAGCATTGGAATTGGGACGACGCCGGTGGTGGCGCCGTCCATGCACTGGGCCGTGACCTCCGGTTGCATTTGAGGTCCGGACCATCGGACGGAAACAAGCCGGCGTGGACTAAGTCGCCCACCGAACACCATGAACCATTTCCGGGCAAGGACGCCTCGGATACCACCATAGGAGGACACTGATGTTTACCGGAATCGTTGCTGAACAAGGCACGGTCCTGTCTGTCGAGCACGACGGCGAGGCCAGTGCCACGCTGCGCCTGATGGCCCCCACGACCGCCGAAGGACTGGGCCTGGGCGGCTCGATCGCAGTCAACGGTGTGTGCCTCACCGCAACGGACATCGACGGCCAGGAGTTCAGCGTTGACGTCATGGGCGAAACCCTCGTCCGGACCACGATTGGGGAGCTGACCGTCGGCGACACCGTGAACCTTGAGCGTTGCGTCGAAGCCGGCGGCCGCTTGGACGGCCACGTCGTGCAGGGACACGTCGACGGCGTCGGGCAGCTTCTTGAGCGCGAGTCGCTGGGCAACTGGGACCGCCTTCGCTTCGCTGTCCCGGCCCCGCTTGCACGGTACATCGCCGAAAAGGGATCAATCGCCGTCGACGGCGTCTCGCTGACGGTCACTGCCGTCAGTCCCGCGGAAGAAGAGAATCCATGGTTTGAGGTTGGCCTCATCCCCACCACGCTGGACGAAACGGGACTTGGGGCGAAGGCCACCGGCGGTCGCGTCAACCTCGAAGTGGACGTGCTCGCCAAGTACACCGAGCGACTGCTGTCCTTCCGCATTCCGGCAGCGACCGGGGAGGTAGCCCTGTGAGCGCCGAACACAACGGCAGCGCGACGGCGGTCCGGCAGGGGCTGGATCCCGTTGAGAAGGCCGTGCAGGCGATGGCAGCAGGCCGTCCCGTCATTGTCGTGGACAATGAAGACCGCGAAAACGAAGGCGACATCATCTTCGCCGCCGAGCATGCGACGCCTGCCCTCATGGGCTGGACCATCCGCCACAGCTCGGGAGTGATCTGCGTTCCCCTTGAGGAGTCGAGGGCTGACGCCCTCGCGCTGCCGCCCATGGTCGTAGTCAACGAAGATGCCAAGGGCACGGCCTACACGGTGTCCTGTGATGCCGCCGTAGGAGTGAGTACCGGTATTTCCGCCACGGACAGGGCACTTACGGCCCGGATCCTGGCCGATTCCAGCAGCACCCCGTCCTCGATCACCCGGCCCGGGCATATTTTTCCGCTCCGGGCCGTTAAGGGGGAGTGCGTGAACGTCCGGGACATACCGAGGCGGCAGTTGATCTCTGCCGGCTTGCGGGGCTTGCCCCGGTGGGCGTGATCGCTGAGTTGGTTCATGACGATGGTGAAATGATGCGTTTGGACAGCCTCCGGGAGTTCGCTGCCGAGCATGGGTGCCCTTTGATTTCGATCGAGGACCTCGTGGCTTACGTGGCGGCGTCGGAGGGCGAACACCAGGTTGCAAGTCCAGCAGGAAACGAGGAGCAGCGATGACCACATCGACAACGCACGACGGCGGCAGGGCGGCGCGCACACCCCATCCGGTGAGCGGCGGGCCGATAGTCCAGTTGCCCACTGCCTTCGGCGAGTTCGTGGCACAGGCCTGGACCGACCATGTGACCGGGGCGGAGCACTTGGCGGTGAGTTCCCCGAACACGCCGCGCGCAGGAAAGGCGCCACTGGTGCGCCTGCATTCCGAGTGCCTTACCGGGGATGTCTTCGGCTCGTACCGCTGCGATTGCGGCGAACAGCTGGCCTATGCCCTTGAACTGATTCGCGAAGAGGGCGGCACCCTGCTCTACCTGCGAGGCCAGGAAGGCCGCGGCATTGGGCTGGCCAACAAGATCAAGGCCTACGCGCTGCAAGAGGCCGGATTCGACACGGTTGAGGCCAACGAACAGCTCGGACTGCCCGTTGATGCCCGTTGCTACAAGGCCGCCGCCCAGATCCTGGCCGAAATGGGCCTTCACGAAATCCGCCTCCTGAGCAACAACCCGGACAAGCAGAACCGGCTTGCAGCGGCTGGCGTGAAGGTGGTCGAGATGGTGCCCACCGAGGTCCCGTCGCGTGAAGAAAACCTGCGGTACCTGCAAACCAAGAAGGACCGCATGGACCACCGGCTGACACTCGGCGACACCGAACCGGCCGGTACCCATATAAGTGCCGGCACTTTTGAACTCGAACAAGACTGAACTGCACTAACAAGACTTGACTGTTCTAACAAGACTGAATGGATTACCACACACCCATGAGCGGACACGGCGCGCCCACCATCGACCTCACCACCTTCAACCCGGAGGAAACCCACCAGCTGAAGCTCGCCATTGTGGCTGCGAGCTGGCACACCCAGATCATGGACGGGCTCCTCGACGGAGCACTGCGCGCGGCGAAGGAAGCCGGCATCGCCGAGCCCACGGTGTTGCGCGTCCCAGGGGCCTTTGAGCTTCCCGTAGCGGCAGCACGTCTGGCAACGCATTTTGACGCGGTAGTTGCCTTGGGCGTCGTCATCCGCGGCGGTACGCCGCACTTTGACTATGTGTGCCAGGCCGCGACGTCGGGACTCACTGAAGTCAGCGTCCGCACCGGCGTGCCGGTGGGCTTCGGCGTGCTCACGTGTGACACCGAGCAGCAAGGACTGGACCGCGCCGGACTGGAAGGCTCGTCCGAGGACAAAGGGCACGAAGCCGTGACTGCCGCTCTGGTCACGGCTTTGACGCTCAAGCAGTACGCGTAGCAAATCGACGAAAGGGGTGTGGGCGTACCGGACTGCATAGTGCGTTCGCTCACATCCTTTCGTCATGCAATGCCCCGACAGGCGGTCTCCGGCCCCGAGCAAGTAGGCTGTAGGGCGTGAAGAATTTCGAGACGCTGTTCGCAGAACTGAGCGAAAAGGCAGCGACCCGTCCGGCAGGCTCCCGCACCGTCGCCGAGTTGGACTCCGGAATCCACGGCATCGGCAAGAAAGTCGTGGAGGAAGCCGCCGAAGTCTGGATGGCTGCGGAATATGAGTCCGACGAGGCCGCGGCCGAGGAAATCTCCCAGTTGCTCTACCACCTGCAGGTCCTGATGCTCGCCAAGGGTCTGGGCCTGGAAGACGTTTACAAGCATCTCTAGCCACGTCCGCTCCGTCGGGGCCTGAAAAGGTTTGACGAAGCACCAGCGTGGCCCCCGCGCCCACGGTGCCGTGTGAGAACACAGCCGTGGGCACAATGCCTGAAACATCCCCTTCCACTCCCCAAGAAAGTCCCCTCATGCTGCGAGTAGCCGTCCCCAACAAGGGATCCCTGTCCGAAGCCGCCTCCGCGATGCTGTCTGAGGCGGGATACCGCCAGCGCCGTGATACGCGCGAACTGGTCATGGTCGATCCTGACAACGACATTGAGTTCTTCTTCCTCCGTCCCCGCGACATCGCCGTGTACGTCGGCCAGGGAACCCTCGACGTCGGGATCACCGGCCGCGACCTCCTGCTGGACGCCCAGGTGGAAGCCGAAGAACTGCTTCCCCTGGGTTTCGCTGCGTCCACCTTCCGTTTCGCCGGTCCCGTCGGTGACTTCTCCGCCGTCGAGCAGCTCGAGGGCAAGCGCCTCGCGACCAGCTACGACGGCCTGCTGCGCGACTACCTCGCCGAGCGCGGCGTCAAAGCCAAAGTAGTCCGTCTCGACGGCGCCGTGGAGTCTTCCGTGCGTCTCGGCGTCGCTGACGCAATCGCCGACGTCGTCGAAACCGGCAACACGCTCAAAGCCGCCGGCATGGAGATCTTCGGCGAGCCGATCCTCAAGTCCGAAGCCGTCCTGATCCGCCGCACCGGCGAGGGCGGCGCCGCGAACGGTACCGCGAAGGAGATCGAGGTCCTCATCCGGCGCCTGCAGGGCGTGCTCGTCGCCCGCCAGTACGTGCTCATGGATTACGACATCCGCAAGGACCTCGTGGAAGAAGCAGCCACCCTCACCCCGGGTCTCGAGTCGCCCACGGTGTCTCCGCTGCGCGACTCCGAATGGGTTGCCGTCCGTTCCATGGTTCCGAAAAAGGAAACCAACCGCATCATGGACGAGCTCTACGACCTCGGCGCCCGCGCCATCCTGGTCGGCAGCATCCACGCCTGCCGCATCTGACACGAGACAATTCCAGGAGTAGCAATGGCTGTAGCAGTACGGGTCATCCCTTGCCTAGATGTCGACGCCGGCCGTGTAGTCAAGGGCATCAATTTCGAGGGCCTTCGCGACGCCGGAGACCCCGTCGAGCTGGCGCACCGCTATGACAACGCCGGGGCGGACGAGCTCACTTTCCTTGACGTCACGGCCTCTTCCGGTAACCGGGAAACCACGTTCGACGTCGTTCGCCGCACCGCCGAGGAAGTCTTCATCCCGTTGACCGTCGGCGGTGGTGTCCGAGGCGTGGCCGAAGTGGACAAGCTCCTGCGTTTCGGCGCGGACAAGGCCTCCATCAACACGGCGGCCGTCGCACGCCCGGACGTCATCGACGAGATCACCCGCCACTTCGGATCGCAGGTGCTTGTCTTGTCGGTGGATGCCCGGCGGACGAGGCCCGGCTCCGAGCCCACGGCTTCCGGCTTCGAGGTGACCACGCACGGTGGACGCCAGGGCACCGGAATTGACGCCATTGCCTGGGCCAAGGAAGCCGCGGACCGTGGTGTGGGGGAGATCCTCCTGAACTCCATTGACGCCGATGGCACCAAGGACGGTTTCGACCTCGAGCTCATCCGCCTGGTCCGGGCGGCGGTGCACATCCCGATCATCGCATCCGGGGGCGCGGGAGAGCCGGCGCATTTCCCGCCCGCAGTGGAAGCAGGTGCCGACGCCGTTCTGGCAGCCTCGGTGTTCCACTTCGGTCCGGACGACATGATCGCCCAGGTCAAGGCCGCGATTCGCGAAGCAGGTTTCCTGGTCCGCTAGCGGGCCCAACCCAGTCCATCCCAACTGACTCGCAGTTAAGGTCGTTTTGAGCCCTCATAACGACCACAACTGCGAGTCAGTTGGGGTTTAAAGGACGGGTCAGAGGCCGACTTCGGCTGACTGGAGCAGTGCGACGGCGTCCGGCTGGCCTTCAAAGGTGACCAAGGCGTGATGCGTGCGGCCATGGGCGTGCATCAGCAGTTCGCCGGGCTCGCCCACGATGGCGACGGACACGGGAGCGCGCTTGGCGACATGGCGGGGACCGGTGGGGCGTACCAAGACGATTCCGAGGTCCACGCCCCGGTAGAGAATGGCAGCACGCTTGATCAATTCGTCCCACAGGGCGTCCGAGTATTCCTCATCGAGGGCCCGCGGAGCCCAACGGTCTCCAGCCCGGCGAATGTCTTCCGTGTGCACGAAATATTCAATGAGGTTGGAGGACTCGTCGAGGGCTTTGATTTTCAAGGGGGACAAGGCAGGAGGCCCCGAGCGGAAAGTGTTGACCAGCTCGGCGTAATCTTCCGTGGTCTTGAGCTTCGAGGCCAGTTTGGCCGTGGCCTTGTCCGAAGCCCTCGCAAGGCTCTTGACGAACAAGCCGATACCGGCGGCCGCTTTGCGTTCTCGCAGGTAAAGGTGCGCCGCGAGGTCCCTGGTCAGCCACCCTTCGCAGAGCGTGGGGGAGTCAGGTCCGGCCGCCAGGAGTGTTTCGGCCAGTACTTCGCGGGAGGGATCGACGAAATGCATCACTTGTGAAACTAGCACGAGACGCCCTCTGTTGCGCAGTGGAACCGCCACTGAATTTCGGGTCTACAGGAGGCACTAGACTTGATCTGATGTCTGAGCAGTCAACACCCCAAGCCACGCCCGCTGCCGCTTCCGCCGCGGAGCCCGTCGTCGAACCCGGAAGTCCGCTCCCTCATGAGCTGGCCGCCGCGCTCAAGCGCGATTCTGCCGGCCTTGTGGCAGCGATCATCCAGCAGTTCGACACCGATGAAGTGCTGATGCTCGGTTGGATGGATGACGAAGCGTTGCATCGGACCCTGACCACTGGCCGCGTGACCTTCTTCTCGCGCTCCCGCCAGGAATACTGGCGCAAGGGAGACACCTCCGGGCACGTCCAGTTCGTCAAGTCGGTGGCTTTGGACTGCGACGGCGACGCCCTCCTGGTCCGCGTCGATCAGGTAGGAGCTGCTTGCCACACCGGTACGCGCACATGTTTCGATGACCGGAGCCTTGGCGCCGTGACCGGCGAGCGGGACTAGGCCACAACCCACCATCCACTTTAGGCAAAACAAGAAGAGGCGGAGAACACAAACCATGCAGGACCTTGGAATCATCAGCCCGGGCCTGGAGGAGTTCCGCGAACTCGCCGCACACAGCCGGGTCATCCCGGTCCGGCTCAGGGTACTCGCCGACGCCGAGACTCCCATCGGGCTCTACCGCAAGCTTGCCCAGGGCCAGCCGGGCACCTTCCTCCTGGAATCGGCGGCCGTCGGGGGAGCGTGGTCCCGCTATTCGTTCATCGGTGCCCGTTCCCGTGCCACGCTGACCAGCAAGGACGGCCAGGCCCACTGGATCGGCGAGCCTCCCGTCGGCGTGCCTGTAGACGGCAGCCCCGTCGATGCGGTCCGGGACACCGTAGCGGCCCTGCAGACCGACCGCTTTCCGGATCTTCCTCCGTTCACCTCGGGCTTGGTAGGTTTCCTCGGCTGGGAAACGGTCCGGCATTGGGAGAAGTTGACCAGCCCGCCGGAGGATGACCTCCACCTACCGGAAATGGCTTTGAACCTCGTCACGGACATGGCCGTCCACGACAACATGGATGGGACCGTCCTGTTGATCGCCAACGCGATCAACTTCGACAACAGCTCGGAGCGCGTGGACGAAGCCTGGCACGACGCCGTCGCCCGGGTTAAGGGGCTGCTGGACAAAATCAGCGCGCCCGTGAAGCAGCCGGTGTCCGTCTTGCAATCCGAGGCCCTCGACTTCGCCTCGAGCGTGCAGGAACGCTGGGACGAGAAGGATTACCTGAACGCGATCGATCGCGGCAAGGAAGCGATCGTAGATGGCGAAGTCTTCCAGGTGGTCATCTCGCGCCGCTTCGAAATGGAGTGCGCCGCGGACCCGCTGGATGTGTACCGCGTGCTGCGCAACACCAACCCGAGCCCGTACATGTACCTCTTCAGCCTTGAAGACGCGGACGGCCGTGAATACACGATTGTCGGCTCTTCTCCTGAGGCGCTTGTGACAGTGACCGGCAATGAAGTCATCACGCACCCGATTGCCGGGTCCCGGCCCCGCGGCAAGACTGTTGAGGCAGACAAGGCCCTGGCCACCGAGCTGCTCGCGGACCAGAAGGAACGTGCCGAGCACTTGATGCTCGTGGATCTGTCACGCAACGACCTCTCCAAGGTCTGCGTAGCCGGAACCGTGGACGTCACGCAGTTCATGGAAGTCGAACGTTTCAGCCACATCATGCACCTCGTGTCCACGGTGGTCGGCGAATTGGCTCCCGGCGCCAAGGCATACGACGTGCTGAAGGCGACTTTCCCCGCCGGCACGCTTTCCGGTGCGCCCAAGCCGCGCGCACTACGGCTCCTGGACGAACTCGAACCGCACCGCCGCGGCATTTACGGCGGAGTGGTGGGTTACCTGGACTTCGCAGGCGACATGGATATGGCGATCGCCATCCGTTCGGCTCTGTTGCGCGAGGGGCGGGCCTATGTCCAGGCCGGGGGCGGCATTGTGGCCGATTCCCACAAGCCAACCGAGGCACTGGAAAGCGTCAACAAGGCGGCGGCCCCCTTGCGTGCTGTGCACACCGCCGGATCGCTCCACAACATTTCACCGGACGCGGTGTCCGCCGCCGAGGTGTCGGCCGAAACTGCGGACGGGAACCCCACCCCGTGAGCGCTGCTGCCCCTCAGAAGCCTCCCGTGTGGGCACGGAAGGGCAATGTCGTGCTCGCCATGGCAATTCTTGCCCTCGCCGTCTTCGGGACCACCACGCAGACTTGGATCAACGTCCGGCTCGACCCCGCTGCCGCAGCGAATGCCGACCTCCACGTTCAGGGGAGCAAGGCCGCCACTGCGGTGACCGCACTCGCGCTCGTCGCCCTTGCCGGGGGACTGGCATCTTCCATTGCGGGCAAGGTTTCGCGTTGGATCATCGCCACGATCATCGTGCTTGCCTCGGCAGGCATCATCATTGCCGCGGTGACGGTCCTGGCAGACCCCCTTGGTGCGGCGCAAGGAACCATTGCGGCAACCACCGGGATCTCGGGTGGTAGAGCAGCTGCGTCGTCCACGGCGTTCCCGATTCTCGCCGTCGTAGCTGCCGGTTTGCTGGCCCTGTGTGGCGGCCTGCTGCCGCTCGCCGGCAGGCGCTGGAAGGCGCGCACCAAGTATGACGTCGCCAGCCGGACAGCGCGCGCGGGTTCCGGTCCGGTCGACGAGATCGACAGTTGGGACAGCCTTTCGCGTGGAGAAGACCCCACGTAAGACTCGACTGTCCGGAGGTCGGACGATGTCCCGGGCGCCGTCAATAAATGGCAGAATGTAAGCAGTATTCATCCTGAGGAGATTTTCACATGAGCAAAACCACAGTGTCCGCGAGCAAGGCCCCTGTGACCGCTGCGAGCCACAGCGACGCCATCGGCCACGGCAACAGCCCGGCCGCGTGGACCTGCGTGATTGTCATGCTGGTAGGGGCCTTGGTGTCCTCCATCGCCTTTGTTATTGCCAGCACCCCCATTTTCATCGCCGGCATCGTCGTGATGGGGGCCGGCTTGATTGCGGGCTGGGCCATGCGCAAGGCCGGCTACGGCGTCGACGGCAGCAAGCTGAAGAACGCCGGCCACTGACTGTGACGGTTCTTGATGACATCATCGGCGGTGTCAGGCAGGACATGGAGGCTCGCAGGCGCCTTGTTGGCCTCGACGAGCTGAAAGAGCGCGCCGCCTCCACGGCGCCCGCGCTGGACGCGTGGGCTGCCCTGGGTGGCCCGTCAGCCAGCCGCGACGACCTGAAGGTCATCGCTGAAATCAAGCGCCGCAGCCCCTCCAAGGGCGATCTCGCGAGCATCGTGGACCCGGCGGCACTCGCAGTCCAATACGCCGACGGCGGCGCCTCCGTGATCAGTGTCCTCACCGAACAGAGGCGCTTCAACGGCTCCTTGGCGGACTTGGACGCTGTCCGGGCCGCCGTCGACATTCCGCTGCTGCGCAAGGACTTCACGGTTGACGAGTACCAGATTTGGGAAGCCCGTGCCCACGGTGCGGACCTCATCCTGCTGATCGTCGCGGCGCTTTCCGATGCACAGTTGCGGGAGTTCAGCGAGCTGAGCCACGAACTCGGCATGAACGTCCTCGTGGAAACGCACACACCCGAGGAAATCGAACGTGCGGCCGCGGCCCAAGCACGCATCATCGGGGTGAACGTCCGCAACCTCAAGACGCTCGACGTCGACCGCTCACTGTTTGCCTCTCTCGCCGGAAGCATTCCGTCGGGAGCGGTTGTCGTGGCGGAATCCGGGGTGCGGAACGCCGACGACGTCGCGCATTACGCAAGAAATGGTGCCCACGCGATTCTTGTGGGCGAGGCACTCGTGAGCGACAACACCCCGCGGGAGCGAATCGGCGAATTCAAGGCGGCTGGAGCTGCCGCCATGGCGGTCAGGACCTGAGACTGTCCTGATTCGCGGCCTGGAACGGACAACGCGGCTGGCGGCTGTCCTGCGGCTCCTGGAAAAACTCAACTACCAACTGAACAGGACGGTGAGACTGATGGTGGACGCACCAACAGCCAACTCGGAAGAGAATGCGGCCGACGCATTCCTACAAGGCGGAGCTTCGCTGCGCAACGCCGCAGGGCCGTACTTTGGCTCATACGGCGGACGCTGGATGCCTGAGTCCCTCATCGCCGCGCTGGACGAAGTCCAGGACACGTTCGAGAAAGCCAAGGCCGATCCTGAGTTCCTCGCCCAGCTGAAGGATCTCAACAAGAACTACTCGGGACGTCCGTCACTGCTCACGGAAGCGAAGCGTTTCTCCGAGCATGCTGGCGGGGCACGCATTTTCCTCAAGCGCGAAGACCTGAACCACACCGGATCCCACAAGATCAACAACGTCCTGGGCCAGGCTTTGCTGGCCAAGCGCATGGGCAAGACGCGCGTCATCGCTGAGACCGGTGCCGGCCAGCACGGCGTTGCCAGCGCCACGGCCGCTGCGCTCCTGGGGTTGGAATGCGTGGTTTACATGGGCGCTGAGGACTGCCGGCGGCAGGCCCTCAACGTTGCCCGCATGCAACTCCTGGGCGCCACTGTGGTTCCTGTGACCAACGGTTCACAGACCCTCAAGGACGCAATCAACGACGCCCTTCGCGACTGGGTCTCCAATGTGGACAACACGCACTACCTGTTGGGCACCGCGGCTGGAGCCCACCCGTTCCCGGCGATGGTCCGCTTCTTCCACGAAGTCATCGGCGAGGAAGCCCGCGCCCAGATCCTCGAGCAGGCAGGCAGGCTGCCGGACGCCGTCTGCGCCTGCATCGGCGGCGGTTCCAATGCCATCGGCATCTTCCACAGCTTCTTGGACGACGCTTCCGTGAAGATCTACGGCTTTGAGGCCGGCGGAGACGGGGTGGAAACCGGCCGTCACGCAGCCGCCATCACCCTCGGACGCCCCGGTGTGCTGCACGGCGCCCGGTCCTACCTCATGCAGGACGAGGACGGCCAGACCATCGAATCGCACTCGATTTCCGCCGGCCTGGACTACCCGAGCGTCGGACCTGAGCACTCTTACCTCGCGGACATCGGCCGCGTGACGTACGAGCCCATTACCGACACCGAAGCCATGGACGCGTTCCGCCTGCTCTGCCGGACAGAGGGCATTATCCCCGCCATCGAGTCCTCCCACGCCCTCGCCGGGGCCATCAAGGTGGGCAAGAAGCTCACTGAGGGCAAGGAGAACCCGGCGGACACGATTATCATCGTGAACCTGTCTGGACGCGGTGACAAGGACGTGGAAACGGCGGCGGCATGGTTCGACATGCTGGATGAAAACGGCAACGTCAAGGGAACCACGCTCTCCACCCGCAAGCCCAAGGGTCCGGCGGAACGCAGCAACCTTGAGATCAGCATTGAAGAAGCAAGCAAGGACCAGAACTGATGACTGAGCAGATGACCAGCAAGTCCGCGGCCGCGATCGACCGCGCCAAGGCACAAGGCCGGGCCGCGTTGATCGGCTACCTGCCCGCAGGCTACCCGGACGTTCAGTCAAGCATCGATGCCGGCATTGCCATGGCCCGCAACGGCGCAGACCTCATCGAAATCGGCGTCCCCTACTCGGACCCTGTCATGGACGGCTCTGTCATCCAGGCTGCGACAACGGAGGCAATCGCCAATGGATTCCGCGTGGCCAGTGTCTTCGACGTCGTGGCTGGCATCACCGCAGCCACGGACGCCGCAGTGCTGGTCATGACCTACTGGAACCCCGTGATGCGCATGGGTGTTGACGAGTTTTCCCGCAGGCTGGCCGAAGCCGGGGGAGCCGGACTCATCACGCCGGACCTCATTCCGGACGAAGCGGCCGAATGGTTTGCGGCATCCGACAAGTACGGACTGGACCGGGTGTTCCTCGTGGCACCATCGTCCACGCCGGAACGCCTGGCCATGACGGTGGAGGCGAGCCGCGGCTTCGTCTACGCCGTGTCCATCATGGGTGTCACCGGAACCCGGCAGTCGGTCAGCAGCAGCGCCGAGAAGGTCGTCGCGGACACCCATGCAGCCGGCGCCGAACGGGTCTGCGTCGGGCTCGGAGTCTCCAACGCGGACCACGTCCGCGAGATTGCGGCATACGCGGACGGCGTGATCGTCGGTACCGCACTGGTTGCGGCCATCCGCGACGGCGGCGTTGACGCCGTCGCGCAACTCACCAAGAACCTCAGCGCCGGCCTCGGCCGGGCAACAGCGCAGGCCTAGAAAAGGAAAAGCGTAGACAATGCAGAGTCTCCTCCACGCCGCGGCAATGGCTCCCATGAGCATTCCGAGCCCCTCATGGTCCGGATTCGATATTCCGCTTCCGTGGGGGTCTCTCCGCATCCACGCGTATGCCCTGTGCATTCTCCTGGGAATCATCCTGGGACTGTGGCTCACAGCCGTGCGCTGGAAGCGTCGCGGCACGCCAGAAGGCAGCCTGTGGGATATCGCCATCTGGGCGATCCCGTTCGGCATTGTGGGCGGCCGTCTGTACCACGTGTTCTCCTCGCCCGACGCGTATTTCGGCCCTGGTTTCAACGGCACCGGCGACCTCTCCCTGATACCGCAGATTTGGCGGGGCGGCCTGGGCATCTGGGGTGCCGTGGTTCTCGGCGTTTTCGGTGCCTGGCTGGGCTGCCGCCGCTCCGGCGTCAAGCTCACTGCATTCCTCGACGCCGCGGCCCCGGGTCTGTTGCTGGCGCAAGCAATCGGGCGTTGGGGGAACTGGTTCAACCAGGAACTTTTCGGCGGCCCCACCACCTTGCCGTGGGGTCTGCAGATCGATCCCAATAGCCCGAACTTCCCGGCCGGGATGGCCAGCAGCACTCTGTTCCACCCGACGTTCCTTTACGAATCCCTGTGGAACCTCATCGGTGTCGCGATCCTGCTTGTTCTGGACCGCCGCTTCCAATTCCGCCGCGGCAGTCTCTTTTGGTTGTACGCCATTTACTACACGCTTGGTCGAGTGTGGATCGAAGCCCTGCGGATTGACGACGCAGAGCAGATCAACCTCTTCGGCATCACCACGCGGCTCAACGTATGGACGAGCATCTTCGTGTTCGTCGCGGCGGTTATCGTCTTTATCGTGCTGAGCCTGCGTGGCAGGCCAGTGCCGGATACTGCGTACCTTCCCGGCCGCGAACCTGCTGCCGTGGCCGTCGGCGCAGATGACTCAAGCACGGATGACTCCGGCGACGTGGACGATGAGACCAACAGCACAATTGTGACCGGTACAACGGACCATGATGCGGACGGATCTGTCTCAGATACCGGTGCGCATGGTAATCTCCGGAATAACCAAAGCGATCTGGGCCATACTGCTGAGCCAACGGAAACGGCCGAGGAGTCACACGCCGGCGTCACGTCGGATTCCGGCTCCGCGTCCACCGAAACCACCGCCAGCAGCGCCCCCGGATCCGGGCCGGAAGCTGGCAGCACCAAGTAGCCAGCGCTACGGCACAGGGGAACCGGGCTACCGCCCAGAGGCCCCCGGCCACAGCGTCGTGGCACCCCTTGGCAGTCGCCCGGCAGCACACAGAGGCTCCGCGGTCAAGCTTGGGTCAGGGACAAGCGTAACTGTTCGTTGCGTCTTGCCCGCTGACCTACAATTTCAAGTAACTAGCGCTTTGTTATGCCCGTCACACGGCAGGCAAGGTGGGGCCAACGTTGTCCCTTCCATTCGCACGATCTCGAGGAAGGACGTCTTCAATGACCCATCTTCATAACCCAAGTTGGTCCGAAACAGTCGAACCGCAGGGGGCCATCTCGCCCTTCAAGCGTTTCGCTGCGCTCCCGGAAGCCCAGGGACTCTACAACCCTGAGCAGGAGAAGGACGCTTGCGGCCTGGCCATTATCGCCACCCTGCGTGGTGAACCCGGCTACGACATCGTGGAAGCGGCCCTGACTGCCCTGCGCAACCTTGAACACCGCGGCGCCGTCGGCGCCGACGAAGGCACTGGCGACGGCGCCGGCCTCCTGATGCAGGTTCCGGACGAGTTCTTCCGGGCCGTCGCCGAATTCGAGCTGCCTGCACCGGGCCAGTACGTCGTTGGCACTGCCTTCCTGCCGGCCGAAACCCGCGAAGCCGAGACCGCGAAGGCCGGCATCGAGGCGCTTGCAGTGGACGAGGGCCTGACGGTCCTTGGCTGGCGCGAGGTACCGGTAGTAGGGGACCTGGTCGGCGCCATGGCCCGTGCCTGCATGCCTTACTTCTCTCAGCCCTTCTTTGCCTCCGCTACGGGCGAGGTGCTGGACCGCAACGAACTGGACTCCCGCGCCTGGCGTATCCGCAAGCGCGCACAGAACAAGTTCGGCGTATACTTCCCGTCCCTGTCCTCGCGCACCATCGTGTACAAGGGGATGTTGACCACCGCCCAGCTCGAGCCGTTCTACCCGGACCTTTCAGACAAGCGCTTCAAGACCAAGCTGGCGATCGTGCACTCGCGCTTCTCCACGAACACCTTCCCCTCGTGGCCCCTCGCCCAGCCCTTCCGCACCATTGCCCACAACGGCGAAATCAACACCGTCAAGGGCAACCGGAACTGGATGCGGGCCCGCCAGTCCCAGCTCGCGAACCCCCTGCTGGGCGATTCACCTGAAGAGTTGTACCCCATCTGTACTCCGGGTGCTTCGGACTCCGCGTCCTTCGATGAGGTTGCCGAGCTGCTCTGGCTTTCCGGCCGCCCCATTACGCACTCGATCATGATGATGATCCCGGAGGCCTGGGAAAACCATGCCACCATGGATCCCGCACGCCGTGCCTTCTACGAGTACCACTCGCTGCTCATGGAGCCGTGGGACGGTCCCGCAGCCGTGTCCTTCACCGACGGCAATCTTGTTGGTGCGACCCTTGACCGCAACGGCCTGCGCCCTGGCCGCTACTGGATCACCGAAGATGGTCTGATCATCTTCGCCTCCGAAGTCGGCGTGATCGACGTCGAAGCCGCCAAGGTAGTCAAGAAGGGCCGCGTTTCGCCGGGCAAGATGTTCCTGGTGGACACCGAAGCCGGTCGCATCATCGACGACGCAGAGGTCAAGGCCGAGGTCGCCGCGGCGAATCCTTGGGCTGAGTGGGTCAAGGACAACCTGATCGACCTGAACGATCTCCCTGAGCGCGAGCACGTGCTGCACACGGCTGCGTCCGTGAACATCCGCCAGCGGACTTTCGGTTACACCACCGAAGAACTGAAGATCCTCCTCGGGCCGATGGCCCGCACCGGTGCCGAACCGCTCGGCGCCATGGGCTCCGACACCCCGGTTGCCGTCCTGTCCAAGCGCCCGCGCCTGCTTTTCGACTACTTTGTGCAGTCCTTCGCCCAGGTCACCAACCCGCCGCTGGACGCCATCCGCGAAGAGCTCGTTACCTCGCTGAAGTGCGCCATCGGTCCCAACGGCAACCTTCTCGACGTCGGGCAGGTGCGCCAGCCGCAGATCTCCCTGCCGTTCCCGGTGATCAACAACGACCAGCTCGCCAAGATCGCCAATATCGAAAACGCCGACGGCGACAAGGTCGCCATGAAGGTCCGGGGCCTCTACCGTCCGGAAGGCGGCGAAGCAGCCCTGCGCAGCCGCCTCACCGAAATCTGCGAGCAGGTTTCCGGCGCGATCAACCGTGGCGTGCAGTACATCGTGTTGTCCGACCGCGACTCCAACGCCCAGTGGGCACCGATCCCGTCCCTTCTGCTCGTCAGTGCAGTGCACCACCACTTGCTCCGCAGCGCCAACCGCACCAAGACCGCCCTGGTAGTCGAGGCCGGTGATGTCCGCGAAACGCACCATGTGGCCGTGCTCGTCGGCTTCGGCGCATCCGCGGTGAACCCGTACCTGGCCATGGAATCCGTGGAGCAGCTGATCAGCACTGGCGAGGTAGTGGGTGTGACCCCGGAAGACGGCGTCTACAACCTCATCAAGGGCCTCGGCAAGGGCGTCTTGAAGATCATGTCCAAGATGGGTATTTCCACGGTGGCCTCGTACACCGGCGCCCAGACGTTCGAAGCCCTGGGCCTGTCCCAGGACCTCGTGGACGAATTCTTCTCCGGCACCCACTCGCAGCTCGGCGGCGTGGGCCTGGATGTCATCGCTGCCGAAGTTTCCGCACGCCACCAGATGGCCTACCCGGAAGGCGGCATCGAGCTGCCGCACCGCCCGCTGCTCGGCGGCGGCGAATACCAATGGCGCCGCGACGGCGAGCCGCACCTGTTCAACCCGGAGACCGTCTTCCGGTTGCAGCACGCAACCCGCGAACGCCGCTACGACATCTTCAAGTCCTACACCAAGGGCATTGACGATCAGTCCGAGAACCTGATGACCCTCCGTGGGCTCCTGAAGTTCAAGGACAGCCTGCGCCCCGCAGTGCCGCTCGAGGAAGTAGAGCCCGTTTCCAGCATCGTGAAGCGCTTCTCCACAGGAGCCATGAGCTACGGCTCCATCTCCAAGGAAGCCCACGAAACGCTTGCAATCGCCATGAACCGCCTGGGCGCCAAGTCCAACACCGGTGAAGGCGGCGAAGACGTGGACCGGCTGCTGGATCCTGAGCGCCGCTCCGCCATCAAACAGATCGCTTCAGGCCGTTTTGGTGTGACCAGCCTGTACCTGACCAACGCCGAGGACATCCAGATCAAGATGGCCCAGGGCGCCAAGCCCGGTGAAGGTGGCCAGCTGATGGCGCAGAAGGTATACCCCTGGGTAGCCCGGACGCGTCACTCGACCCCCGGCGTCGGGCTCATTTCCCCGCCGCCGCACCACGACATCTACTCGATCGAAGACCTCGCGCAGCTCATCTACGATGCCAAGCGGGCCAACCCGTCGGCACGCGTGCACGTGAAGCTTGTGTCCGAAGTCGGGATCGGCACGGTGGCCGCCGGCGTCACCAAGGCGAAGGCCGACGTCGTGCTCGTCTCAGGGCACGACGGCGGAACCGGCGCCTCGCCGCTGAACTCGCTCAAGCACGCGGGTGTCCCGTGGGAGCTCGGCCTCGCCGAGACCCAGCAGACGCTGATGCTCAACGGGCTCCGCGACCGCGTCGTGGTCCAGGTGGACGGCCAGCTCAAGACCGGCCGCGACGTCGTCATCGCCGCTTTGCTGGGTGCTGAGGAGTACGGTTTCGCGACCGCGCCCCTGGTGGTTTCCGGCTGCATCATGATGCGCGTCTGCCACCTCGACACCTGCCCGGTCGGTGTGGCGACGCAAAACCCTGAGCTTCGTTCGCGCTTCAACGGCAAGCCGGAATTCGTGGTCAACTTCTTCGAGTTCCTTGCCGAGGAAGTCCGCGAACTGCTGGCCGAGCTTGGCTTCCGCAGCCTCGAAGAGGCGATCGGCCACGCAGAATTCCTGGACACCCGCGAAGCGATCGACCACTGGAAGGCCGAAGGCCTCGACCTGGACCCGATCCTGCACGGCCTCGAGTTCGACGACGACGTTCCCCTGCGGAACCTCACCGGCCAGAACCACGAACTCGACAAGCACTTCGACCAGCGCCTCATCGGGATGGCCGCGGAGGCATTGAGCGACCGCACGCCGGTGAAGATCGCCGTCGACGTCATCAACACGGACCGTTCGGTGGGCACCATGCTGGGGCACGTGGTGACCAAGACGTTCGGCATCGATGTGCTCGCTACTGACACTATCGATATCACGTTGAAGGGGACCGCCGGGCAGTCGCTGGGAGCATTCCTTCCCGCTGGCATTACCCTCCGCATGTTCGGTGACTCGAATGACTACGTCGGCAAGGGCCTCTCCGGTGGGCGCATCATCGTCCGTCCGGACCGCACCAACGTTTTCCAGGCGGAACGGAACGTGATCGCCGGCAACGTGATCGGCTACGGCGCCACGAGCGGAGAAATGTTCCTGCGTGGCCAGGTAGGCGAACGATTCCTGGTGCGCAACTCGGGTGCCACCGCCGTCGTCGAAGGCATCGGTGACCATGGCTGCGAGTACATGACCGGCGGCCAGACGCTCATCATCGGGCGCACGGGCCGCAACTTCGGTGCGGGCATGTCCGGTGGTACTGCCTACGTGTTGGACCTCCAGCCTGCCCGGGTCAACAAGCAAGCCTTGGACACCGGCGAGCTGCAGTTGCTTGAGCTTGACGACGAGGACCGCACCATCGTCCACGGCCTCCTGGTCAAGCACCTGGAAGAAACCGAATCCGTCCTCGCAGGCCGCTTGCTCGAAAACTTTGACGACACAGCTGCCCGCATCACCAAAGTTCTGCCGCGCGACTACGCCGCAGTCCTGCAAACCCGTCTCGACGCTATCGAAGAGGGCCTTGACCCCGACGGCGAAGAAGTATGGTCTCGAATCCTGGAGGTAACCGGTGGCTGATCCACGCGGATTTCTGAAAGTCCGGCAGCGCGAGACGCAGCCACGCCGTCCCGTTCCTGTCCGCATCATGGACTGGAAGGAAGTCTATGAGGCCCAGGACAAGGGCGTGCTCAAGAGCCAGGCCGGCCGCTGCATGGACTGTGGCGTTCCGTTCTGCCACCAAGGCTGCCCCTTGGGGAACCTCATCCCTGAGTGGAACGACCTCACCTGGCGCGGAAAGGGCGAGGAAGCGATCGAGCGCTTGCACGCTACGAACAACTTCCCGGAGTTCACGGGCCGGTTGTGTCCCGCACCCTGTGAGGCATCCTGTGTTTTGGGCATCAACCAGCCCGCTGTGACCATCAAGCAGGTTGAAGTTTCCATCATTGACGACGCCTTTGAGAACGGCTGGGTACAGCCGCTTCCGCCGACGCGCCTCTCCGGTAAGACGGTCGCCGTCGTCGGCTCGGGCCCCGCGGGGCTTGCAGTTGCACAGCAACTGACGCGCGTCGGACACACCGTAGCCGTCTATGAGCGCGACGACAAGATCGGGGGACTGCTGCGCTATGGCATCCCCGATTTCAAGATGGAGAAGGAACAGGTCGACCGCCGAGTCGAGCAGATGAAGGCAGAGGGCACCCGGTTCCGTACCGGTGTGGCGGTCGGAAGCGACGTGACGTGGGAGCAACTGCGCCGACGCTACGATTCCGTGGTGATTGCCACCGGTGCTACCGTGCCGCGCGATCTTCCCATTCCCGGCCGCCAGCTTGAAGGCATCCACTTCGCCATGGATTACCTGGTGCCCGCCAACCGCGTGGTTGCGGGTGAAACCGTGGAAGGCCAGATCGATGCCAAGGGCAAGCATGTGGTAATCCTCGGTGGCGGCGACACTGGCGCCGACTGCCTCGGCACGGCACACCGACATGGCGCCGCGTCTGTCACCACGCTTGCGATCGGCAAGCAGCCCCCGCTTGAACGTGCCTCGCACCAGCCATGGCCGACGTTCCCGACGCTCTTCGAGGTTGCCAGCGCGCACGAGGAGGGCGGCGAACGCACATACCTTGCTTCCACTGTTGAATTTGTCGGAGAAAACGGCAAGCTCACAGGGGTCAAGGTTGCCGAGACCGAATTCGTGGACGGCAAGCGACTGCCGAAGGCCGGCACCGAACGCGTCATCCCGGCTGATCTGGTCTTGCTGTCGCTTGGCTTTACGGGCGCGGAACCTGCCGGTATCACCGAACAGGTCAGCGCAGAATTCGACGGCCGCGGCAACGTGGCCCGAGATGGGTACTACATGACCAACACCGAGGGCGTTTTCGTGGCCGGCGATGCCGGCCGCGGGCAGTCCTTGATTGTCTGGGCTATCGCCGAAGGCCGCGCCTGCGCTGCCGCCGTCGACAAGTTCCTGATGGGCAGCACTATTCTCCCCGCGCCGGTGGCTCCCACCGACCGGGCTATATCGGTCCTCTAAGGGCCGGCGCACGACGCTTTCCCAACTCCAACTGCAGCACACTATTAGGGTAGGTATATGAGACGCGCGAAAATCGTGGCAACGTTCGGACCGGCAATTTCCAGCTTTGACAACACCCTCGCGGTGCTGGAAGCCGGCGTCGACGTCGCCCGCATGAACATGAGCCATGGCGACTACTCGGTACACGACAACACGTACGAGAACGTCCGCAAAGCCGCCGCCCAGCTCCACAAGCCCGTTGCCATCATGGCCGACTTGCAGGGCCCGAAGATCCGCCTCGGCCGCTTCGTCGACGGTCCCCACGAACTCGCTGTCGGTGACACGTTCACCATCACCACCGCGGACGTTCCGGGGACCAAGGACATTTGCTCCACGACGCTCAAGAGCCTTACGGAAGACGTCAACGTCGGCGACGCACTGCTGATCGACGACGGCAAGGTTGCACTTCGTGCCATCGAGGTTGACGATGTCAAGGTAGTTGCCAAGGTGACGGTTGGTGGCTGGGTTTCCAACAACAAGGGCATCAACCTGCCTGGCGTTGCCGTCAACGTCCCCGCGCTGAGTGAAAAGGACGAGGACGATCTCCGCTGGGCCTTGAAGCGCGGCGTCGACATGGTTGCGCTGTCGTTCGTTCGTGATGCATCGGACATCAAGCGCGTTCACGAAATCATGGACGAAGCAGGCCGCCGCGTGCCGGTGATCGCCAAGATCGAGAAGCCGCAGGCAGTGGCCCAGCTCCACGAAATCATCGACGCCTTCGACGCCATCATGGTTGCCCGTGGCGACTTGGGCGTGGAGCTTCCGCTTGAGGAAGTGCCGATCGTGCAGAAGCGCGCGATCGAGCTGGCACGCCGTTGGGCGAAGCCCGTCATCGTTGCTACCCAGGTACTTGAGTCGATGATCGACAACCCCCGTCCGACCCGCGCCGAGGCATCGGACTGCGCCAACGCCGTGCTCGATGGCGCCGATGCGGTCATGCTCTCCGGCGAGACCAGCGTGGGCAAGTTCCCGATCGAAACCGTCAAGACGATGGCCAGGATCATCGAGTCCACTGAAGAACACGGCCTCGAACGCGTTCCTCCGCTGGGTACCAAGCCCAAGACCCGCGGTGGCGCTATCACGCGTGCCGCCGTCGAAATCGCCGACCAGCTGGACGCAAAGTACATCTGTACGTTCACGCAGTCCGGTGACTCAGCCCGCCGCCTGTCCCGTCTGCGCCCAGTCAAGCCGGTCTTCGCCTTCACCCCGGTGGAGCAGGTCTGGAACCAGCTGGCGCTGACGTGGGGCATCCGGCCGGTCCTGGTTCCCATGGTGGGGCACACCGACGCCATGACTGCCCAGGTTGACCGCAGCCTTCTGGAAATGAAGATCGTCGAGAACGGTGACCTCGTGGTCATTGCTGCCGGTTCGCCTCCCGGACAGGCCGGCTCGACGAACTCCCTGAAGGTCCACAGGGTGGGCGACCTGGCTGACACGTCTCGCGTGGAAGAGTCCGCGCGCAAGGAAAAGGTCGGTCCCTGGCCGGAAAAGAAGAAGAAGTCGGGCAAGGCCTGATCTCTCTCGGTTCAACTAAGGAGGCCCCGCCGTTTTGGCGGGGCCTCCTTTTTGGCGGCTTGGGAAGCTTGTTCCGGGTTCCGGGTTCCGGATGCCTCGAGGGCCGCGAAGGGCGCCGCAGCGCGCTTCCCGGGACGACGAAGGGCGCCTGCTATCCCATGGGAAAGCAGGCGCCCTTCGCGGCAGCGGCTAGTTGACCTGGTTGATGATGGTCTCGGCGACCTCTCGCATGCTGAGGCGGCGGTCCATGGAAGTCTTCTGGATCCAACGGAATGCTTCCGGCTCCGTAAGGCCCATCTTGGTCGTCAGGAGGCTCTTGGCACGCTCTACGAGCTTGCGCGTGGCGAACTGCTCCTGGAGGTCGGACACCTCGTTTTCAAGGGCCTTGATCTCCTCGTGGCGGGACAACGCGATCTCGATAGCGGGGATCAGGTCGGCCGGAGTGAAGGGCTTGACCACATAGGCCATGGCTCCGGCGTCGCGGGCGCGCTCCACGAGTTCCTTCTGGCTGAAAGCCGTGAGGAGGACCACAGGAGCGATCCTGGCCTTGACGATCTTCTCAGCGGCCGAGATGCCGTCCATGACGGGCATCTTGACGTCCATGAGGACCAGGTCCGGCTTCAACTCCTCGGCCAGCTGAACTGCCTTCTCACCATTGTCGGCCTCGCCGACGACGTCGTAGCCTTCGCCCTTCAGGATCTCGATGATGTCCAGGCGGATGAGGGTCTCGTCCTCTGCGACAACTACACGGCGTGCCGGCTGGGATGCGGGCTTGGTCTCCGTCTGTTCTGACACGGGATCTCCTTCAAGACGTACGGCGGGTTCATGACCATCTTAGTTGCACCCGGTCCTTGCGTATGATTTATTGCTCGGCCGAGCCGGTTCTGGAAAATAGCCTATCTGCATGTAGAGTAGTTTCGCGCACTGCAACAGGGAGCGTTGAGATCTGGAAAGACTTCGACGTCGGATAGTCTTGTTCCAGTGTTTCCGCGCCCGAGTGGCGGAATTGGCAGACGCGCCGCACTCAAAATGCGGTATCGAAAGGTGTGTGGGTTCGAGTCCCACCTCGGGCACAGTGTTTCCGCAGGTCAGGGGCCTATTTGGCCCCTGACTGTTGACAAAAACCCCAAAAGTGTTGACACGGATCTAACATTTTTGTGTGGCCAGCATCCGCAAACGCACGAAAAAGGACGGAACATCCTCCTTTATGGTGCTTTGGCGCGACCCGAAGAGCCGCGAGCAACAAGGCCTGACTGTCACCTCCGAATCCGAAGCCGAGACCCTTAAACGCTTGTTGGATGCGAACGGACAATCCTTCGAAATTGCCCAGCAAGCAATCCTTGCGAACAAGTCCAAAGTACCAACTGTGGCCGAAGTGATTCAGGAGCATATCGACCTCCTGATTCGACCATCAAGTGGAACCACCCGGACCTACCAGACGATGCTCGATCTTCATGTGCGGAACGTCATCGGTCACATCCCGGTGGACAAGCTCGATTACCGGCACATGAATCACTGGGTGAAGTCGATGTTGGCCAAGGGCCGTTCCCCAAAGACCATCCACAACGTTCACGGTCTTATCTCTGCGGCGATGAACACCGCCGAGATGCTGCAATACATCCCGCGGAACCCTTGTCGCGGCGTGCAGCTGCCCAGCCTTGACCGGGCTGAGGATGAAGCGATGTTTCTCACTCACGCCGAATTCAGCTTGATCATGGAAGGCATGGGGGAGCGGTACAAGGCGTTTACGAACTTCCTGGTCATGACTGGGACTAGGTTCGGAGAAGCTACAGCGCTAACCGTGGGTGATGTCGACCTTTTGTCCAAGCCGCCCACGGTACGGATCAACAAGGCCTGGAAACGGGACGGGCAGTCGCAGTTTTACGTTGGAGCCACGAAGACCGGCGCCGGAAAGCGCACCATCGGGCTCAATCCGGCACTTGTAGAAATATTGATCCCTCTGGTTGCCAGCCGCCCCGGAAAGGAACTCCTGTTCACCACTCCAAAAGGGCAGCGGATTGTCCATAAGTTGTATTGGCATCACTACTGGGTGCCGGCGGTCCGGACGGCGCAGGCGATTGGGCTGAGCAAGACGCCACGTATTCACGATCTCCGGCACACGCATGCGTCGTGGCTAATCCAAGACGGAGTCTCGCTATTTACCATTTCACGGCGCCTCGGCCACGCTTCAACCCGGACAACGGAACAGGTATACGGTCACCTGATGCCACAAGCGCTGCAGGCAGGTGCTGACGCCACAGAGCGTTCGATCACCGGATTCGTTCACTGATGAAATGCGCCGCTGAAGCCGCGCGGTTCGTGTATTAGTTCACCGGGGACAGTCGGCCTTTCGCGCGAGTTCCGATGAGCCGTGCGGCCGCCGTCGGTGCAGCCTGCGCCGGAACCTCGCTCAGTCGGGCGATTTCCAGGATGTGCTCGGAGGTGAAGATGATTTTTCCTTTGCCCCAGCATGTGTGAGGAAATCGGCCTGTGGCAGCGCCGTCGCGGAGCCAAGCCTCAGTGCATCGCATAAGGGCAGCTGCCTCTGCCGGCTCGAAGAATTCAAGGTCCATTTGCCGTCCCCGATTTCGTGAGTGGAGTTGGCAGTTCATGATCCTGGACGCAGGAATAGACATGACCAAGCCCAAGTGGCCGCATTGACCGGTCAATTCGCGGGCATTCGGGGAGTCTGGGGCAGACCTTCGCTGCACAAAGTCGCCGAAAAGGCTTCGGCGGCCGCTTGGACGTTCTGGGGAGAGACTGAAATCCTCGATGAATCCGTCGATTCCACGAGCCCGGCGTGACGCATGAGTGCGATCTGCCGGCGGACGGCTGAGGACGAGATTCGGAGTTCGGCTCCGACTTCACTGCAGGTAGTGGGCCCATTCCTGAGGAGGAAACGGATGATTTGGCTTCGTGTTCGGTTCATCAAGATGTTCGACATGGAGACCATAGCCTGGGAAATGTTAGAAGTGCTGCTGTAGACGGGTCTACAGCAGCAGGCTACGCCGGCTTTCTGAAGTTGGGAAGGCCTTCGTGGACGTGGGTATCTCATTGCCCTGCAGGGTCACCCGCGAAATACTGGGGACACCAGTGAATGCCGCGAATTCTGATCCCGCCGTACCGCGTCAGTAAGTCCCGAGGGGGTGTCCATGCCAAGTGAAGAGACGGGCTCGACTGGGACACTGACTCCTCAGGCGGAACTTGCGCGGCGCCTGAATCTGCTCCTCGACGTGGTGGTAGCGGAGCGAGGGAAGCCGGTCACGTTCCGCGAAGTCCAGGATGAACTAGCCGGAAGGGGTATCAAGCTTTCCAGAGCCCGCTGGTTCTACATGAAGGACGGGCGCGGTCGCCTCGTTAGCGATACTGAATTGCTCACCGCATTGTGCGACATCTTCAATGTCGATCGCTCATACCTTCTTGTTGGCGGCAATGCTGACTTGCCCGAGCGCATCGATTCCCAGCTTGAGTTCGTCAAGTCCCTCCGTGCGGCACGGGTGAAGTCCTTCGCGGCCCGAACTCTAGGAGATGTCTCGCCGGAGACCCTTCGAGTGATCTCCGAGTATCTCAACAAGGACATCAGCCGACATCCCGCCGCCGAGGAGGCTGCCGCTAACTCTCCATCAGATACTGAAGATGAGCATCCAGAAGTTCCTTAATGCGGACAGAGTTTGCTGAATAGCGAGGTGACCGTCCGTGCCTCCGGCCGGGTTCGACGTCGACTTTGATCGCTCCAGCCTCTTCGAGGGCTAAAAGGTGTTTGGCCACGCTTGGCTCGCCGGCACTCACTGCATCCACGATGTCTCCGCGGGTTGCCGGGCCGTGCGCCGAAAGGTAGCGGAGGATTTCGTTCCGCGACCTATTGCCAAAAGTCGCGACGGCAGCCTCGACGTCGGACGACCAGGCGTCGTCGTGAGGCTGAGTAATCCTTGGCATGGAACCATTCTTACCGAACGAGTCTAGAAAAGTAAGACTCGCAGTCTTGACGATACTTTAATTATTCTTGACAATAGTTTGCATAGCTTTGTTGCGACTGTGGGTGGAGTCGATTCTGGGCTGACACCCTCGTGTGCGGGGTTACCCGCGTCGGACTACAGGAGTCTGCTTTGTCGAAGCGGTGAAGACAATGAGTGTCGAAGACGGGGCGAATCAAGCCCAACAAAAACAACCAACACCAGCGACCATAGATGTATCTCTGACCAGGCCTCTCGATCCGGTGCCAATCCCGGTTGACCAGATCATGGTGGCCGTCGAGGGAGTACGACGTTACGTCGTTTCACATCTCTCCAGGATCGGCCGAGCATGCGATGTGGACGATGTCATGCAAGACGTCCGGTTGGCCGTCTGGGATGGAGTCGCACGCGGCCACTATCGCCAACTCCCCGGTATTCGCTTTGAGGCGTGGGTACAGGGAGTGACCGGCAACCTATGCGCCGCACACATTCGTCGTGAGCTGTCCCATCAGACGCTGCCGCTACTGCTCGAACCAAGCTGCGGTGACTGCCCGGCCTCGTCTGACGCGCTCGCTCTCTTGGCTATCGACCGGAACTGGGACAGAGGCGCCGACGGGGTAATAGACCAGCAATGGGCGCGAGCGATTATTGCCCTGACCCGAGCCAGTGTGAATGAAAGCGTTTGGGGCCTAGCCATGGAGAGTCTTACTGCGCCGCGTCGATACGGTCCGCCCTCGCCACAGGATCGCCGCCGGTGGCATGCGGTGACAGTGGTGCGCCAGACCGCGAAGACTGTTCAAAGTGCCTTGGAAGTGGAGCCGGCAGACATCCGCAGCATGGAAGATCTCTGCCAGTCCGCAGCTGAATGCTTGCCGACGCTAGTGCTCCGCCGAGTTGCGGTCAGCATCGTTCGTCGAGGTGTTCGTGGGCCGGAGAGGAACCGAGCCCTGGAGTCTTTGGCCGCGGAGCTCGGGGTCACCGAACGCTATGTGGCCGTGCAGATTGGATTCGCCCGGCGGCTGTATCAGGCGTCGTGGAGGATTCTCCGGAATGGAATGACAACGGCCTCTTGAGTCATGTCGTGAGCCCGCACTGCTTGCAATGAAGGGGACAAGGAGGCAGACATGGGGCTGTTGCAGAGGCGTACACCGCTTGGCTCAGGGAGACGGCGGTCCTGGTGGATCGGCGTCCTGGCAATTCTGAGCGTGGTGGCGGCGATTTTCATTCTTGCGCTTCCCGCAGGCGGGACCCGAACGGAGCCGGCTTCACCTTCGACGGCGGGCCCTGCAACCACCGGCGCCGCGACGTCGTCGACCTTCTCGCCAGCCGCATCGCCGACCTCAGCTTCCGCGATGGTAACTCCACAGGCGATCGGCGAACCACGCACATCGGACTTCCGCAGACTCGCTGGCGCGGCAGCGACGGCGATATATACCTGGGATACGCGAACGGCGTCGTACTCTGAGGTCTACTCCCGGCTCCGGGACTGGTGGGACGTTCTGCCGGACGGGTCCAACCCACTAACGGTGTTTGTGCAGGAGTTCGAAGCGACCGGTGTTAACGCCGGAACCTTTGCGACCTTGGCGGGGGAACAGGCACGCCGTTCGGCGACGGTCCAGTCCCTTGTGTGCGACGGCGAGCTGGCCAAGGTGCGCGACCACCCGGCGCCCTGGGTTGGCCTCCACGTCTGCACAGCCACTCTGCGCGTTGTGGATCAATCGAACTCGGACCGCAACGCCTATGCCGCTCCCGTGAGCGTCATGGTGAATTGTCCACCGGCCACTACAGCCCCGATCGATCATTGCGCAGTCGTTGGCTTCTACGCGACCCCGAGCAGGATCGTCTACTGATGCCTGCAACCGCGGTTCTGACCGGATTGGCGAAGCGCCGAGCTATTCTGCGGGCGTCGACGGCTGCGATTATGGCACTGATCCTGATCTGTGCCTTCGCGTTTTGCGCTGGAGTGGCAGTGTTTGCCGCCAACTCGGCGACCACTCCTGGTGCTTGCTCGTTCGGCGCGATGGGCAACGGCCGGCCGCCAGCTGACGGTGGTCTGGAGATTCAGCCACACAGCAAGGCGCCGACCACCCTAACTTCGGGACAGGTGTCAGTCGCCCGGATCTATATTGCAGTCGGAAAGCAAATGGGCATCTCGAGGGACGGCCAAATCATCGCGATCATGGTGGCCCTCCAGGAATCCGGATTAAGAGTCCTGGCGAACACAAACGTTCCCGCTTCGCTCCTGATTCCGCACGACGGCGTCGGCAGCGACCACGACTCGCTTGGCACCGCCCAGCAACGTCCAGCCGTCGGCTGGGGGTCCATCGATCAACTGATGGACCCTAACTACAACGCCCGGGCCTTCTACGGCGGCCCGAGCGGTCCCAATCACGGCAGCCCGCCCGGGCTGCTTGATGTCCCTACCTGGCAATCCATGGATAAAGGCAAGGCTGCCCAAGCTGTTCAAGTATCGGCCTTTCCTGAGCTGTACGCGTGGTGGGAACCGGAGGCAACGGCCATCGTTGACGCACTCGCAGGTGGCACTGCACCAGCTTCTTGCTATAGCCCTCCGAACGGTTCGGCGCCGCCGGGGATACCGCAAAATTTGAGTCAGATCCGGAAGGACATTCTGCACTTTGCTCAAGAAGGGCTCGGCGGGGCTTACGTGTGGGGTGGAACGGCGTTCAAAGCGTGGGACTGCTCGGGCTATGTTCAATGGATCTATAGGCAGGCGGGGATCAACCTCCCACGAGTAGATCAGTGGACCGTGGGCCACCAAACTGACAATCCCCAGCCAGGGGACTTGGTGGTGCAGAACCCGCAGGGGCCCAACAACTGGGGACACGTCGGCATCTATGCCGCTGATGGCATGATGTACAGCGCACTCAACCCAGCTGTTGGGACGTTGAGGCATCCTGTCGACTGGAACGCGGGGACGGCTTACTTTGATTTGTTGGGATAATTTCAAGCCGAGCCTCTCGAAGATACGCCGGCCGACACCGGATCCCCTTGAACCTCAATTGGCGATACCAACGCAGCGGTGGGATTATGCGTCAATGACGCCTGCAGAGGGATGGCCGTCTAAGCCTTTCAATAGATGGGTCAGATCGGCTCCTCCAACGTTTTGAGGGCTTCAATGACGAGCGTAACGACGATTCACCCATTGCCAAGGCGCGCCGACGACGGCCATCCAGGTATTGAAGATTGTCTGTGTCTGCCGTGCTCCTGATTGTTCTTTCGTTCCTGATCGGTCCGGAGAAGGATTTCCGCAGGGGCGGCCCTGGCGTTGGTCTCTTGACGTCGTGGCCGTCAGTCATGCGGCGCATATGCTAGACAAAAGCAGCGGGTTGTTCGGGCGTCCTTCGACGATAGTCAGGTGAGCCTTAGCGCGCCGGGGGACAGCAACCGTCACTTCCTCGGCGTGGACGATTGCGTCAAGGCGGCCTTAGAGTCGGCAGGTGTCGAGTAGGAAGGCCGCCTTCTGGCCCGAAGCCAGAGGTGCCCAGGCTTCCGCAGACGAAACCAAGTAACGCATTAGTCTCGTGGTGCAGAATTCCGGCATCTCGCTGAGTCGCCGAAAGATCACTGCAAACCTGATTCCGGCCTCGCTGCCGAAGCGCGGCTCGGGGTTCGACCTCGCGATCACCATGGCAGTGTTGCGCGCTGCTGGTGATATCCGTTCTACCGAAGGCACGGTCTTCATCTCCGAGTTGGGGCTGGATGGCAGGTTGAGGCCGGTTCGCGGCATCTTGCCGGCGGTCATGGCGGCTGTTCAGGCAGGCCACTCCGAGATTGTTGTGGCTCAGGCCAACGTCGCCGAGGCAGAGTTGGTTCCCGGGGCGGTGGTTCGTGGTTACAAGACCCTGGCTCGTCTTGCGTTTGATTTCGGGGCCGCTCCGCAGGACCTGGCCCTGGATTATGACCCGGCCGACGGTGACGTTACGGGGGATCAGGACGTCGGTGCCGCGGTGGTTCCGGATCTTTGTGATGTCTCGGGGCAGGGCGATGCCCGCCGTGCTTTGGAGGTCGCGGCAGCCGGGGCACATCATGTGCTGCTTTGCGGTCCGCCCGGTGCGGGCAAGACGATGCTTGCCGAGCGGCTCCCGGGGCTCTTGCCGGATTTGGGGGACCGGCAAGCCATGGAGGTCACGGCAATCCATTCGCTGTCGGCTGTTCACGATGACTCGGTACGGCTCTTGCGTCGCCCGCCCTTTGAGAATTCCCATCACAGCGCGACCGCCGCAGCAATCATCGGCGGTGGATCCGGCCTGCCGCGGCCCGGGGCGGCATCACGGGCACACCGTGGCCTCTTGTTCCTGGACGATTCAAGCCTATAGGGACACACCACGCTATCTCCTAGGAGCGCTCGGCGGCTGAAGTCCGGGTTGTGACCGGCCTCCAAATGCGAACTTTCGGTGGCATCTCGACAGGTTGTCGCTGGATCTTGTTACAGTCCAACCATGACGACTGACTTTACCGTAGAAGTGAACAAACTGACTGAGGTTTGCCGAGAGATCTTCGGTGACCAGACGATGTGGATCGCAGCGGGCGGGTACCCGGACAGCTTGGCCCTCTGCATCATCGATTCCATCTTCTCGACCGGATCTCACTACCAGAGCGTCATCAACGTCGTGGCGGAGTACTGCAAGTACCGGAAAGATCAGGGCGCTGATCCTTACACCGACGGCACTAAGGAACTCCTGGCGACATTCGAAGAGGTCGGCGGCAGTGCTGGGTGGGCGAAGCTGGTAGACAACCACAAGCCGGCTCACACGAAGCCTGGTGCGCTACCGAAGACAGAAGTCATCTACCGGGCTACGAAGGTGCTTGATGATCTCGGCATCACGACGGTTGCCGCGCTCCATGAGCTGCACGCAGTGGACGATCACCTCACACCCGTGAAGAAGGCCTGGCTTAAGCTTCCGAGTCAGTCCTCTGGCGTGACCTTCAACTACTTCCTGATTTTGGCTGGCTTCCAGTCAGTAAAGCCTGACCGCATGGTGATCCGCTTCGTTGAGGAACACGCGGGCCTCACGACGGCCGTAACGCCCACGCAGACTGCCGAACTGATCAAGAAGGTAGCCGAGCTGTACCCGACTGAAGCGAGACGCTTAGATCACGTCATATGGCGCTATGCCTCAGGCCGTGAGTTCTTCCGTGCTGAACTGAGTTAGAAACCCGCTTCTTGCGCTAACGGCGGGTAGCGTTGGTTCATGCGCGCGATCGACCTGGAAACCAAAGTAATCACAGCTGTTGATCAAATTCGTGCCGGTCAGCAAGTCGAGCACGACTTTATCGAGTGCAAGCGTGACTGGCCTCAGGAGAGCAAGGCACGCCAATTGGCTGCCAGCCTCAATCGGGCCGGTGGAGATCCGGTTATCTACATAATCGGAATCGATGAGAAGACTGCTGAGATCTTCGAAGTTGTTGGTACTGAGGTCAGCGACTGGTGGGGACAAATTACCCCTAAATTCGACCAGACACCTCCTGAGATGGTTCGGCACTTGTCTGTGCCAGTAGGTGACAAGGGAGAGCATGTCGTAGCGGTCGCCTTTGCCTCTGATCGAGCACCGTATGTCGTGAAGACAGGCCTTGGGAACCCCACCCTTGAGATACCGATCCGCGAAGGCACCAGTACTAGGACAGCACGACGGGACGAGGTACTTCGCATGTTGATACCGGCTGTTCGTCTGCCGCAGATCGTCGTGTTGGAAGCGGACCTTTACGCTGCGGCCCATCCAGCGGTGCCTCCAATAAACGCCTACCCAGGCCGGGGTGAATCTTTGACATGTACCGGACAGCTGAAGATCTACATCGAACACAACGGTAGTGACATTGTCACGCTGCCGGCACATGGAATGAGCGGACGGATAACGGTTATGGGTGAGACGTTTGAACTGGACGTCGTACCTCCCATGGAAACAGCGACCGCTCCATCGGGACTTCAGACGGTCTCCTTCCAGAGACCAAGTGACGGTGTCATCATCAGCGGGCCACGCGCAGTACCGCTTGGGCTAACAGCAAGAGGGCTGACGCCGCAGGACATGCTTCTATTTCATGCATCAGACGAGATCGAACTCGAAGTCGCACTGGAGGTTCTTCATTCAATCAAGCCCATGAAGATAAACGTGGCCCTGATGCGAGACAGCGAAAGCAACATGGGCGCTCACGATGATGCTGTCCCTGGAGGCAGGACGCCCGGCAGCTGGCGATTCAAGCACCCTGGTGTGTCGTTGTCTGACTGATATGAACGGGGTCCTGTGGCGCTTCATTGGTACCCTTGCCTGAGTATCGGAGCGAGCAGGGGTGGGCCTTGAAGATCTTTATCAGTTGGTCAGGTCCTAAGAGCAAAGAGATCGCCAAGGTGCTGAAGTGGTGGATTGAAAAGACTTCGCAGACTAGCACTGCCTTCGTGAGCGAGAGCGATATCAAGGTCGGCACACGATGGTCTGATCGCATCACAAACGAGCTTGCAGAGACCAAAATTGGGATCATCTGCATAACACCTGACAACCAGAACGCACCATGGATCAACTTCGAAGCTGGCGCGATCTCCAAGGCGGTAGACGGTGTTGAGACCAAAGTGGCGCCCATCTTGATCGACTTCGCTGAAAAGACGGACTACAGCGGGCCACTCCGCGAGTTTCACCTCTGCCTTCTGAACAAAGAAGGTCTGCTCGAGTTGGCGAACACTATCAACGACAGCCTGCTCGAGCCAAAGACGCATAGCGATGTAGCGGAGACATTCGACGTTTGGTGGGAGAGGCTTGACGCCAAGATCCAAGAAGTCCATGAGGCGAAGCCTGCGCCCACACAGCCGAAGCGCGATGTCGACGAAGTAGTCGCAGAGGTTCTCGACATCGTTCGGGACATCCAGAAGCGGGGCTCGGCTCAACCGACTCTCGGGCGTAGGGTTGGGTCAACCTTGGGTAAAGTGGCGACTGTTGGTGCAGCCTGGTTGGCGCTCATGGAGGCCTACAACAGTGACCCGTCCTCTGTAGTCCAGACCTATGTGAATATGTATGATCCCTCGGCTACTGTGACAGCCGCCGACGGTCAGCTAGTCGTAACTTCTAGCGTGGAACTTCCCGGAAAAGCGAAAGAGATGGCTTCCACTGTTTTGACGATTCCAAACTCTGAATACAGAGATATCGTCTATAAAGTTACTTCAGGTGAGGGAGAACAAGTTCACGAACCCTAATCAGGGTCGCATGATCGGATGCATGTATTGAAGTTCCACTTGATTGCGTACTTTTCTTCATATATCTTGCAATGTCGAATGCTTTGTTCATCTATCTCTTGATTATAAACATTCGCGTTGACTATTTGAACCCCTTGCCGCATAAATTGATAGTTGGCCTCCTGGCGTTTAGTGTGCGATATTGGCCTCAAATTTTCAAGATGTGGATAAGTGGAAAGGTGCTGGCCTGATCACATGCCGCAGGATGCTCTGGCGTCAGAGGGAAGTCCGAGCTTGACTCGCACCGCCTGGGCCTTCGCTGCACCACCCGAATCCTTCCACGCCTTTGCGGCAGCGACGAGACCATTCACGTTCGCTTGGCCGGCTATATTGTCGGCCTCTGAGATATCCGTGTAGAGGTCGTTGACGAACGCATCGACGTCCTCTTTGACGAGTGGCGGCCACGGATGCGCCGGATTGGCAAGCTCTTTCGCCGATTTTGCGAGTCCGTCGCGGTTCGCTGCCGCAGCCGCCTTGCCTGTCTGAAGGTCAACAGGATTGGCCTGGAACGCCGCGTCGAGAGGAACGCTGAGCTTGTTCGCGGGACAGATGGTGTCGAGGTAGTACTTCCCGGCTGCCTGATTGGTCATCGGGGTCGGGGTCGGAGTAGGTGTCGGTGACGGCGATGCGGTCGAGGGTGTCGCTGTCGGAGTGGTCGCTGACTGGGTCTGCGTGGTCCCGCAACCTGTCAGTGCAACGACACATGTCAACGAAACGATGAGACCAAGCTTCTTCAATTGTGTTCCCCCCATTTGGGCCGATCAGACTTGTCCAACCATATCCCGGTGCGTGGGGTCAAAGCCTGTATGTTCAAGGATCAACCGAGCGCGCTGCCACACAGCTCACGCCCTCTCGATAACCCTGTCGGTGTTGTTCCCCTTCACTGCGTTGCACCTGACGTGCGATGGTTGCAGGTTCTTAGCGTCATCGCTGCCACACCATGACTCCGGGACGATGTGGTCAACGGAGAGGCGACCACTTGGATCACTCTTCTTGTGGAGTATCGGTTTGCCGCAGATCCCGCAACGGACTTCGATGCCGTTCTTGATCATCATGATCCATCGCCTACGGTAAGCAGCTGTCGTGCTGCTCATGGTGCGTCGGCGCTCACCGTGGCCGCGTAGTCCGTCGTCGCCCGATGGATCGCCTCATCGACCGTTCGAAGGCGACGACCAGGGTGATCGCCAGGGCGGCAGAGCTGAGCAGTGCCAGTGAGATGGCGGCCGCGGCGGCGATGCGCCAGGTGGTTTCGTGGGTCATGACTCCATCTCCGCTTGACCGAACTGTTCATCGAACAGATGGACGGCTTCTTTGGCGAATGTAGTTACCCGTGCGACCGCGAAGACAGGAGGGCGGATCGGCGCGTTCAAGTGCCAGTGGTGTCACAACGACCACATCGGGCACACCCGTGGCGTGTACGGAAGTTCATGGGCGAGAGCTCGTAAGAGGTGAGGAGGCAATCATGAGAGAAGTATTGAGACTGAAATGCCGCCTTGAATGGCACATCAACGGTGTCAGCCGACGCTATGAGATGAGCGGGCTACACGTCTTCTTCCGGACAAACAATCGGTGCCAGCGTGGAAATCAGCGATGGGTGAAACGCGATCAATGACGACTTCCGCGATGCGACATGCAAGGGCTGGATCACCTTTTATGCCTCGGCGCTGTCTCCTTCGCGGTCAGGGACCACAATGGATATCTTGCCATCGGAATCCATAGTCAAGCCGTTTGCGGTAAGCAGCCCCTCGGCTTCCTGGAACGGCGCGTCGGGATCGACATTGGTATAGATGTCGTCACCAAGGGTGAGCCTTACGATGCTATAGCGCGCAATGGATACGGCAAGTTGGCTAAGCATGAAGGTGTGCAGGAACTCTGGGAATTCAATCTCGCCGGGGTGTTTGATCGAGTTGTAGTTCCTTGCGATCGCTCTTGCAAAAGCAATTTGTCTCTCAAGAGTTTCAGGCTTGCACGGCCGGTTGGCATATGAGAGACACCGGAGAACGTACGTCCCCGTGCTGGGGTACCTACCGTTGCGGTACGTCGCCTCTTCACCGTCGACCTTTGAAACTAACCCTTTGCCTAGGGCCTCCAGGCTCATCGCCGCGTTGATGGCACGGTTCTCCAGAACGGCATTTGGTGATCGGAAGATCTCAAGGATCGGATGGAGAGCCCTGCCGATCTGTTCATATGACTTGCTCCAGGCAGCGAGATGGAACGGTTGGAGATGACCCATGAAGACCATCGGGTAAAGCAAATCCTTTTGTGATGGTTTATCGCTCTGCGTCTCCCTGAACGTCGAACTGGTGATCAGGTCAACAAACGGCTCACTAATCACTTGCCCGTTGATTCGATTGTTGAATCGCTTGTCGCGAACCTCGTGGCGGCGGAACGACATTCCGTGACCAAACAGGATTGATAGGAGGTGTACAAACTTACGCTGCTCGTGCAGGTGATCCTTGATTGGTCTTGCGTCGGAGAAGACAGTCGTCAGCGCACCGAATTCATCTACTTGAAAACCTCGACTTGGTCGGACTTGCCAGGAGGTTGCCACCTGCATATGTGCATCGGACTGGTTCCATTCGATACCTTCAGCTTGTTCGATCGTTGCAGTGACGGTGTTCCGGCGCTCTCGCCTCTCACCAAGGCTCGTTGGGACGAACTTCACGGAGCTAAGCCGTGACCATTCGAGGAGTCCATCAATTTCAGATCGCAATTCTTCGACGGAAAGGATATCAGCGACCGCTCCGTCGCGATGCATCATGACCGCATCGTCAGCAATGAGCTGGCCTTCAGATACGCCCCCAAACTGCACTTGCCGGCTAGAGATTCGAAGACCGAACAGCGAGACATTAAGTTCATGCGACCGGAAGATCAGATTGGTCCTACCGTCTTCGGCATCAAGCCATCGGGAGACTTCTTGAAACTGCGAATCTCCGTAGACGAACGGGACGGTGAGCTGAACGCCCTGGTCTGTTACTGAGAGCGTCGCCGCCGTCCAGGGAGTGCCGTCCACGCCATCAACCAACAACCCAGACATGGAGGAACCGAGTGTGAGGCGTTCCCCCATCGCACGCACCTTTCATTTGCTCCGTTACCGCCTTACAGTACTCGCTGCGCTACGCCGTGCCGGTTACATATCGCCTCTGCCAGCCATCACATGGACCCCAGCGTCCAACTGTCTATCAGAACCGTGTTGGCTCAATGACGCGTCGTTTCACCCGCTCTGCCTCGACCCGGAACTCACGAGCCGCTTTGTAGTACTCCGCCTGCCACTGCACCTGAACCAGGACATGTGCGCTTGTCCAGGCCTGTGCAAAACCTGGCTAGGTTCTCTCGGAGCCGTCGTCAACTGACACACGAACCCAGACGGGGAGGGACTCCTTTGGGCGGCTCGCGTGCGCCAAGTCAACCGACTCAGAGGGGATAGAGATCGGCTGAAGGATGAGACCGTCGTCTTCGTTGAGGCCTGCCATGACTGCAGTGCGTGGCACAGGTCTGACAACCGGAAGAGATGATTCAATCCGTCACTCCGCGAGCCGCTTTTACCGGTGGATCCGGGAGTCCAGGAAGCCACCACTACAAGTTCGTCAGGGATGACTCATTTGCGGTGCTTTGGCCGGCAGACGACGCCGAGCATGTCGACGGGCGCCGCTGCTGAGCGTGAAACCCATTGTGGCAAGGTTGACGATGAAGCCGTAGATTACAAGTCGCTCAGTAATACCGATGGGAATGGCTGAGGCGATCGACCACTGATAAGCATCGCCAAGCGCCTTGATGCCAAATAGAACTCCTCCGAAAATTCCTATGCCGGAGATGATGTCGAGGAACGCGGCGACCTTCCTGCGTTCAGGCCGCCACAGATCGGCCAAAACAATCATGCTCAGAAGCGAGGTGACAACGAACGTCCCAGTGACGATATTGTGCCCAATACCAGCGAAGTCGTCTGGCATTGCGCCTATGCCGATTAGGGCGATGCCGGTGATACCCAACAGAATGCGTACGACAGTAGCTTGCTTATGAGCTTTCGTGAGCTCGCGCCCTCGGTGCTCGCCGTTAAGGTGCCGGATCAGCCGCTGCTCGTAAGTTAGGCCTTTCCGGGATTCGTTCATCGAGTCTTCATACTCTTTGAGGAACCAGTCGTACTTACCGCCTACCCGAAGGACCGTCGACGTTATGAGGCAGGCTGCGACAAGGACGCCGATGCCCATGCCTATGAACGACAAATCAGTCACGACAGATGCCTCATGACATGTAAATTTGTCCCCAGTCCCGGTGCACGCCAAAGCACCCAGCTTGCTTACGACATCGTTCCAGTAGCTATAGTGCTCAATCGTAAGGTGCACAATGTACTCGATGGCGAAGTATTGAATCAGGCTCTTGGCGGCCCATGAACCGATCATGTGGCGACTATCAACTGGACTCGGGCGACGGCCTTCGGACCAGCTGTCAAGCATCTCTACCGTCTTGATGAGGACAGTCTTGATTTGGGCACTCATGACGATGATTAAGGCGCTGGGTTTATCGAAACGCTAGAGAGTCGGCTACGCGGGATGGATCGGTGATTACTCAGAGCGAACGTGAGCTACTTGTCCTGCAAAACAAGACCCGTCGACGCAATTGGGGGTTCGCGTCGACGGGCAAAGACCTACCATAGTGCAAGGGGGATACGACTCTTATTTTGGCTCCTGTGAACCAGATTGAACACCAGACCACCCGGCTCCTCCAAGATCAGGCAGATAGGTATCTTTCATCGTGGTATCGCCATCGGCCGAGCCGGCCGTGTAGTACTTCTTCAGATCGGGCACATTCGGGTTGTAGAGGGCGTAAACGCCTGGGACCAACGCGACGACTTTCCCATTATTCAGCTTCCCCGAATACCAATTCGCGACCCTGTAGTCGAGGCTTGAAACGTCCACGATCAAGGGGTAGCCAAGGAACTTCGCGCTGATGGTGGATGCGAGGTCAGGAGTTGGCGTCGGAGTCGGAGTGGATGCCTCCGTCGCACATCGGGGTAGGGCGGATGTCGCAGCGGTTTTCCATTTGGCGTTACGTATGTTGTATTGACCACCGGTCTTCGAGAGGCGAACGAGATCGTCCGCGGGCGCAGAAAAACTCTCGAGATCAGATTTGAGGCTCGAGTCTGCCGTGGCGTTGATACGGTCGAGCGACTCGGCAAGCGCATTTGCAGTCTCAACATCACCTGCACTCGGCGGGGCGCTTTGGGCAGTTATCGTCGAGACAAACTTGACCATTCTGTAGAGCGGCCCGTCATTGGCCGTGCCTATGAGATCCCGGCAGGTAGTCATTATTGAAACATTCGTAACTGTGGTCGCGCTAGCCGACGGTGACGCTTGATTCGGTGACGGTGAGTTCCCTCCATTTGCTTGAAGCTTTGCCTTTTCGTCATATCTCAGCCGTCTCAAACCGCCTGGAGCGTTGACTGGTCCGATAGCTGCATTCGACTAACGACGCCTTTCTTCGAGAGGGTGTCGTCTGCCAGAAAAGATTGTCATGTCGCTCCACCCGTCCGCCTCCATGAAGTCGTGAGCCCACGCAGCTCATTCCTCTGGAAGTCGACGGACGGAGCATTCGATGTTGCTAGCAGCGGTAGATCCCGGGATTACCCCGAATCCTAACTTCCCTTTTCTTGCATCGCTGAAGGAGATCGGTGGTGGCATCCTCGTCGGTGCCTTCATTGTGATCGCTATCGTGGCGATCGTCGGAGCGGCGATGCTTCTGGCCGGCAAGCTGAGTCAGTCGTCGAGGTTGGCCTCCGGCGGTGGCATGATCTTGCTCTGGACCGGCCCGGTGGCTGCGATCCTGGGTGGGATCAACGGCTACATTCTCTGGTCCCAATCGGCATTCCCGCTCGGATTCTAGGTCCGATCTGTTATGCCGGTTCAGTGTGACCTGGATGGGTGGTGGCCGCCCGGGTGCGGGCTCGTCTCCCAGGCGAACGATGGTTTCCTCGGAGCTGTCACGGCCCTTTTTGCGATTATTCTCCAGAACATCGCCTCCTGGATTTGGTCATTTATCACCGGGGCATTCAGCGTCTCGAACGTTGATGACTCGCAGTGGATCGCCGTGCAGGGGCTGACGAATTGGTGGGTGGTCGTCATGATGACGCCGCTCGTCGTGGCAATGATCCTTCAGCTTCTATCGGGCCTGATCAGCCAACAACCCCGCCGCTTGGTGAGGGCGCTGGTAGGCGGAGCAGCCGCCATTCCCATGGTTGCAGGAGCCGTTTTCCTAGCTCGCCAGCTCACTCACATCGGCGACTCCGCGTCGCAATCAATCCTCGACTCGATGGGGACGGATCCCTACGTGGTGTTCATGCGGCTCTTCGGTTTCGAGCGGGCACCTGCGGGATCGGGCCGGGACTGGAACGTTGTGTCCTTGGCTCCGGGCTCGAGTAGTGGTGCGGCCGGAGCAGTGATCGTGACGGCGATGGCCGTCGTCGTGGTCTGGATTTTGGCGTTCATCCTGATGTGCTCGATGATCTTCCGGTCCTTCGCGCTCATCGTGCTTGCCGCCGTCGCCCCGGTCGCCCTCATGCTTATGCCGTGGGAGAAGACGAAATCCTGGGCACGACGGTGGTGCGAGATCGTCGTCGCTCTGCTCCTCGCCAAACCTCTGGCCGCGACCGTTCTGGCGGTCGCTATCAAGCTCTTCGCCGAGTCGAAGTCGTTCGCTGGGCTGGCTGCCGGCGTCGTCGGAATGACGCTGGCGTGTGGCGCTCCGCTGATGGCCTTGCGGCTTGTAAGTTTCGCCGGCGGGGAACTGGCGGCGGCTGCCCAAACTGCCGGCGGCGGTCACATTCTTTCGCGCAGCTCGAGCTTCACTGCAAGGCAGATCAGCCGACAAACGGGTGGCCGATTCACGCTTGCTGGCATGGCTGCCCGTTCGTCGATAACTCGCCCGATCCCGTCAAGTCGTCCGCAATTTCCGACCACCACGTTGCCGCCCAAAGTGCCACTTCCGGGAACGTCGACCGGCACGACGGCGCCGCGAGCTTCCGTCGGAAGCGGTCCTACCTTGATGCTCGACGTCGGCAAATCGGCTCCCAGTCCAGCCTCGCCTCGGGCGCGTGGCACGAATGCGTCGCCCGCGACGTCTGGGGCGCAGGCCCACGGATCAACTCACGGCATCATCGACGATCGACAGAGGCCTTCGGCGTCCCGTCCCTCGCCCGTTCCTGAGACCTCTCCAGCGATAGTACCGCCGGTGCCACCATCGGTCCGCTCACAAACGATTGTCCAGCCCCCGAAGGACGGTGATTCCCGTGTCTGAGAATTCGCGAACCCTCGAGGCTGTTAAGTTTCCTCGTTACGAACGTCGCGGCTTGTTCATGGGCTTGAAGTGGTATCAGTTGCTCCTGTTAGGGGGCGGCGCCCTTGTGGCGAGTGTGGCGTCGGCCACTAACGGACCGGTCGGATTATTCGCATCGGGACCGATGTGGCTCGGGCTAATGCTGCTCGGATTGCTGCAGTACTCACGTATTCCCTATCCGGTATGGGCCAGTCATGCTGTCCTGTTCTTCCATCGATCGTTAGTCAGTCAGACTCGCTTTCTCGTCCGGCCCGAGCGGGCTGTCCTTGCGGGCAGTCTGGCACTCCCGGGCGGATTGGGAAACCTCGAGCTGCGTCGAACCTCGCGGGGCGAGTCCTTCATCATTGACGCCCGGGGCAAGGAGGCCATCGCGGTACTGCGGTGCAGCACAAGGTCGTTTGCGCTCTTGGACACGGACGACAAGGCCTGGGTTGTGCAGGCCTGGTCCCGAGTTCAGGCAGGGATGGCCCAGCGCAGCACCGTCGCGAGAATCGCTGTCCAGGACTACACGGTGCCGTATCCGTCGCAGGCGCTGCGTGACTTCTACGAACACGCCGTACTGCACCGGATTGAAGACACACGAGAACTGACCTGGGGCGAGCGTTCGTATGAGGATCTGATTTCCGCAGCTGGGTCGGCGATGAGCCACGATCTGCTTCTGACTCTTGTTGTGGACACTGCCAAGGCCCGACGGCGGATCAAGGAGTCCGGCGGGGGACTGGTGGGCGTTGAACGTGTGCTCCGGCTGGAGGTGGAGGCCATGACCACCGCAGTGGGAACACACAACGTCAAGGTCGAGGAGTGGCTCCCCGAGGGCGAAATCCTTGACGTCCTGCGCGGTGCCTTCGACCCGGCAGCAGTCGCCGCTCCCGTTCGGCGGCCGGCGCCAGTTGGCGCGCACCCTGACCCTGAAAGTGATTCGGATTCCAAACTGCCGTCGGGGCCTATGGCCGTTGAGGAGCACTGGACCTATGTGCGCACCGACTCCGGGTTTCATCAAACGTTCTGGATCGCCGAGTGGCCGCGGCAGAAGGTCTTTCCGGGCTTCCTGCATCCACTGATCTACGTGGGAGATTTCCGCCATACGGTGACTGAAGTGATCCGAGCAGTGCCCACAACCGAGGCACTGCGGGATATCCGCTCGGCCCAGGAAGCCCATGAAACGCGGCGTCGAATCAACACAAGGTTCGACAGGCCCCTCACGCGTGAGCAAAAGGCGGAAGAAGAGGAGGTGGCCCAGCGGGAGGAAGAGATCGTCGCAGGCCACGGTGACGTGCGGCCCGCTGCATACGTCACGATTACGGCAGCGACGCTCGAGGATCTGGCGAGACACAGGCAGGAGCTTGAATCGGCGGCTGCAGGGGCCTTCGTTGAATTGCGGTTGCTGGCCGGGCAGCAATGGGCGGCGTTCGTTGCCGGTGCCCTTCCGCTCGGGAGGGGGCTCCGATGAAGCGGACCATCCAAAATGTTCAATACCTCCCGTCGGGCGGGAACCGCCGGCAAAGGAAGGAACGACGACGGCACGACGGAGCGGGGGAGAGCGGACCATGGTTGTCTGCCTTCCAGAGCTTCGGAGAGAGGCTCGACGGCCGACTGGAAGGTACCGAACACGGTGGGGACTGGGGAAGTAGGGAACCAAACTCTTTGCGCGGTCCGCACCGGCTGCGTCCGGCACCGCACCGCGCTTCCACGCTGACGTTTGCTGCGGCCTATCCGTTCATCACGGAATCGGGTCTGGGCCACGAGGGAACGTACATCGGCACGGACGTCTTCGGATCCGGAGCCTTTTCCTACGATCCGTGGATTCTCTATGACAAGGGCGTCATCAGCGGCCCGTCGATCGTTGTCATCGGCACCGTCGGCACAGGTAAGTCCATGTGCGGCAAATCCTTGGTGGCCCGGTCGATCACGCTGGGGCGGAAGGCCGCTGTAGCCTCTGACCCCAAGGGTGAATGGGTTGCCGTGGCAAAAGCTGTTGGTGGAAAAGTCATTTCTGTCGGCCCCGGCCGCTCAGCCCGCGTGAACCCCCTCGATGCGGGTCCGCGTTCCAGCGCGCTGAGTGAGGCGCAGTGGCAGGCCGTGGTCCGCCAGCGCCGTCGCTATCTTCTGGTGGCTTTGGTGTCGCTCATGCGGCAGGGGATGCCGCTCCGGCCTGTGGAGCACACAGCGCTGGATATGGCGCTGATGGAGACGGTGGCGCAGAACTCGAACCCGACGCTGCCCATGGTCCTGGATCATCTGCTGAACCCGTCGAAGGAAACGATCGGGCTCGTCGGCAGGGACGGCGGAACGGCTGTCAGCCACTCGCTGCGGCGAACGGTGTCAGGCGACTTGGAGGGCATGTTTGATGCTCCTTCCACCGTCGCCTTCGACGCCGATGCGCCGATGATGGTGATGGATACATCGGCGCTGATTGGCGCTTCTGAGCAGGCGCTGTCACTCGCCGCCGCGTGTGGGGCGACCTGGCTGGAGGCGGCGGTCACCAATCCCGATGGCGGCAAGCGGCTAGTGGTTTACGACGAGGGTTGGCGGATGCTTGCCGATCCCTACATGCTGGCCAAAATGAGCGAGCAGTGGCGACTAGCGCGCACCTACGGGATCGCGAACCTGCTCATCATGCATAAGGTGGCCGATCTCAACGAGATCGGTGACAGCACCAGCGGACACCGCCAGAAAGCCCTTGGGCTCCTCACCGAGGCCGACACCCGGATCATTTACCGCCAGAAGCACGACGCCATGCGCCTGACCAAGGAAGCCCTCGGCCTAACGGAAGCCGAATGCGAACACGTGGAGAACCTTCCCAAGGGCGTAGGGCTCTGGAAAGTCGGAAACCGCTCCTTCATCGTTGCCAACCGTGTCACCACCGACGAGCTGGAAGTCTTCGGCACCGACGACCGGATGATCTGATGTTCACGCACCCGCGCGCAGGAAACACCGGCCCCCTCACCACCGCCGGACTCGTCACGCTCTCTGGCTTCGTCAGCCTTTCTTTCCTGGTTCAGGGAGCAGCCCGTCTCGTCGTCATTTGGCGGTGCGGCGCCACACCGCCGTCGCCCCCAAACCCGGCGGCCGCCGTCGGGCTCTTCACTGGCCGGATCGATTGGATCGTGCGCCGAACTCCCGACTGCGACGTCGGCACGGGCGATGTTTGGTGGTTGGTCGCCCCGGTACTGGTCGCGGTCGCCGCGCTCGCTTTAAGTGGGGTCGCGGCTTGGCGAAGATGGGAGCAATCGGGGGCTTGGCTGCGGCAAGAGATCTTGAACCGGGATGGCATCGCGCGCCGCTCCGAGATTCTGCATGACTTCGGGGCCAGGGCGGTTCGGAGGCGCGGGAAGTTCACCCGTCCCGCAGTGCGCAACCCGACTGTTCAGGACGTGGCCTGGACGCTCGGCCGCTCACGCGGCATCACGATTCACGTCTCAACAGAAGAATCGATGGTGATCCAGGGGGCACCTCGTTCGGGTAAGGGACTCTACGTGGTGATCAATGCCATTCTGGACGCGCCCGGCGCCGTGGTGACGACGTCCACCCGGGCCGACAATCTCGTGGTCACGATGAAAGCCCGCGCCACGGGGGACAGGCCTGTGACCGTGTTCGATCCGCAGGGAATGTCGGGGCTGCCATCCACGCTGCGTTGGTCTCCGGTACGTGGCTGCCAGGATCCGGATATCGCCACACGCCGGGCCTTGGTCATCACCGCTGATACGGAGATGAAGGGTGATAACGCGGCGTGGCAGAAGCGCTCCTTGATAGTCCTGCAGTGCCTTCTCCACGCGGCGGCATTGAGCGGCGAAGGTGTCCGCGCATTTCGGCGCTGGTCCTCAAGTCCGGTGCTCGCCCGTGAGGCTCTGGAAGTTCTCAGCCGCCCGGGGGCTGCACTTGGGTGGCAGGCCGACCTCATGGGAATCCTCGAAGACGACCCGAGGAACACATCCAACTCCTGGATTGGTGTTTCGGCGGCCGTGGCTCCGCTGTCCTCGCCCAAAGTCCTGGCTGCGCTGGACCCTCAGGACGAGTCGGAGGAATTCGATCCGAAGAGCTTCATCCGTGATCGCGGAACGCTCTATCTGATCGGCACGCGAGCAGGAGCCGCAGCGGCAGGTCCTTATCTGTCGGCGCTGATAGACGACATCGACTACGCCGCCCGGGAAATGGCATTCGTCTCGCCGGGCGGTCGGCTCGATCCACCGTTGTCTTTGATCCTCGACGAGATTGCCAACCTTGCTCCCTGGCCCGGCTTGCCCATTGCCCTTTCGGACGGCGGCGGAATCGGCATCTCAACGCTCGTCGTGCTGCAGTCGCTGTCCCAGGCCCGGACTGGGTGGTCCATTGATGAGGCCGCCACTATCTGGGACTCGGCCATCATCAAGGTGATCTTCGGCGGCGGCTCCGACGAACGTGACCTCCGTTCGCTCGCCGGGCTGTTGGGGGAACGGAGCCTCACGCTGACGACCCGATCGTGGTCGTCGCAAGGCCGTCAGGACGGTGAGCAGATCCGGGAGAGTCCGGTCATCGCACTCGATGAGATCCGCCGCTTGCCGGCCGGCACGGCCCTCATGCTTGGCCGGCGTACCAGACCGATCCTGTTGGACCTACGCGAATGGCACAAGCGCAAGGACGCGGCCGAACTTGGACGCTCCAAGGCAGAGACCGAACGGGCCCTCACCGAGGCGCACAAGCTGCGACAGCAAATAGCCGAAGGAACCAGCGATGGGGAACTATGACGACGTCGAACACTTTGACATCCCTTCGGCCGGAGCTGACGACGACGAGCTGACAGCCGAGCTGTTCCGCTCGGCCTTCCGAGCCCCGAACGGTTCGCAGGGCACGACCTATCGCTGGCGGGACATGAGTCCTCAGCAGGCCGAAAGCGTCTGGGCCGCGCTCGCAGACTGGGTGAGATGGCTGGTGGCCACCTATCAGCTGACGACGTCAGTGGTGCCCGATTGCTGGTGGAAGCACCAAGAGATTGTCGCCGAGCTCTACGCCCTGCAGCAGGCAGAACAGGCGTCCTACACCGCCGACGATGCTGGCTTCGGACCGTTGGCCTTTCACGAGCGGCTCCCACACGCCGTCGAACGCCTCAGAACCCAGACCCGAACGGCCGGCTGCGTTGGCCTGCAGGCGCACAAAGAACCCACTCCAAGAATCCTCACGGTGGATGGGCCAGAGTTCATCGCGTGGCAGGCAGCTCACCATCAGCTCGGGGCCGAATTCTGAAGTCATGCCGTCCGCGCATCTGAGGACATGAACAGATATCCGTGTTTACGGATTCCAAGAAGCATGGAGGTGGCTGTCGTGGCTCCTAGAGGTGAGGGCGCATCGCGCTCCGAGGCGCAGGATCCTGCGGCCGCCTTGGTGGCTTTGGGCCAGTCGCGGATGACACCGGGGGAACGCATCTCCGTCCTGACGGAGGGCCTCCACACGATCCTGGAACAAGCCGTTGAATCACCTTCCCACTGGCAGGTACTGCTGGACGCTTCGGCCACGCTGTGGCGATACTCCGGTGGGAACGTGGCCCTCCTCATGATGCAGATGGCACAGCGCGGTACGGAAGAGCCCACGCTCGTCGCGGGGTACAGGGAATGGGAACGCCACGGCCGCGCAGTGCTGAAGGGTGAGCACGCCCTGTGGGTGATTGCGCCGCGCACAGCACGCATCCAGGAATTCACGCTTCCCGATGGAACCCGGCAGCGGATACCGGTCGGAGAGAAGGTTCCCCGTGGCGCCGTCGACGACGGAAAGAAGACGGTCATCACCGGGTGGCGCGGACAGGCAGTCTTTGATGTCTCGCAAACCCAAGGGACTCCGCTGCTCGTGCCGCGGGACGGCGCCGGGCCCGGCGTTGACGCCTCAAAGCTTTTCGGATCGTTGGCAGAGGTCGCTCACCGGCACGGCTTCGAAGTCCACATCGACGCCGCCCAATACGGACTCACCAGCGGCTACACGGATTTCGCCAAACACCGGGTCCAAGTTGGAGCGTGGCTGAGCACCGAGGAGCGCACCGCGGTGCTCGCCCACGAGCTCGGGCACGTGCTGCTCCACGGCCCGGACGACGCCGTCGGGCGGCTTTACGGCAGCAGTGCCGATCACCGCGGGCTGGCCGAAGTCGAAGCCGAGTCTGTCGCCTACACAGTGCTGCGGGCTCACGGGATCGACCGCGGACCACAATCGGCCTCCTACCTAGCCGGATGGGCAGATGCCGTCATCGAGACCGAAAGTGGTGTTTTGGCGGAGGACGAGGACCACCGCAAACTTCCTGCCTCCCGCGTTGACATTGCGAAGTCCGTCCTCGGACGAGTCACAGCAGCATCGCAGGGGATCCTCGAAGTCACCCATCCACCTGGCTTCGGGGGCAAGGTTCCCGCCGTTGAAGCCGATCCTCGGCTCAACCAGACGGTGTCCTACATCGGCGTGGGGCAGCCCGCGGCGTCCGTAGACGGGCCCACAATCGCGGGCCCTGGAATCTGACTCAAGCCATCTGTCCGGCGGGAGAGTCCTGCCGGGACCGGAAAGGAAAAAACAATGAGCACCAAAATCCCAATCAGCATCGCCGGCAACCTCGTCGCCAACCCTGAGCTCACCTATGGCGAGTCCGGAGTGGCCCACGCCAAGCTCCGCGTCGCCGTGAACCAGCGAATCCAGGGAGCCGACGGGACCTGGCAAGACGGCGAACCTGTCTTCCACAACGTCTCGGCTTTCCGCGCTCTGGCTGAGAATGCATCGAACTCACTGAAAAAGGGCGATCCCGTTACTGTGGCGGGCGACCTCGAATTCCGCTCCTACGAGAAGGACGGTGAGAAGCGAGAGGCGCGCCGCATCGTGGCCGACACGATCGGCCCGGACCTGCGCTTCGGCACCGCTATCTATCAGCGATCGGCGCACACTGCCGTTGCTGGGCCGGATGCTGGCATTGGGGCAGATCTGCAGGCGTCGGCTTCAGCGGAAGCCGCCTCGCCCGTGTACAACATTGCGACTAAGAGCCCGGTGGTGGTGCCCCCTTTTGGGGCAGCACAGGGGAGTGAGATGAGCTACTAGCACGGGCAACTCGTCTGGATTGGTGATGGGACCGGGCGCGGGAACACCTTTGTTGCTTGTTTTGAGAGCCGAGGAAATGTGTCCGGTCTCAGCAATGTTGAGTTCCGACGTGGGAATTGGCAGGTTGAACCGGGCGAAGAACGGTCGTGGCCTTCTCAACGAAGGTGCCAGTTCCGTAAGATCCGCCGGCCAGACTGAGGCCAATGGGCCACTAGTGCATGACCACCGCTGCCCAACGCGGAACGTAATAATCCAAAGGGAATTACAACCTTGTAATTCAAATACCTAGAATCCCCGTTAGCGCTAACCGCAGCGCCGGCGGACGGCGCCGAGATGCGCCGCTTGATATTTGAATGGGGATCTTGTCTTGACGAATCACACGCCACCGGGAAAGCGCCGGTTCCGGCTGCCCGTGTCCACGATTGTCGTGGGCATCCTCCTGCTCTTTTTCCTTGTTCCTGCCGCCTTCGGGTCCGGGATCGGCGGGGTCCTGATTATGGCCGGAATTTTCTCTTTCCTGACAGGTCTCTATGTCGTTGTGACGGGCCGGCGTTCCTGGGCGATGGTGCCCGGGGACCGCAAAGCCGGGGCTATCGTCCTGACTGGTGCGCTCGTGCTCCTCATTTCCGGCGGCGCACTTACACCGGCGAAGCCGAACGACGGCCTTCAAGCGTCTCCGACCAGCGCCGACAGCCAGAAACTCGCGGGAACGGCAGCTTCCCCGAGTTCCAGCCCGACCCCTACCCCGACGGTAACCGAGACAGGAACACCGCTGGATCCGGACAGCGTGACCGAGCTGTCCAGATCGGCCAGCTACACGGCGCCCAAATCCCAGCCGGGCTATTCCACCAAAGCCGTAGATCTGCTGGCTACCCTGCCGGTGAAGGGCCGGGCACCGATGACCGGGTATGACAGGGACCAGTTCGGCCAGGCCTGGGCCGATGTCGACCGCAACGGCTGCGACACCCGCAACGACATCCTCAATCGCGACCCGAACAAGAGCTTCCGCTGCGATTACGTCGCCCGGCAGATCTCCGTCAAGGCCACCTACAACCTGTGGGTCACCCAAGCCGAACACGACGCCATGGCACGCGTCCTGGGTGACTGCCCGAACGAGACAGCCCCCACCAACCAGAAGCCACCGGCAACACCTGAACCCACCCCTTCCGCCCCGGCACAGGACGCCGCACCTGCACCGGAAGCACCAGTGCAGGCTCCCGTACCTGCACCGGTGCCCGCAGCGCCGGCCCCGGTAGTTCCTGCGGCACCAGTGCCCGCACCGCCGGCGGCTCCTGCTCCTGCCCCTGCTCCGGCTCCGGTTCCGGTTCCTGGCGGGGGTGCGACCGCACTGTGCAACGACGGCACGCTGTCCTTCTCCGCGAACCACAGCGGAACGTGCTCGCACCACGGAGGCGTGGCCATCTGGTACAAATAACGTCCCATGTCGGCTATGGCTGGAACGCCCGACGCCGCTTGCGCAACTGCCTGCGGCGTCGGGCGCCACCATGCGCCGTCGTGAGTGGGGCGGATCCTGGACGCCGTGACGCCTCGGCGGACACGGGCTTCGGAAATGGCGGCAAAGGATGGACAGGATCAAGGGACTCTAATTGGGAGCGCCAAGAGCCAGCCGATCCGGCGAGAAGCCTTCCGATCAATTTAGCTGGGCGCAAAAGGGATTCTGGCTACTTGAAGCTCACCGATTTACCGCCCGGTCCGATATCCGATCTTGAGAGAGTTTCGCTATGGGGGCCCAGGCAAGAAAATTCGAAGCCCGTACGTAGTACAGGGCCGGCCATGGCGAACCAGGCCTGATCTGGGTTGGATCCGGTGATATCAACAGAACGGACCCTGCCCAGATGGGTTCTGCCAGGGCTTCGAGCCATGCACTCTGAACGTGACCGAAGCGGTTCCAATTGATTGTGATCCACGAGCCGGTGGGTTCGAGGGCGTCGACGCTGAGGACTGTGATTTCTGCGGTCGTGCCGTGTGTTCGCTTCGCATCCTCGAGGTGACGCCATTTTGCATCGGCTTCCAGAATCCACGTACGACGGCGACTGGACCGTATCATCCATACTCTGCCGACGATGACGGCGGCGCTGAGTACAGCAGCCCAGCCAAGCACATAGGCCGGATCAAGTTGCCAACCGGCCGCCAACCTTCCAGGAAGGTATTCGGCGCAGAGTGCCACCACCGCACTGGCGAGAATCAGAGCGGGCGTCGCAACCTTCGGCTTGATGACTGGGTTCGAGATCATGGCATGCCTTCCCGACCAGTTTAGAGTTGCCAACCGACATTGATAAGGCTGGCCCCTCGGGAAACCGAGTCCTCCACCCACGGACCAGGCTGGTGGTGCGCGACGGAGCTGAACCTCGCCTGGTCAATTGAGCGCCGAATGTTCTCGTACTGCGATTTCTGTTCCCACTCGTAGTCGACTGGAATAGGTCCGAGCGGAAGCGGCGAGTTTTCGATGCCCCATCTGTCTCGGTAGACAGCGACTCTGCCAACCACGTGGAGTATGTCGTCCACGCCTGCCGCCTGCAGAATCTCGAGGAGGTTTCGCTTCCATTCGGGTTCCGTAATGAGTGCTCTTCTGTTAACCTCATCGGCCCTATGGTTGATCCGTTCCGTCACCTGCCCGAGCATGTTGGCGAGATCGGGCCGATCAGCTTGAACCGGGTCTGGGATAAGGGCAGGTTCAGGTTCGGGCATTCCTGCCACGAAGTTACGGAGCCGGGCATGGATGACGGCAGTGGCGTCTTTCGCTCTCGTGCTTGTCTCCAACGCATTTGCAACGATCCGCCGAGCAGTTGATCGGCTGATTTCTGTGGATCGGCGCCACGCTGCGACGGTCGCGCCCCACGAAGCGGATTGCTGGAGTTCGCCAACATTGCCGGGGCTGTGCACCTGGAGGAATTTAGTCAGGTCTTCGGCGGATGCGATTTGTGCGAGGTAGTCGTATTCGGCGCTGAGCCGTTCCAAGCTGTCGGCGCTGAGCTGTTCGGCGTCGCGGACTTCGTGAGCGGTCCGTTCGGCTCCTTCGGCAGCGAGCACTTCTCCCAGGATCTCTCGCCACGACGCATGCAATGGGGGATCAAGAGGCTCGGCGTCGGTAGGGTCAGCGTCGCAGACATAGGCGTAGTTTCCCATGCGTCCCCGGGTCATGCTCACGTACAGAAGCTCTCGCGTGAGGCGGCCCCGTGTGACGACGCTGTGGCCGGCCTCCACCGTGAGCCCTTGGGAGCGGTGGGCGGTCGTCGCGTATCCCAGCTCCACTGCAGACTCAACATAGTCCCGGTGCAGCATGACGGTGGCGCCGGTGTCCCTGCGGACCGCGGTAAGGGAGCCGTCGCGCCTGCCGACACGTACGACGTCGAGCAGGGTGCCGTTGCGGATGAAGTCGCCATTGCTGTCGTCAATGGTGCGGTCGTTGCGGCGCGCGATGATCGTGTCACCGCGCCCGGCACGCATCCCGTCGCCCAGAAGTACCGCATGTTCGGCGTCCACATGACCCTGGATCACGCGGTCTGCCTGGGCGCGTTCGTTGAGCATGCCGACGGTGTCGTTGTCCGCTGCGATGAGGATGGACGACCTTCCGGCCAGGATGTCGGCTTGCCAGTTCAGGTAGGCCTGGTCGACCATGTCCAGATAAGCGCCGTGCCGAATGCGCTGATGCTGGTCGTAGTCAGTGATCGCAGCGATGTCCCCTCTGCGGAGTTTCAACGAAGCCTCGCGTTCCCAGACGTGTTCGAAGCGCCAGATGGTGCTCAACCGGCTGGTTTTGCCTTGTCGGTCCAGCCAGCCGAGGACGCCGCCGGCGTCGATCGCGTCCAGTTGCCCGGGATCGCCCACCAATAGGACCTTGGCTCCGGCATCCCGGGCCTGGTGCACAAGGGCCGAAAGCTGAACGGTGGACACCATCGAGGCTTCATCGACGACAACCAACTGGTTCCGATGGAACCGCCACTGATTTTGCTCTGCGGCCAGCCGGGTAGCTTCCTGCGCTAGGAGGGTGCTTGGAGCCACTGAATTGCCCAGGCGCGCCTCGGTCGCGAGGAAGCGCTCAGCCCTGTGGCTGGCTCCCTCGCCGACAGACTCGTAGAGCCACTTGCTGACGTTCTCGGTGAGCACGGCGAGTTCCCGTCCCAGGACCTCGGCGCTCGCCGCCGCGGGAGCGAGGCCGACAACGCTTCCGGGTCCGAATTCTGCTTCCCACGCTGCCTTGATTGCGCCGAGGGTGGTGGTCTTGCCTGTGCCGGCCGGACCGACGACAGCGTCGAGCCGGTTCCCGCTCAGCAGCACCTTGATCGCGGCGGTCCGCTGGTCCTCATGCAGTCCGAACCGACCGTGGTGGTTGTATCCGGCGAGTACCTCCATGGCGAGGGTTGCGCGGATAACGGGGCCGCCGTCGTCGTTCCTTGCCCCCATGACGGCTTCCTCGCAGGCAAGAGTGGTCGCGTCTGTGTAGAGACGTGACCCGTGGAAGTCGAAGATGCTCTGCTTGCCGAGGCGGAGATCCGGCTGCGCGTCCGCGGGGACGCTGTAGCGGTACTCGTTGAGGGGGACCGATTGGGCCTCGGCGGAGTCAGCGACGGCGTCGATCAGGGCGTTGCGATCCTCCGGTGTGTGGCAGCGGATCGCGACGCAGACCCGTTCGGCCTCGGCGAGGAGGTTCCATCGGTTCCAGGTGGCGCGCTTCGCCGCAACCTGTTCCCTGGTCAGCGACGCGACGGCGTCCACCCACTCGGCGGTGAAGTCTGACGAGCGGAAAGGATTGGTCCGTGACCTCCGGATGGTGTTGGCCAGCACGAAGCGGGGCTCGAAGCCCTTGGCCGCTGCGCGTGCCCGCCACTGGGCGGACAGCTCATGCAGGGGCGCGATGGCGTCCGGTTTGGGGGTGCGGGTGGAGAGGGTTGCCTGTTGGCGGAGTTTGATGGTGGTTGTCGCGGTCGGGGGAGTGCCGTGAATTGTGGTCCATTCGGCGACGAGGCGGTCGGTTTCCGCCTCGATGAGGCGGGAGCGGTGGGAGAATTCACGGATCAGGGCGTCGTGGACACCCGTGAGCTGCGGGCTGGGGTTGTGCGTGGCTGCGGTGGGCTGACGGATGTCGGTGTCGGTCCCGAGGCTGCGGTGGAGGGCGTCGAAGAGCAGGCCGTTGTAGTGTTCGCTGGCTGCGACGGCGGTCTTGTAGAGGGTCCTGGAGTCGATGGTGACCCAGGAGCCGTCGGTGATCCGCTGGACGCGGTTGGCCATGACTAGATGCGTGTGCAGCTGCGGATCCCCGGAACGTGACTCCCAATGGTCAAACGCGGCCGCGATGGCCCCGCGAGTGCCGATGCGGGCGACGCCGTTGCGGCCCGCGCGGGTGTGGATGACGGACTCTTCCAACCATTCTAGGGTGGCAGTGACGGCGTCATGGTGGGTTTGAAGGATCTGGTCCTGGAGGGTCCGCGGGCTCAGCGCCCAGAGCACGGACACGGACTTGGGGACGCTGAACGTGAGGTCAAATCCGGCAACAGCGCGGCGAGTAACGGTTTGCCCACTACTGTTTTGGACGATGCTGGGTTGGCCATGTGCCCGGCCCAACGGAGCGCCGGTATCCGGGTTGATGACGTCGTCGAAAACGGCCTTCGCGTCGGTTTCCGTGACGAGGTCACCGGTTCTTCGGCCGATGCCGTCCAGTCCGGAGCCGAGCCAGCGGCCTTGCGGTGTCCCGGCCTTCAAGTAGTAGGTGGTTGCGTCCCTGGGAGTGGGAGAGACGTCGTCCATCATCGTTGTCTTGAACAGGTACTTTAGGCCGGACTGTGCGGAGAGCCGGGCGATCGACATGGTCATGGCCGGGGGACGGGGGATTGCTTACGGGCTGGTTTCCATCCGCGACGGCGAAGGATGTCCAACGTTGCGCGGTCTAGTGCGACGCGTTGTGCGTGTGAGACGGCAACCAATCGGGCGGCGACGTGCGCCAGATCCTGGATATTCGTTCGTTGGGCGCGTTTGAGGCGGGCAAGCTCGCTTTGGAGGAGTCTGATGCGGTCGTGTTGTGCTGCGTTCTGCTCTTCGAGGCACTCGAGTTCTGAAGACTGGGATCGGAGGGCTGTTTCAACTGTGTCGATGCGCTTTAGGTAGATATTGATGAGTTCGTCGTAATCTTGGCTCGCGGCAGGTTGGAGGGTGGTGAGCGTCGAAACGCACTCCGTTTCGGCGCCTTTGCTGGTCGCCAGCTGGACCCTTGCACCCCGCATCCGGTGTCGCCGTCGACGGTCACGTTGCCTGTTGGCGCACCGGCTCGTGCAGAACCGTTGAGAGGCGCGAGACGGCTCGAAGCCTTCAAGACATTCGACGCAAGCTTTTCTACTCACGTCGGTTCATCAACGCTGGATACAACTGCTACATGACATCCCGTGAGCTGTTACTCACGGCGTACTGGCGGAGGGGTCGTATTCTGCTGGGTCGAGTTCAGCGTTGCGCGATGTAGGCGTTCCAGTTCCGGGAGGAGAGTGCGGCCCAGCGGAGGGCGGTGGTCGTGGAGATGCCGAGCAGCTCTGCCAGGATGGGCGTCGGGATTTCGGCGGCGAGTTGGAACAGGGCTGCTTTGCGGGAGTTGTAGGGTTTGATGCCGCGGTCAACGAGTTGTCCGCGGATGTTTTCGGTGGCCAGGTGGTTGCCCGGGATCCCGCCCGGAAAGAGCCAGCGGCTGTTCCGGCTGGCGTAGGAGGCCTGGCCGCGCCGGTTCATGTGCTCGATGATGATCCGGTCGAGGGGTTCGGGCATGAGAATCGGCGTGCGCTCGAACGTGACGGTGACCTGGCCGTCGTCGGTGAGGGTGACTTGGTCCGCGTGCATGCGGCAGATCGTGGTCAGGGGCTGGGCGAACAGGAGCATGAACAGGCCGCCGATGCGGGTGTAATGGCGCATCGTTTGGTCGTGGAGCAGGGTCTGGACGTGGCCCCACCGTTCTTCCTCGCTCATCGTGACGGAGGAAAAGCGCCGGGGCTGCTTGGGGATACGCAGGCTGGTGTTGATGCCGCTGGTACGGACCCAGCCGATGAAGGCATGCTGTGATGTTTCGCTGCCTGGGTGGGTGATCAGGTAGCGTTCCAGATCGGCCTGGCCCATGCCGGTGAGCGTGGTGTCGTGGCGGGTCAGCCAGTCCAGGAATCGGGCCGCACCTTTGATCTGCGCACGGCCTTGCAGGACCATGGATTTGGTGAGTTCATCGCGCGCGGCCTTTTGCCGCAGGTGGCGCAGGACACGCCATTGGGCGAACCGCCGGACGATGTCCGCATCGGCTTTCGGGATGGTGTCCAGCTGGTCCTCAAGCCAGGGCAGCATCCGCTCGATCCTGGCCTCGTAGTGGGGGAGGACCCCGAGCGCGGTGAGGAAGTCGCGCAGGTAGTTGGTGGTCTTGTTCGAGGGCAGCAGTTGGAACGTTTTGTGGCTGATCTGCAGTTCGCCGGTCGCCATCCGGTGCAGGATTAGGGGTCCTTCGGAGCGGCGGAACCAGTAGAGCGTGGTCTGCGGGCGGTCCACGGTCATGAGCGCGTTGAACACCGGCTGCAGTTGCTGGTGGATCTGGGCGGTGTCCGGGTCGGTGAGCAGCTCGGTGGCACGCTCGGCGAGCGTGCAGGGGCCGCAGTTGCGCCCGTAGCAGTTGTCCTCCCGGCCGCAGCGCTGGCAGGAGTAGGTGGGCTTTTCTCCGGCACAGCCGGCGCAGATCTGCCTCTTCTGCCGGTCGTGGAACGCGAGCACCCGGTGTTGCTGGCAGCCCGGGCACGGCCCGGGGTTGCGTTGCAGCCGGGTGCGGCAGCCCTGGCAGATGTTTTTGCCTTGCACGCTGATGGCCGCGGGCCGGTTGATACCGCATCGCGAACACGGGGCGGGCGTCCGTGCGGGGCCGGTCACTGTGGCTCGTGGGGCCTGCGGATCCTCGCCCGGATCGGTCGGAGCTCACCGATGCCGGGCCCGGCCTCGCCGGCGACGTGGCGCAACTCGCGGACTTCCTCGATGCGGAACTCGAGCAGGTCAGCGGCGGTGCATCCGAGGATGTCGCAGAGCGCGGCGAGCAGCTCGATGTTGACCCGTTGCGGGGGCTTGGTCACCAACCGGTGGACGTATTGCCTGCTCAGGTGGACGTCCCGTTCTTCCAGCAGCGGGATCAGGTCGCTGGTCTGGAACAGGCCCTTGGCGGCCATGAGCTGGCGCAGGTTCCATTGCATGCTCAGTTTCCGTGCCATCTACGGCTCCTTTGTCGGGGTCGGGGTGTAAACGCGTTTCAATGCGGCCTGGAGGGCCTTGTTTTTGAAATCGTTGCTGACCGAGGTGTAGATCGCGGTGGTCGAGGCATAGGAATGGCCGACCTGTTCCTGGACGAAGCGTTCCGGGTAGCCAAACTCGATCAGATGCGTCACGTAGGAGTGCCGCAGGCAATGCAGCGTCAGCGCCTCATCCAGGCCTGCCTCGGCACGGAGCCGGCTGAACCGTTTGTCCAGGTGCTTGGCCGAGACCCGGCTCAGCCGCTCGCTCACCCAGAGCGCGGCATGGTTCCTCGGGCGCACGATCGGGCGGCCCTGCTCGACCCACTGCTTGAGACCCTCGATCGCCCAATCGAACTCGGGAACGGCCAGCACCGTGCGTCGCTTCGGGGTCCCGCCCTTGGACGATTTGCCGTGGCGGACGTGGATGGACCCGTAGGTTCCCCAGTGCGGCATGTGCGGATTCGGCCGCAGGTCCGCAACATCGAGCTGACACAACTCGTTGCGGCGCAACCCGAACGCGTAGGTCGTTTTGATCATCTGCGCATCCCGTAACGCGGCCAATGCGCCCTTGCGGCCCGAGCGTGCCACCTGCTCCACCCGGGTGTCCAGGAAATCGAACAGGTGCTGCAGCTCGTCATAGGTGAACGGACGCCGTTCCGGCCGGCCTTCGTAGTCATGCAGATGCGCGACGGTATTGAAGTCATGACATACCTGGGAGGGGATCTGCTCGAACCGGTCCGCGCATGCTTGGATCCACCCGTAGCGCCCGTCGATCAGATAGTCACAAAACAGCCGCAAGGTGAAGTGGTAGCCGCGAATCGTCGAGGGGGCCAGGCGGGCGCTGCCGGACATCAGCGAGACCGTGAAATCCTCGAGATCGCCGGCGGTCCACTCCCACGGATAGGAGCCGGAAAATTCCGTGAACCGCCGCAGCAACGCCATCCGGGGAGCAATCGTCGTATCTGCCAGCAAGCGGGACTTCTGCTGCCGCTCCCACCCGGTCAGCATCGCCTCGAACACGGCCATTTCCTCGTCAAGGTGGGTGATTCCGTCCACGAGGATCAACCGCGCCGATCCCGGAGCCTCGGTCACTCCTACCCCCAATGGTGTATACGTAAATCTTACGATGTCACCTTTAAGTTACCATGATCGAGGAAGGCCTATCACCGCGCGGGCCCCGCACCAGGACATAAGAGAATAGACCCCAGGCCCCGGTGCTGGGCTGTCACTTTTCCGTCTATAGGCGTGAGTCACGCCTTGGATGCCAGAGGTGTAGCTCATGCGGGAGTATCTTCCGCGGGCCGAGGGGTGAGAATTGTGGTGCCGCTTGGTGACGTCTATTCACATTGGTGCGGGTGAGCCCGTAGACGTGTATGACGCGGGGTCCGTGGGTGAGCCGGATTGTTGCCGTAGAGCACGTGGGTCTGTTTCCTGATCAGAGGATCCTCCAAGCGGCGCTGATATTGATTCTCGCTTCAAAGGGTGGGTGATTCTGATGGACGTGATGTTCGAACGCGTCGCCGGGCTGGACATCGGGAAGAAATCGGTGACTGTGTGCGTGCGCACGCCCCGGCCGGACGGTGGTCGTCACGGCGAGACGCGCACGTTTCGGACAATGACGCGCTCGCTAGAGCTGATGAGGGATTGGCTGGTCGGGCAGGGGGTGACGCTGGCGGCAATGGAGTCCACGAGCACGTACTGGAAGCCTGTGTTTTACGCCTTGGAAGAGCGGATGGAGTGCTGGCTGCTCAACGCCGCTCATTTGAAGGCGGTTCCGGGCCGCAAAACTGACGTCAAAGACTCTGAGTGGATAGCACAATTGCTCGAGCATGGCCTGCTCCGGCCTTCGTTCGTGCCGCCTCCGCCGATCCGCCATCTGCGCCTGCTGACGCGTTACCGGGTGCAGTTGATGGGAGACCGGACCAGGGACGCCGACCGGTTGGAGAAGATGCTCGAAGATGCCAGCATCAAGATCTCCTCGGTGGCCTCATCCGTGACCACCGTCTCCGCACGCGCCATGCTCGCGGGGCTGATCGCCGGGGAAGCTGATCCGGAGGTTTTGGCGCAACTGGCGAAGGGAAAGATGCGGTCCAAGATCCCTGACCTGATCGAGGCGTTGACGGGCCACTTCGATGCCGATCATGCCCGGCTGGCTGCGGCGATGCTGGGTCGCCTTGACCGGGTCGAGGCCGCGTTGGCGACACTTGATGCGGCCATTGCGGACGCTTCACGTCCGTGGGCCCATCAGGTTGAGTTGCTGCAGACGATTCCGGGGGTGGGGCTGAAAGTCGCGCAGGTCATCATCGCCGAAACAGGCGGTGACATGTCGCGGTTCCCGTCGGCGGCGCACTTGGCGGCGTGGGCAGGTGTCGCGCCGGCGATCCACGAGTCGGCTGGGCGCAGGACTCCGGCTGGTGCGAGGCACGGAAACAAGTGGCTCACCTCGGCACTGGTCGAGGCGGCCGCGTCGGCGGCACGCAGTAAAAACACCTACCTCTCGGCGCAGCAGGCCCGGATCGCTTCCCGCCGCGGCGCCAAACGGGCACAGGTCGCGGCCGCGCATTCAATCCTGGACAGCGCCTATTACATGCTCAGCCGCAACGAGCCCTACCGGGACCTAGGACCGGAGTGGATGCACCGCCGCTACGATCAGGCCCAAACCCGGCGCTTGGTCACCCAACTCGAACGGCTCGGGCACACCGTCGTCATAGACCCGGCCGCCTGACATCCAGACCACCTATTTGCCCGGAGCCACACCTCCGGAGGGTCACCTACGCCCTGATCGGGTTATTCACGGGTCTGTAACTGATGCGGAAGTTCCTTCCGCGGGCCGAGGGATGAGAATTGTGGTGCCGCTTGGCGACGTCTATTCACTTTGGTGCGGGTGAGCCCGTAGAAGTGTATGACGCGGGGTTCTTGGGTGCGCCGGAGGATTGCCGAGATCATCATCGCTGAAACCGGGGCCGACATGAAACAGTTCCCCACCCCGGCCCAGCTGGCATCGTGGACTGGAGTGTGTCCGGGGCACGAGTCCGCCGGAAAAGTGAAATCCAGTCACGCCCGGCCCGGAAACTCCCATCTCAAAGCCGCCCTCGGCATAGCCGCGATGGCAGCATCACGCACCGACGGCACCTATTTCCAGGCCCGCTACAAGAGGCTCACCTCAAGCAGGGGACCGATGAGAGCACTGGTAGCGGTCGAGCACTCACTGATCACGGCGATCTGGTACATGCTCACCAACGGGACCGTTTTCGAAGACCTGGGCGCACACCACCTCCAACGAATCCATGAAAGCAGCACCCGACGCAAGGCACACGTCCGGTTCGGGCGTGCCGGGGTGGAACGCGTTCAGGTATTGGTCGAGGTGGCGGCAGGTATTGTCCATGATGGGAATCGTTCTGGTCTTCCGGCCCTTCCCCGTGAGTGTCACGCGGCCGCGGCCGGGGGTGGTATCGATGTCTGCAGGTGTCAGGTCGAGGATTTCCTGGACGCGCGTGGCAGCATCGAAGATTAGCAGGATGATCGTGGTGTCTCTCAGACCACGGCCGGTATGTTGTCCTGGCGCTCGGATCAGCGCCTCGACGGCGGGCATGGTCAGTGCGTCGGGGCATGGACCGGTGCGTGTGCTGGCCGGACTTATTTGACGTCCAGCCAGATCGCGACGAGTGCCGGGTCCTCTGCGGCGCGGTAGGAGAGGAAGGACTTGATCGCGGCCGGCCGTTGGTTCGCTGAGGAGGCTGCCATGTGCTTGGTATTAAGCAGCCGGGTGGTGAACCCGGCGATGGTGGTGGTGTGGTTGATGGCGTCGAAGGTGACCTCGGCAAGCTCCAGGTGCCGTGTTTCGCGGAGATAGGCGAGCAACATGTTCAGCGCGGTCTTGTAGGGGCGGATGGTGTGCGGACTGCCCCTTCGTGATCGGGGAAGGTGGACGGTCAACCAGGTGCGGACGAGACGCAAGAAGTCATCGGATGTCACGAGATGCCTCCGGGAGAATAGATTCGAGGTCCGTGTTGGCGAGCCTGCGCAGGTCGGGGCGGAAATCGGCGGCAAGGTGGAAGTAGTACCAGGTTTCTTCGGGGTTGCTGCGCCCAAGATGCAGACTCAGATAGGTGACCAGTGCTTCCGGGTCACGGCAACACCAACCTGGATGTTCACCATTGACAATGACAAGCGGATCGGTCGGCAAGGGCGTCCACCACACGAGGTGGTGGACGCCCTTGTTACCTTTGTAATTCAATTAGCGGCTGGGGTGTCTTTTCGTGCGCTCTGCCGCTACTTAGGGACTGCACAAACACCTGTGGGATGCACGGTTTCGGCTTTGTGTCCGGCATCGTGCTCGTTCCTTGCGGTATGTCATCCCAGGGATGCTCTGGGAAGGCGGATGGATCGCTCCGGGCCGGTGGTCCTGTTGCCACCGAAGGTGGGCTGTCAGAACGCGGCACGTTTGCCTCGAGGCACGCCCCTGCGGATAAACGAGCCGCGCGGCCCAAACACACCTGCCAAACGCACGAGCACCCATTCTTGGCCGCAGTTCCCCCGGTCCTCACCTTCATGCTGACCATCACGAGTGCAACCATACGCCGCAGCCGTGCCCCCAACTCGCTCGAGGACGCGGCGGCCTGACCCTGCCCTCTCAACAGTGCACCCAGCCCGGGCGAACCCCTGGCGGGGTGCCTTGCGTGCGCAGGTCCCATTAATCCAGGCCGGATGGAGTGTATCTACGGAGCCAAGTCGGCGATCTTTGAGGTTGGCATCGGCACAAACGTGTCGGTACACCGGCCGTTGTCGTCGAATAGGTGACCCAAGTGTTTGGGTGTCTTGAGGATGATTGACCGCCTGCCAACCGCTACGTTTTGAAACTTTTGATCCAGGAGGCGCTCGAAGGTATGTGCCTGAGCCAACCGTCGCATCCAGGCGGAGAAGATGAGGTTGTAGCTTCCTGCCACGGAGGAGACGAAACGGACCTCCTGCATGGTTGACACAGCCGTGCCCACTTTTTCCAGCATTGCCGGCGGGACGTCCATGAAGTACCAGAGGTGGACCGGCCAGCCGGAAAACGCCCTGTCCAGATCCGTGCGGAGTTGGATCTGGCCGCGGTTGCGCATGACATCAATCGCGTCCTGGGCGCGCTGGACCGAGACGCCCCCCAATTCAGCCACCCGGGTGGCCGGTGTCCGGGCGTCGGGCCCAAGCGCCTGGTAGACGGCATTCTCCAGCTCGGGCGAGATCGATTTTGCGGCCCGCTTTCTGGCCGTTTTCGCCGGGGGGATGGACTTAACCTCTTCAGGGGTCAGCGCTCCGAGCCGCCACTGCTCTCCGTGCTTCCATGGATTGGTCAACAGATGAGTTTGAACCGAACGAACATGCCGAGTAGTCCGTGCCACATCGAACAGGAAGCCTGCCAGACGCTCCTCGCTCCGTTCAACGACAGTAACCACCAACTCCAGATTTCCCATGCCTATATCAATGGTCATCGCCTGCGGCATACGCGAAAAGGCGCTCACCACGCCAGTGACATGTCTCGGGTTGCACTTGACGATGAGGATAGCGCCGATTCTCTGATGCAAGTTCACCGGGAGCCCCGTCGTCCAGACCACCCCCTCCTCCGTCATCTTCCGCCAGCGGCGGCCGAGCGTGACGGCGTCAACACCCAGCACGGGCACAAGTGATGACCAAGGTATACGGGGGTCAATCTGGAGGGCACTAATTATTCTGTGATCTAGATCATCGAGCATAGATTCATTCATCCCTGGTGCTTCTTTTCCACAATTGCTGCAATTTTACACATCGGATATCCCCTTTCCCTAGTCTCTTGGGCATCGCACTCGTCGTCGCGGTCATCGGGAGAGAATCTCCCGCTGTGAAATCCACTCTGGAACAGGTCCCACTATGAATGAAGCTCCTACGACCTCACAGGTCGCCGTGATGCCGGTGCTGTGGATCGGCGCGGCAGCGGTCTTCGCCGTCATCATCGCTCAATGCGTCATCTACCTCAAAGCCGCCCGCCGGGCCGCACCCGAAGCCGAAATGACCTCAACAGACTTCCGGACAGCATTCCGCACCGGAGGCTTGGCTGCTGTAGGTCCCTCGCTGGCGGTCTGCCTCGTGGCAATGGCCCTCCTGGCGATCTTCGGCGCTCCAAGCACCATGGCGCGCTTCGGTCTCGTGGGTTCCGCTGCCTTCGACGCCGTGGGCGCCAAGATCAGCGCAGAAACGATGGGAGCCAAGCTGGGCGGCCAGACCTTTACCCCCGAGGTTCTGGTGACGGTTCTGATTGTCCTTTCGCTCGGTGCCTGCGGCTGGATGCTCACTGCGCTCATCATCACGCCAATCATGAAGCGGGGGCTCGGGACGGCAACATCCGCCAAGAAACGCAAGTCCTCGGCCTTGGCTGCGCTCCTTCCGACTGCTGCCCTGGTGGGTGTCTTCTTCACCATGAGTATCAAGGAAGTTGCACATTCAGGTCCCAGCCTGATGGTGTTCCTTGTTTCCGCCGGGGTCATGGGTCTCTGCACCTTTGTCGCCCGCAGGTTCAACAAACCGGCGTTCCTGGAATGGGCGCTCGGACTGGCCATTATTGCGGCCATCGCTGCCGCGTACTTCACCCGCTGACCGACCCACCGCTGAACGGAACGAAAATTATGAAGATCGATGCCTCTGAGGCGCCCCCAATCGCGGTACCGCTGGCCGCATTCAACCGAACCACGTCCTTTTGGGGACCCGTCACCTTGGTCGCCGGTATGGCGTCCATGTTTGTCGGACCGGTGCTCCTCGCCATCTTCGGGGGATTTGAGGTTCGAATCGAGCAGGTACTCGTAGCATTCGTCGCACTCGCCATCGCGGTGGGCGTGCTGTGGGTCGTGGAGCCTGTCTCCTATTTCCCCATCCTCGGACCCGCCTCCATGTATCAGGCGTTCCTGATCGGCAACGTCTCGACCAAACTGCTGCCAGCCGTCCTAACAGCCCAGAACCGGATCGGCGCCAAGACCGGTACGCCCAAGGCCCAGTTGACGGCAGTGATCGCCATCTGCGCGGCGGCGATCGTCCACGTGATCTCACTCATCGTAGTTGTGGGGATCTTCGGCACCTTGCTCGTCAGCGTTTTGCCGCCCGCCTTGCTCTCCACCGTCAGCACGTTCGTCGTGCCGGCCATCCTGGGCGCATTCATAGTCCAGGCAGTGCTCACAAACCTGAAGAACTACCCCATACTCATTGCCGGCGCGGCAGTTGGCTGCCTCGTTGTCTTCGGGCTGCTGGACCACTTTCCATTGTTCTCCCCCTACGTGCCGCTCTTCGGCGTTGTCCTAACCGTCGCCGTCACCATGGTCATCTACAGAAACAAGCCCCAGAGATCCGACAGCACTGAATTGATGAAGAGCAGCCACTAGCTCCGGCTGGCCAGCAGCGGTAACGATCTCACAGATTGGAACAATATGACCCACATCGGCGACATCATCAGGCAAGTGGAGGAGCTATCACCCGAGTTCATCGCGGCCTCCGATTCCATCTGGGACGAGCCCGAGCTCCGCTGGGAGGAATACAAGTCCGTGGACAAGCTAACGGCCCTTGCCCAGCAGCACGGCCTGGAAATCACGCGGGGTGTGGGAGGCATCCCCACGGCGTTCACCGCTGAGGCGGGCACGGGAGGCCCGGTGATTGCGTTCCTCGGGGAATATGATGCCCTCGCTGGCCTGAGCCAATCCTCGGGTTCGGCGGTTCCGGAACCCGACGACGCAAACCAAACAGGGAACGGTCAGGGCTGCGGGCACAACCTCCTCGGCGCCGGTTCCCTTCTGGCCGCAGTCGCCACTGCGAACTACCTGAAGGAGAACAATCTGCCGGGCCGGGTCCGCTTCTACGGCTGCCCTGCCGAGGAAGCGGCTGCCGGCAAGACCTACATGGTCGCGGGCGGAGCCTTCGAGGGAATCGACGCGGCCATCTCCTGGCACCCCGGCACAGCCACCAAGTTCCGGCAGCACTCGACGCTCGCGTACACCCAGGCGTACTTCCACTTCAAGGGACTCGCGGCCCACGCCGGCGTCTCGCCACACTTGGGACGCAGCGCTCTCGATGCTGTGGAACTGCTGAACGTGGGCGTGAACTTCCTTCGCGAGCATATGCCGGATGCAGCGCGGATCCACTACGCCATCACCGACAGCGGCGGGCATTCCCCCAACGTGGTCCAGGCCAACGCCTCGGTTTACTACATCGTTCGCGCCCCGGAAGGTGAACAGATGCGCGACCTCTACGCACGTGTACTTCGAATCGCCCAAGGAGCAGCCTTGATGACTGACACAGAGCTCACCGTAGAGTTCGACGGAGCCTGCTCGGAGATCCTGCACAATGACGCCCTGGAGCTGCTCCAGTACGACGTAGTCCGAGAAGTGGGCCCGGTGCCCTTCGACGCAGAGGATCAGAGGAGAGGCGCCGTGATTGCCTCCAGCCTTGAACCCCGCGAGATTCAGGTTCAGAAGGAAGCTGTCGGCATGGACCCCCTCTCCGGGAAGTCGCTGCACGATGGGCTCCCTGCACCGTCGTTCACTTCCCCGCGACGGATCGTCACTGCCTCCACGGATGTCGGTGATGTGAGCTGGATCGCCCCCACTGTGCAGATGTACTCCGCGACCTGTGCCGTGGGCACCCCGTTCCATGCGTGGCAAACGGTGGCGCAGGGCAAACTCCCCGCCGCCCACAAGGGCCTCATCCATGCGGCAAAGATTATGGCAGGAACCGCTTTGACGCTGTTCCTCTCACCCGAAGCATTGGCCCAGGCTCAAAACGAGTTCACCGAACGTACGGCCCGTACCCCATACTTGTGCCCCATCCCGGAGGGCACGGTCGCTCCCCCGCTGCGGGCGCTGGCTAACGCCTGAGGCTCAAGCTGCTCGGGCTGGATGACTCAGCCGACCAGGACCTGGCGCCACCTCTCAAACCTGTCCATAAGAACAACCCCGATAATGGGCCAACGTCGGTCCACCCGGAATAACAAGTAAGGAATGAGTCATGTCCAAGAACGTGCAACTCGAGCGCCCGCTCGTCATCGAAACGGCAATGTCAGGCGTCGTCGCCAACACCGGCGGCGAAGAACAGACCACCGCGGGCATCGTAACCGAGGCCAAGAACTGCTTGGCAGCCGGAGCCGGGATCGTCCACATCCATCACGACTTCAGCCTCGGCCTGGACGACGCGATTGCCCAGGTTATCGATATCAACCGACGCGTCCTCTCCGAGCACCCCGGCGCCCTGCTCTACCCCGCGTACATGCCTGGACACAAAGTCGAGGAACAGATGCGCCACCTGCGCCCGCTTCACGAGTCGGGACAGATGACCATGTTTGCCTTCGACCCAGGCACCACCGAACACGGCAGGGCCGATAAGGAAGGGCTAATGACGGGGTCCATCGTCAGCGGAACCACATTCAGCCAAGCCACCAAGATGGTCGAACTATCCCATAAGTTCGGCGTCCCGGTCTCTCTCGGCATCTTCAACCCAGGATTCCTGACCTGGGTACGCTCGCTGGGAGCCGCCGGCAAATTCACCCCTGGTACCGTGGCGAAGTTCTACTTTGCGGGAGGGCCCGCCTGGGGCGCCAAGGGGTCCGGATCAACCTTCGGACTGCCGCCCACCAAAGAGGCCCTGGACCTTTACCTCGACCTTATCGATGGAGCAAACATCCCCTGGTTCGTCTCTTTAATGGGCGGAGAAATACTGAAGAGCGACCTGCTGAAGTACGCCATCGAAAAGGGTGGCAACATCCGCACCGGCCAGGAAGACCCGCTCCGCGTAGTCGGCACGACAAACGCAGAGATGGTGCAGCAGGTCATTGACGTCGCCAACGAGGTCGGCCGACCAGTCGCCAAGTGGCACGAAGCATTCACTGCCCTGTCGAGCGAATTGAGCCCCGTCAGCTGACGCGAAAATTGTGTGGTCGCGGCTGTGGCCCGGGGTTGGACGTCAGTGTGCGGGTTATGCGGTGTGCTGGAGCGGTTCGAGGGTGAACTGGTAGCCGAGACTTTCGAGTTGTTGGATGGCTCTTTCCTTGCTGCGTAGGGGCTGGCGTCGGGTGTAATAGTCCGGGCCCGGATCGGCGTAGCATTCGCCGGTGTTGAGCATGTGCCAGATGGCGATGAGGATGGAATGCTCGACGGCGACGAGTGCTTTCATTGGCCCGCGCCGGGACTTGATGCGCCTGTATTTCGCGCCGAGATAGGTGGTCTGTGATCGGGCCGCGGTCATTGCGGCGGTGCCCAGGGCCCGTTTCAGGTAGCGGTTCCCGGGCCTGGTCTTGGTCGATTTGACCCGCCCGGCGGATTCGTTGGCCCCCGGCGCGGTGCCGGCCCAGGATGCCAGGTGCGCAGCAGCGGGGAAACGGACATGTCCGCCCCGGTTTCGGCGATGATGACCTCGGCGGTTCGGCTGATGATGCCCGGGATTGTCGCCAGCAGTTCCCGGGCGGCGCTAAAAGGCTGCATGAGCTCATCGATCCGCGCGTCGAGGGTGGCGATGTCCTTGCTGGGGGCGTCGATCCGGTTCAGGAACAGCCGGGCCATGAATGCGTGGTGGGCGTTGAAGCGGCCGGTCAGCGCCTCCGTCAGCGCGGGGATCTTCCGTCGCGTGCTCCGTTTCGCGAGATCGGCCAGCGCTGCCGGGTCGTTCTGGCCCTCGATCAGGGCCTGGAGCCACATTTGAAGGTGTGGAAGTTCCAGCTACTGCCGAGGATGCAAGGTTCGCGGGAGGTTCGGCAGACAGTTCTGTCGTGAGAGGTTCGGGTCCTGCCGATGCGTACCTTGTCGCCGGGTCAGGCCGGGACGCCCGGCAGGGGTGCGTCGCCGCGGCAGATGGCTAACGCGGCGTCCCGGCCTCCTGGCCGGCGCTGAGGTCCATTATCGGCCCGGCCGAACGCTCTACAGGTGCCCCTTGTTTGAGTGGACGTGGCCATCATCAGTCCGCGTGTGGATCCGGCGGTCGGTGAGTCCGTCGACACCGTGCCTCGCATATTGCTGCTGTTTCCGCTGAACGCTACGCACGGATGCCTTATAGCCGGCGACAGATAGCTCGCTGACCTTGAGGGCTTCGCGGCTTTGTTTGGAGGCGCCAGAACCGTAGCCGGGGCGGGGGACTGCGCCCGATGCATCGGAGTCCGACCCACCAGCAGGCGGTTTCCAAATCGGTCTTGGTCACCGGGCTCAGGTCGGTCAGCCACAGTGATTTCGTGGGTAAGGGAGGGCACGTCCACCCATACGGTGTCGGTATCGGCAAGGCGGCGCAGCATCGGCCCGTGTGGCCGGACGGCGATGACGACGTATCCCTCGTTCTGCCAAGTCAACAGGTCGCCCAGGCGCGTCGATTGGGGAACTGTCCTAGCGACGGTGTCGAAGTTCAGATGCTCGTTGAGATCAACAGAGAGCCGCCGGTGCCAGATGTGACCGACAATCCAAGGATGAGTTGCCAGATAGCTGATAAGGTCCGCAGAATCATCCGGCACTTCGCCAACTAGAGTGGCAATCCACAACGGACACGAGTTCTTGCATTAAACGAAACTCGTCCTGGTCAACTGGCCCGGTAATGGACCTTTCGTCAATCCGACGTTCCCAGCCCCCGAGTCCGGTAGGCCGTGTTCTTGTCCATATTCCAGCCGGCGAGCATTCCGTAGCTGAGGAGTTGGTCGCTGAGCTTTGCCAAGCGGTAGCTGGGGTCTGCTTCCAGGGCGAGTTGCATGAATTGGTGGGCTTTGCTTCCCCGGCCTTCCCACCAGTTGATGTAGCCGATGGCGGTGAGCAGAGGTGCTGAGTGTTTGGTACTGCTGTGGGTGTAGGCGTGAAGCAGTATTTGCTGTGCCCATTCGACGCGGTCCCACTGCGGCTTGCCAGGAGTCTGAGCCAGAAGGATTTGTTCCATGGGGCCGTCTACGCCTGGGATGTCGGCGATGAGTTGGTCGCGGATTGCGGCGAACTGGAAGTTAGCGATCAGGGCGATGGTTTGGTCGTCGCTCGGGTAGGTTTTGGCCCCGAGGATGCCTGCCCAGAGAGTGCGTGCCTTCTCGATTGCGCTGTGGTCGTGGCACCTTCCGATCGATTCAATGTGGCCTTCAACGGCATCAAACGCTGTTGTCCTTTTGTTCGATGCCGGCAAAACGATCCGACCGGTTCGTGCGACCGCACTTCCGCGGTAGACAAGCTCGGCGTTGATCTCGCTGGAGTCGACCATCGACAGGGGTAGGGCACGATCAAGGCTTGGCTCGTCGTCGTACGGTGAAACTTTCTGGTCTCCGACGAGGAGGCCGTCGCGGATGGTGATGTGTCGCTCCGCCAGCGCGCCGGTCAGGGCGGCGATGACTGATGCATATGGTTTGTCCTGGCCGGCTGTTGGCGCGGCCGAGGTGTAGACGGCAAACAAAGCACTGGTGGCGTTCGTGTCGTTGGCGAGGTAGCCGGCGACGGTTCGCGCGTAGGCGAGTTCGCCGCCGTCGTGCTTGGGGAGGTCCACCCGGAGGGTCACGCCGATGTGGTTGGTGTCCAGGGTGATGCAAACGAGGCTTTCCTGCGGCCAGAAGCCGAGGGTGTGGCCGATGAAGCTGAGGACATCGGCAGGGGTTTTGATGGTGAGCGTTTCCATGATCCTTCTCCTTCAGAGGCGGCAGCGTCAGCCGTGGGCGTTAGCTTTCGGCGTCGTTCTGGTAGAGGATTCACCGCTGGGCATGAGGGGCCGGAGTGCAACTTGGGGAACCGGGAACGATCCAAAAGTTCGCGAGGAAATAAGCGGAGCGCCGAGCGAAGTTTTGGATTGGGAGCGGCGCGTGGCGCCCTGGTTGCGCGGAGGTCCCGCCCAGCAATGATCGAGCATCAGAATGACAAACAGCGAAGAATCTTCTGGCTATTCATAGCTGCGTCGGGGCAGCGCGGCATGACGCTCGAGCCTCGTGACGTACGAACGGAATCTATGGTGTGAGCCGTGCGCCGGAGCGTCTCTCGAGGGCGAGTTCGGCGCGTTCGACGACGGAGCGGTCGTGTGCGTCGAGGCGCCCGTCTATCGTGGGGCTGGCCATTTCACAGTCGCGGATTTCGACCAGTCGGCGATGGAGCTGTGTTTCGGCGTGCCGGCTGAGGACGATGAGCGCGCTGGCCCGTCGCTTCTCGAGGATCAAGTCGTGGTGGGTGAAAGCCACACGGTTCCAGATCGGCCCGATTTCCAATAGCAAGAGCCGGACATGGAGTAGGAATCTGCCGTGTTTTAGCTGGCCTTCGAGCCGGGGGAGAAGCAGCCCGAGGCCCACCAGGAGAACTGCAAACGTTTCGCCCACCCAATAGAGGACGGTCAGGACGGCCGCAGAAGGGCTGGCAGCGCCGTCGATCTTCGTTAGGACTCCATAGACCAGACGGTCGACGAGGACCAAAGCAAAGAGGACGCATCCGATGGCGATGAGGACGAAGGCAGATCGGAATGCACGCGCCCGCATGCTGGGGACATTGTCATGGCACACCCGTGCGATATCGAGACAAATCCACATGATGAACGCGGACCCGCTCCAGAGGAACACCGCCATCCCTGGTTGGTCGCCGTAGGTCAGAGGCAAGTTGGGATCAGTGGCGTCGGCGCGGCTCGTGAGAAATCCTGCCGTCACTGCCGAGCACGAGATGACCGCAGCCCACCGACCGAAGGCGAGTTGCCGACGTCGTACTTCACTGTCTTCAACCGCCGCCAGTAGGATGGCCGTCCGGAATTGCCAGAATCCCAGGAGCAGAGACAAAAGAGTCACCAGACCGACGTGGTTCCGGCCGCCGAGCAACGGATCCACGCCGTAGTAGACCGCCGGGATGTACAGGGTGCAGGCGACTGCAGCGAGGATGGTCGCACGGAAGACGCTGCCGCGGTGTGGATCGAGCGCTGCCGGCAGCCGGAGGATCGTCAATACCCAGAGGGTGGCTGCCGGGACGTACTCCATCAGCCGAACACTTTGCGGAACGCCAACGGCTCCGGCGGCGTACCGGCGTCGCTGTTGATGATGCGTGTTGCCAGCTGATCGGCGAGGGCTTCAGCGGTGAGTTCTGCGTTGTCGGTGTAGCTGCTACGGGCGAGGGCGCGCAGCACCCGTTCGGGGTCGAGGTCGGGGAGGAGGCTTTTGGCCAATTCGCTGCTTTGGCCATCAAGATCGTGGTCGAGGATCATGTGGCTGAATTCGTGGAGGATGATCTGTTGCCGGTGCCAGTCGGACCTAGTCGGTGCGTGGAGGACGATGTCCTGGTCCTCGCAGATAAGCCAGATCCCGCAGAGTTCTTCACCGGCTAATTCGGGAAGCTCTTCCACCGTGATGGTCCTGCCGCGTTTTTGCTCAAGTTTCTCGTGGATGAGCTGCAGCGTGGCGTCGTTGGGCAAGCTGAACGCGTGTTCTGCCTTCCTCGCTATTTTGCGGGCTTCACGGTAGTTCATTGCCGGACGGGACACGTGAGGACGGAACGTTGACCGGGCCGATCTGGTCCAGTGTGTACCCGCTGGGGTACAGGCTCGAGCCGGCGTGACCGGGGGTGAAATGTGGTTTGGTTTTCAGCGGACGGCTGCGGTGGATCGCGTTGCGTGCGGCGAGTCCGGTTTTGAGGGCTGTTCGGGAGATCCGGCCCGCTCGGGGGAGGCCGAGCGCGTCGGTGAGGCGGTCGTCGTCGAGCATTGTGCTTATGAGCGGTTTCGCCAGGGGGCGCAGGGGAGCTGGTAGCCGGCTCTGGAAAACCCGGACTGTGCTGTCCATGAGGAGTTGGCCTTCGGCCGACGGAGCGATATGGGTGGCCTCGTAGTGGTCGAAGAATTCCTCGGCTTCCGCGTAGGTGGCCGGCATGTCGGTGATATTCATGCGGGTGCCCAGTTCCGTGAAGAAGTGTGAGGCGGCCGCGAGCTCAGCTGTTGTGGCTTGACGCCAGGCATGTTTTTGGATCCAGCGGATCGGTACGACCAGCAGTGTGAGGAGGACGTAGAGGAAGTCGTCCTTGCTTCCGGGTACGTTGCGGTGCACACGGTTGAGCAACTCGGCCATGGTGCGGCCGCGGTCGCTGTCCAGGCCGCTGGCGATGAGCTCGTAGATGACGATGGCCGTGTCGTACGAGCGCTTCATGGGGCGCTGCTGGATCTCGGCATTGGTATGGAGGGTCGCTGCGATGCTTGGGATGGCGAAGTTGCGGTAGTACGCGAGGAAGAACCCGAGTTCCATGTCCGCAGCGAGATCGAAGAGCGCCACCTGGCGGAATGTGGTCTCCCAGTCGCTGGGGGAGGCGGTTTGCTGGCGGTGGAGGCTCGCGGCGAGGGTGGTGTTGATGTTCACAGTGCCCCCGTTCGCCGTGTCCGAAGTCCGCGTTCGAAGCTGGGCTCCAGCTCCCCAGCTAAGCGGACCTATTCCATGGTAGAACCGTTGCTATCGCGTGGCTAGTTAACGTGTAGACGGGTCTACTTTGTCTTTTTTGGGGCACCTTCGCCCAAGGCCCGGAGCAGGCCCTTTTCGCCCTGGCGCATCATGAGGGTGTGGGCTGCTGTGAAGGCCGGGGCCGCGATCGGCGTGAGTAGCTGCATCCAACGGTGGGTGGGGCGCACCCGCCATTCGATGTCCAAACGCGTGGCTTTGTCGTTTGCTTCCGGGATAAGGGTGACCTTGCCGGTGCCCTCGAGATGGCCGCCGGCGTCGAACTCAATTTCCTTTGGGGCGGTGACCTCAGTTGGGTGGATGCTGATGGTGAGGGTGTAACCCAGGGATGCCTTGAAGTTGAGGTAGGCGGTAGTTGCTTTGAGGATGTCCTCCTGAGAGTTGCTCTTGGCCTCGGTTCGGACTAGCGGTGCCGCGAAGCTGCAGTGCGGCCACCACTTGGGCCAGCTCATGTCGATGTCTGCGATGATGGCCCACACGGCTTCAGGGGTGGCGGGGAGGTGCCATTTGGAACTGAGGTCGAAGAGGCGAGAGGACATGGCTCTATTTTGGCACGATGACCAACTCCGCTCGGCGGCGCTTCGGGCCTTTGACCGGGAGGGGAATGGGTTTCGCAAGAGACTTGGGTGACTGTAGTCGAGCAACTTGGAACGACCAAAGCCCGAGAATCATGAATTTCACTGGATGCGTCGACCAGATTTTTGATTGATTGGCACAAGGTGGATCCAATTGTCTGCATTTGGGAATTAGCCCAGATTTTTCATCTGCCGCTGGTGGGCCGGCCGGGGGCGGCGTTGATCGCTGATCGGCTGTGATCTGGATTTTGGCGGGGCTGGAGTGGCCCTGGTGCCGCCGGGATCGGCGCGGATTTCCACTTCTCCGTTGGGTGTTTGTTCTGTGTCGTGGCGGTTGGAACCTTGGACCTGGCTACGTAGGCTTTGCCGGGGCGCTTTTCAGTCGCGCTGGGAGGTCTTTGATCCGGTCCAGCAGGACGGTGATGAGCTGTTTCTCCGGTGCCCTGTCTGGCAGGAGCAAGGTCCTCCGGCGGGCGCGGGTGATGATTTTCCCGGCGGTCGCGAAGAGCCGGTAGCGCCAGCGTTTGATGTCCCAGGACCTGGCGTGGTGGCCTTCCGGGAGGGCGGTGAGCTGCAGCCAGGAGGTGAGGTTCAATGCCAGGGCGGCGATGTTGGCCCAGGCCTGGTTCGCGGCGAAATCGTAGAACGGCAGCTTGCCCAGGCCGGTGTTCTTCAGGGTCTTGATCCGGTTCTCGCACCGGCCCCGGGCCCGGTGCCGGGCATCCAGGAACGGTCCGTGCCAGCGCGGTGCGTTCGTCAGGAACGCGGTGATGCGGTGCCCGTCCAGATCCAGCAGGGTCGGGGCCGCGCCGGGGTGCAGCGGCTCGGCCCGCAGGTAGATGTTCGTGCCCGGCGGGTAGTCCTTCAGCGGGATCACTTCGGTGGCGTTGATGACCCACGCGTTCGTGCGGTCGGTCCCGTGCTGGTCCAGGGCCGGTTGCCAGTACTGTTTGTCGTTGATCCAGTCGATCATGTGGGCTTTGGCTGCCGGGACCGGATACGAGACGGAGAACTGCACGCCCAAGGAGTGCAGGTGCCAGAGGAACTTCCGCGAGGCGCCGGCACTGTCGGTGCGGACCAGGATCCTCTGCCCGTCCAGCTTCCCATCGGGGAAGAAGCTCTCGGGCAACTGGGCCGTGGCGGTCTCGAAGACACGGATATGGTCATCGGCGCTGTTCGCCCCCGCGCTGCCGGGCCGCAACACGCAGGCGAGGATTTCCCCGGTGCCGTTGCCCGTGCCGTAATCGATGCTGGCGATGAACGGGGAGAAACCGTACCCGCCTTTGTACGTGCCCGCGGCCAGTTCCTTGTCACTGTGCGAGGTCACCAACGTGGCATCCAAGTCAACGATCAAGGGATCGGCGGCGGTTGCCTGGCCGCCGGGTTCGAAGTTCCCTGCAGCGTCCCAGGCCCTGGACCGCAGTTCCCGGGTCAGGGTCTCGAAGCCGTAGCTGAACAGTTCGGGGTTGGCGACGGTGCGTTCGAAAAACCGGGACACGGTCGCGTTCGAGGGCACCGGCCCGAAGATCCCGGGCGAGGAACGCAGCATGTCCAGGTCGCTGACGTGCTCGCCGCCGCCAGCGAGCATCAGGGCCAGGGAAGCGATGAGCCGGCCGGGCCGGTGTCGGGCGCCGGAAGGAGCGAACTGGCCAAGCCGGTCCTCGCAGAGTCCGCGGAAACCCAGCGCGTCGATCAATTCCGTCAGAATCTTCGTTCCGGCGTGGGACACCAGTGACTGGCCGGTGAAGCCAACCGCTGCAGCAGGGAAAAGCCGGGTAAAATGATGCATCGAAAGGGTGCTCCTCACGATCAGGAAAATATGGCGTCGAATACCACTATTTTCCCAGCTCAGAGCACCCTTTCACTGCTTTAACGCGCCACTCGCGCCAGCTGGCCACGAAAACCCCGGGTTAGGGCTCGCGACTATCAGCAAGCTCGGAGCCCTTGAATATGTTCAAGGTTGTTATTCATCCGACGGTCGCGGCAGCGGTTAACGGGATTGGCATGAGTCAAGGTGTGTTGGCCGCAGTATTGGAGGCTTCGTTTGCCGCCGCAGCTGGAGTCTGTAGGTTGGCTCTGCCGCGTTTTCGCCGATGGCTTTTGGGAAGCTTTTCGTCTAGCGCGCAACCTACGACGGCGATCATCTCGATTTCGGGACCCTTAAGAATGATGGAGCTAAACGGTGTTGGGGAGAGAGCGGTAGGGGTCTTTGAGCTGGCGAAATGGATCGGTTGGTGGAGGACCAGTTCCCGATCAGCCAACTCGTGCTCAGTACTGAAACCTAAGACGGGGCCGACCCAGATCTCACCCGACTTCATTCGGACCCTTGCCACCGAAATGTGGCCTTTCGGCGCGCGTGATTGGAGGACTTCGGTCCAAAGGGAGTGAGAGGATGTGACCCCTTGGGAAAGCCAAGGGAACTTTGCCTTGGCCCGGTCGTATAGCCCGTGGAGTTTCATCCAGAGGCGGGCAAATAGGAAGCTTGCCACTAGGTAGACGGCCAGACCGCCGACTAGTTGTCGAGTGTGGGCGCCTAGGTACTGGGGGTCGCGTTTAAGTAGGGCGGTGACGTCGGGAGGGTCTTCCGGGCTCAGGATATAGAGCCAAAACAAGAACGCCAGCGCTCCTGCGAAGACACCAAGAACAACGGAGGCGACAACTGCCCGGCTGGCCTCGTAGAAGGCTGATTCTTTAGTCCGAGTGTATCGCCGGCCGCGGACCAGTTCGTAGTAGAATCCGGGTGCGACGGCCAGGATGAATACGAGGACGCCGAATGCCGAAGTTGGCACTAGTCGTTGTCAGAGCCCGCCGAGGTGCTCGTGTCTGCGGTGCTGGTCAGGGTGGCGATAATATCCGCGACTGACTGGTTTGACGCTATCTCCGTATGGGAGGAGACGGTGAGGAAGCCCTTTTCGATGAGTCCGAAAGTCGGGGCAGGGCGGGTCTCTTCGTCGGCCATCTGGATGGTCCTTTCCTCGGCGATCTTGGGCGGTGTTCCGCACAAGGACAATTCTAGAACGAGGGGTACAGATTTTCGGGAGCTGGGATGGCTTGGGGGTCCCAGGCGGAGGTCTGCGAAATAGATCGGCGTATTGAAAGCCCCATTCGTTGAGGTAGCTATCGCCGAGCGCCTGGGCGAGCCAAGCCATGGCCATCGGGCTCACAGCCTTATCGGAATCGTGTTTCGCAGAAAGAGCGCATGTCCCTTGTCCGCAAGTGGGGTAGTTTGCCAGCGTAGTCAGCACCGGACTACCCATGGTTAGACGTCATCTTCTCGCGGACAGAGCGGGTGATGGCGTGAAGTGCGAGTTCCGGCACCGCCTTGATTGCTTCGCCGAGAATGTATTCGACGGGTACAGCACTGGCGTCTCTCGAAACAGATGTGAGCTGCATCCATCCATTCGGCTCGTACCTGGCCAGACGGGAGAGCTGAACAAGACGGCCCACCACAACAGAAACGGGTGAGCGGGCAGACCGGTGTCGTCGAGTTTGGGGTAGAGATAGCGAACCCCGTGATATTCCGAAGCCCGCTCGGCCAAGGTAACTGTTTCGGCCACGGTGTCGGGTTTGGGGAATTGGAGTGGGACGTCCAGCCACCTTTCCGAACCGTTGAACCCATGTTGGTACGGGATGGGTTGGACCGGATTTATCAGACTCCATCCAGCTAGAGAGGGTAATCGGCCAGGTGCTCTCGGAGAAGTTCTCTTTCTTTCTCGATGCCTTCGCCTTCGACCACGCCGCGGGTCGCGGAAGGATCGTTGGCGCTCACCTGCAAGTCGACGGGGAGGGGGTAAAGTCTGTCACGGGCCGGCGCCGGGGCCCCACAATGTATGAATCCTCCGGAACGAGTATGAGACGCTGCAGACCGCCACCGCCAGATAAACGGAATTTCTCAGCCTCGGGAAGTAGACCCCAGATGGTGCCGAGAGGAACCGGCTCGCTCATAGGAGAGGACTCAAGCGCTTGAGCCACAACGGGAAACGCGCCCGTAGGCTCCCCATGGACCATGAGCGAAGCCAGGCCCTGCGAGGCCACCCCCTGCAGATCCCCGTCCTTTATTCCGTGTCCGCTCAGTCGGTACTCGTCATTCCCGATTTTGGGCGACACCGCGGCGATCGCCCTTCCCAGCTGCGACAACCCGTAAAACAGAAGTATCGGTTGGGTAGCTGTCCCGACGGTCGATGCGGCGGTAGATAGCTGTTCAGCCTGTTCTAGCGCGGCGTCAAATGTCACCGCAACCCGGACACGCCCCAGGGTTTCACGAACGAGATGCTCATCAACGACTCCGTGGTCCACGAGTTCGATGCCATCCGTTTCTTCACCGGCGAGGAAATCACCTCCGTGCAGGTCCGTCTGGGCAAGGCGACGCGCAACGCCCCGAACAGCCAGCACGATCCCCAGCACGTCCTGATCGAGACCGAGTCCGGTGTCCTGGCCGACGTCGAAATCTACGTGAACGCCAAGTTCGGCTACGAAGTCGCCACCCAGGCGTCCTTCGAGGACGGCATCGTGAGCATCGGTGGCGACGGCGGTCCTTACGTCCGCAGCGCCGGCCGCTGGGGCGGCAAGGTCACCCCTGGTTTCGAGGAGCGCTTCGGTGCCGCGTACGACGTCGAGGTCCAGGCCTGGGTTGACGCCGCCCGCCGCGGCGAAATCGGCGGCCCCACCGCCTGGGATGGCTACGCCACCGCTGTTTGCTGCGAAGCCGGCGTCGAAGCCCAGAAGTCGGGCGAAAAGGTCACCGTGAAACTGCAAGCTAAACCTGACCTTTACCGCTGACCACCGGACCGGGGAGGGACGGTAATCGCCCCTCGGACCAGTCGACCTTTATCCAGCGATCAGCGAATCCCGCCTTCATTCCTGAATTTGCGCATTGTTTTCGACACTGCGAGCATCACCTGCCCCACCCGACAAAGGAGTCTTCATGGCAACTGTCCAAGCTCACCGCGGAGCACCCAATCCGGCACCGCTCCCGCCCCTGACCGACGGGCCACACCGCAAGCGCTTGGGTCTGGTGGCCCTCACTGCGACGTTCGGCGGCCTGCTCTTCGGCTACGACACCGGTGTCATCAACGGTGCACTCCGGCCGATGACCACGGAACTCGGCCTTACCCCTCTCACCGAGGGGATAGTGACCAGTTCACTCCTGTTCGGTGCTGCCGTCGGTGCAATCGGGGGCGGCCGGCTATCCGACGTCTGGGGGCGCCGAAAGACCATAATCCTTCTTGCCCTCATGTTCCTCGTCGGAACTCTATCGTGCGTTTTCTCACCGAACTTCGAGGTAATGGTCCTCGGCCGTATTATCCTCGGCCTTGCCGTTGGCGGCGCGTCCACCGTTGTTCCCGTGTTCCTCGCCGAGCTTGCTCCCTACGAGATCCGCGGCTCGCTCGCGGGCCGCAACGAACTTATGATCGTCATCGGCCAGCTGGCCGCATTCGTCTTGAACGCGATCATCGGCAATGTCTGGAGCGAGTTCGGCGGCGTCTGGCGCATCATGCTCGCCGTCGCAGCTCTGCCTGCTCTCGCGCTGTTCTTCGGCATGCTGCGGATGCCGGAATCGCCTCGTTGGCTCATCTCCCAAGGCCGCTCTCAGGAGGCCCTTGCCGTCCTCAGGTCGATCCGCTCTGCTGAGCGGGCGGCTGCTGAGCTTGCCGACGTCAAGCACCTCGCCGACGAGGAGAAGGAAATCAAGTGGTCGGGCTGGAGTGCGCTTCGGAGCAAGTGGCTGCTGCGCATCCTGCTCGTCGGTATCGGCCTCGGCGTCGCCCAGCAGCTCACCGGCATCAACTCGATCATGTACTACGGCCAGTCCGTGCTGGTCGAGGCAGGCTTCAGCTCCAGCGCCGCGCTTGTCGCCAACATTGCTCCCGGCGTCATTGCAGTCATTGGCGGCCTGATCGCACTTCGACTTATGCAGACCATGAACCGCCGTAGGACCCTGTTGACAGGGTTCGCTCTGACCACCGTTTGCCATTTCCTTATCGGTATCGCCTCAATTGCATTGCCCGTCGGGAACCCGGCCCGTCCCTTCGTTATCCTCTTCCTCGTGGTCGCGTTCGTCGGATCCGTGCAGACTTTCCCCAACATCGCCGTGTGGGTCATGCTGTCCGAGATCTTTCCCCTTCACATCCGCGGGTTTGCGATCGGCGTCTCGGTCTTCTGCCTCTGGATCGTTAACGCCTTCCTGGGCCTCTATTTCCCCACTCTCGTCGCAGCCGTCGGCATCACCGGATCCTTCTTCATGTTCGGCGTGGTCGGCATCCTTGCCCTCGTGTTCATCTACACGCAGGTACCCGAGACCCGCGGGCGCACGCTCGAAGCGCTTGAGGAAGACGTCACCACCGGCGCCATCTACCTCGTTCACAAGACGAAGTAGACGGATTCCGGCGGCATGCTGGGGCCGTCCGTGCCGTCCGTGCCGTCCGTGCCGCACGTATGGCACGGACGGGATGCTTTCCGGGATGCAACCCAGCCCGCGGTAAGGAACCCAGGTGTGTTGCTGACGCGGGCATCTACCGACCTCTTGTGGCACGAAAACTGCGCACTACGGCCGACAACCGGAACTGATATTGGCGTTGTCTTCAAACAGACACCTTGAGGTGTCGACGGACCTTAATCGCTGGACCAATTCACTCGCCCTGGCGGGAGCTTACTCGCCGAGCGTAATTGCCTCTGCTTCAACCTCCGCGCCTTCGGTGAAACGGCGGTCCGCCCTGTTCAGGAGCCTGGCGAAGGTGATCACGAGTACCGCCGCAACCAGCACGCCGAACGCGCCGAAGAGGAAGGGCGCGGTCTGCGAGAACGTGGCGGCCAGCGAGGCGGCAATCGGCGGTGCGATGGCGCCGCCGATGAAGCGCACGCCCGAATAGGCCGAGGAAGCCACCGCTCGCGGAAGATCGCTGGCCTCCATGACGCACTCGGTCAGCACGGTGTTGATCATGCCGATGATCAGGCCACCGACCACCACCATCACCACGAGGGCCGTGGGGCTGTGCACCACAAGGCCTGCGGTCACCAGGGCGGAGGCGAACAGAATGAGGAGAATCCAGAGCACCCGGCGCGGGGGAAGCGCCTAGTGAGCACAGGTGCCCCGACAACGCTGGTGATGGCCACGCTGATGCCCCAGCCGGTGAAGACCATGCCGATACCAAGGGCCGTGAAGCCAAGCGCGTACGGCGTGTATGACATCAGGACGAAGAAACCGATGTTGTAGCAGAACGCCACGAGGGCGAAAACGAGGATCGCCGGGTTCGCCAGGGCCCGGAAGGCGGCGGAGACCGAGGCGCGGGCCGGACGAATCTCCTGCTTGGGCATGAAGGCAAGGATTGAGATGAAGGCGATGAAGATCAAGGTGGCGGTGCCGAAGAATGGAGCCTGCCAGCCGATCTGGCCGAGCAGGCCGCCGACCAGCGGTCCCACCGCGATACCAAGGCCGAGGGCCGCCTCGTAGATGATGATGGCGGTGCCGGTGCTGCCGCGGGCGGCGCTGATCATGGCGGCCAAAGCCGTGGAAATGAAGAGGGCATTTCCCAGGCCCCACAGGGCGCGGTAAAGGATGAGCGCCTCGATGGAGGAGGCGAAGCCGGCCAGCCCGGAGGAGACCACGATGATGACCAGGCCCAGGAGCAGGGTCTTGCGGGCCCCGATGCGCGATGACACCCAGCTGGTGAAGAACATCGCGATGCCGGTGATCACCAGATAGCTCGTGAAGAGGAACGAGGTCTGGGTCTGGGTGGCGCCCAGGGACTTCGTCACCGACGGGAGGATCGGGCCGACCAGGCCGATCCCCATGAAGGCGATGACCGAGGCGAAGGCCAGGGCCCACACGGCCTTGGGCTGCTGGAAGATGGATCCCTTGTCGGGGTGTGTTTCTAGCTGGGCTGATTTCACTCGGGCTTCCTTAATTCTTGGGAGGTGTTAGTGGGACCGGATTAGTTCTGGAGGCTGGATTCGAGAAGCATGAGGGTCCGTGCGATTGCGGCCCGGTCTTCATCGGAGAATTTGCCGAAGCGCGGGACGAGGACGGCGGAGATTTGCTCCTGCCAGGCCTCTACCGCGGTGTTTCCGGCGGGCGTGATCGAAATCACCGAGGCGCGGCCGTCCTCGGGGTCGTTCTCACGGGCGACGAAACCTTCCGCCTCGAGTGCTGTGACAATCTTCGTGGCGCCGGGCTGGGTGATCCGTTCGTAGGCTGCTATTTCACCAATGCGCGAGGGGCCGAACTGGCGCAGGAGGCCCAAGGTGCGGTAGTGCGTGGAGTTGCGTGGCTCGCCCGTGAGCGTTGCGGCCATGCGGGTCACCCGGTGGGTGGTGCTGATGAGCTGGGTGATCAGGGCGGCATCTTCTGCAGGCATGAACACAACATACCACAGTTATATAAGTTGGTTATATAACTGGGGTTGCCACAGGCCGCCAGGCCGCAGATGCATCACGAACGCCCGCCGGTTGAGGTACGCCCGCCGCGGCACACACCAGTGGATACAGAGAAGCTGGTAATCGCCGGCCGGTCAACGACACGCCGACAAAAACCAGGGTGCTGTCGGTCAGGTGACGGGAGCGCCGTCGTGCGCTGCCTGCGGTCCACGCACCGGTGGCCGCTCAGCCACGGCCTCGCGGGTGGATCGAAGCTAAGGGTCCCAAAAAGGAACCTGCTGAGGGGTGTCGAAGTTGTGCAGTCGGCTTCGGACATTCCATGCAGACGACTTCGAAAACTGACATTTTGTAGAGGAGCGGGAGCCGCCAGAATGTGCAGCGGTGGGGTGCTGGCATATGGGAGGCGTCGGGTCTCTGGGCAAAGCGGCGCAAACGATGCATCCTTTGAGCGCCGTTCTCTCGCGTCACACCGGGGTGCTGCAGACGGGCTGGGAATGATTGCGGGTAAACTTATCGGGTCCCTGCCCTTGGACCGGCTTCTGCCCTCGCCCGGCAGGGCTGCCTACGTCGAGACTGTACCGGCGCAGGGCTCACTCTGGTAGCAATCGGAGATAGCGGCCTTGCACAGATCGGGCCTTCCGCGAAAACTTGGGTGTTTGCCCGCAGAGTGGGCGTCGAGGATCGATTGACTAATCCGTCCGCGGGATGAGGCTGGTTGCTGTCCGGCTGCAATAGCCCATGCATCTTGGCAAGCTCCCCGCGTGACATTGGCTGTCTGCTTCGTGGCTGGCGCCGGGACGAGCTACGAGTAAGTCGTGCACTGCTTTCTGACCACTTCAGAACTCCATCTACGTCCATAAATATCGGCGCCCGCGTTGGCCAATATTGGAGCAGCCAGACTTTGCGTCCGGCCGGAGCTGGCGCAAGACGACAGGGTTTTCCCTCGGAAATCCGGTTCCAATGACTCGATGTTAGTTGCCGGCTACCAGGATTTGGTAGGACGCACCGCAAAACACGTTGGACGAATCTGAAGCTCTGCGCTGCGAAAAACGGAATATTTCCGCCCCGCCCAGCCTCAGGAGCTTGCGCCCGAGGTGCTGCCCGAGCCGAGTGCGAGTTCATTGGTAAAGAGTGTCGCGAACGTTGGGACGGTCACGCCCCATACGGGTGGGGGATTGCGACTACCGGTGTGTATCTGGCCTCATTGACGGCTCGAGCGAGCTCGTGAAGCAGTCTAGGCATGGCGATACGGGCGCGTGCTCGAGTCGACGGAGGCCGCTGGAACCCAATTGATCTTGGGCCCAGCGGTGAAAAGCCGGAGCGGCTCCGTGCGCGAGTGCACTGTCGGCAGCACCGTCAGTCCGCGCTGGTTGCTGAGGTACTTCGGTTAAACTTGCGCTGATCAGAGAAATTTTGCGTGCGCCGGGAGACGAGATCCGAGAATTCGTCCAAAGCTGGCGTGGCGTTGTAGACGTCTGCGTTTCCGGAGCTCCTTGCCATATGCTGTGCGATCTGGTGAAGTGCGGAGAACAGATGAACGCCGCCAAGCGCCGACCAGCCGCGAGACCATCTCACTCGCTGTGCTATCTCCCATACGGAGGCCGTTGTTTTCGATGCTGCCGCCACCTCTCGTCCTCGACGCAAGTGGTGGGCGCGGATCGCTTCTGTCCGCTCCGGGAGATCGTTGATGGGCGAACCGTGGCCCGGCAGGCCAAGACGCACATTCTCAGCATCCAGAGCGTCGAGAGCGCGGAGATAGTCGACCATGGGATTGCGGTCCGAGATGCCTCCCAATCCGACGCCCGGGTTCTCTTCCGGCAACACGTGGTCGCCTACAAATGCGATGGAATGTTCACGGTCGATCACGCATACGTGGCCGGGCGTGTGCCCGGGGGTGGCGAGGACGATGAGGGTCCGACCGGAGATTCCGAGATCCTCGCCGTCGCGGAGCAGCTTTATGTTAGCAGGTGGTCCCTGGGGGATATGCGAAGAGCTCACAGAGATCAGCTCAGCGAGCCGGTCGGAGGGGACTCCCCAGTCGCGCAAGAGTCGCTCGGGGTCCTTGCCGCCGTAGCTCCGGCCCAGTGTCATGAGCGTGAGATCGGCCTCGTGGACGCGGATCGTCCCGCCCGAGGCTCTGCTGATCCGAGTGGCCATGCCGGAGTGATCGAAGTGACCGTGGGTGACCGTCACGCTGCCGACATTCGCGACGCTCGCCCCACGGCGTGCAAGAGTGGACTCCAGCCGTGCCCAATTTGCGTCGGTGTCCGGTCCGCAGTCGATCAGGTGATATTCCGATCGACTGCCTTCGACGAGATACGCGTTCGACGTGCGATCGCTCAAGCCGGGGAAGCCCATCGCTATTACCTCAGCCGGAAAATTGTCGCACAAACCCATTAGGGTAGTCTCCTCGTTCTGTCGCCCGTGCCGACCCAGGCAACTCAGTTGTCCCACTTGCGTGTGGAGATAACTCTACCGACAGTAGTTAGCTAGGTAAAGTAGTTGTGTGATCTGAACCATCTCTCCTTACAATGATGAAAGGATTCTGTGATGACTCTCGACGATGTGATCGCACAGCAGGAAATTCAGAATGTGCTGCTCCGTTATTTTCGGGCCATGGACCGCGTGGGCAATGAGATCGGTTACTCGATCTTTCACGATGACGGGGTTGGAGATTACGGGCCGGGTATCTTCTCGGGGCCTGGCCGCGAGCTCATCGAATGGCTGAATGTTTACAACCGCACCCTCATTACGAGTCATCATCAGATGTCGAACTCGACGATTGAGGTGAATGGCGACCTTGCTGCGAGTGAGACCTACGTCAATGCCACTCTCATTCGCCAGGAGGGCGGGGACTACATGGTGCGCAGCGTCTATGGCCGCTACATCGACAAGCTTTCCAAGCGCGATGGTCGCTGGGCTATCGACAGTCGCTTCTACCGCCGCGACTTCTTCTACGAACAGAAGGTCGCTGACATCACCATTGGTGAGAGCAGCTCTCGTACCGCAGACGATCCGTCGTATGCGGCATTCGCCGAGTTGCGGTCTTAGGCGCACCGCGGTTGCGGAGTCTCGGGGTCAGCGCGAGACCTTGCCCCGAGCGAATCCAGTCACCGCAGGGTGATTGGTCGCAGTCTGGCCCATGCTGCAGCGATGACTACGACGGATGCCGCGAAGCTCGCGAACCCCACCAACCCTGATCGTGGCGCACGGCGTGCATGTGGTTCACGTTCGCATAGGCCCTGTGCTTCTGGCCCATGGCGCCGCCGAGTAGAAACGCGCGTATTGTCCGCTATTTTGCGGGGTGTCGACATGGCCGCTCCGGGGGTGGCCCTTCGACCGCTTCGCCAGATGACGGGCGATTCACACTTCCCCGAAGTCTTCCTCGACGACGTTGTACTGCCCCTCGACGGCGTTGTGTGGGGGCGGATGGAGCGTTGTGAGCGATACCCTCAGCAATGAGCGGGTTTCGATCGGCGCCGAACCGGGGCTCGAGGCTGCTCGGCTTGTCGGGTTGGCGCGCGAGGGTCGCCCAGAGAGTCAGCGAAACATCATTACCGAACGGATTCTCGGGTTGCCCGCCGACAAGGACGACAACCGCCGGCTGCCGTTCAATCAGCTGGTGCGCGGATGATCGGCAATCTCACTCTGGAAGTATTAGTTAGCTATGTGTAGTATTTGTCTATCGCTCCACTAAGCGTGCGCTTTTCACAGGAGGAAGCAATGTCATCAAAGCCGATGCTGAAGCTCTATCACACCGGAATCATCGTCGACAATCTGCAGAATGCGATGGACACGATGGGACCGGCACTCGATCTGATGTGGGCGCCGCCGCGCACATCGACGGTCCCGATGCTCTGCCCTGACGGCGTCGTCGGGCGTGAGGTGCGGTTCACTTATTCACTGCAGGGCCCGCATTACATCGAGCTTCTCGAGCAGATCGACGCAACACCCTACCTCAATCTCACCGGTGGTCGGCGCGTTCACCACCTCGGCTACTTCACCGATGACCTGGTGGGTGCGGCCGCGGATCTCGAGCGCCGCGGATACCGTCGCGAGCTGTCGGGCGTCGACGAGAACGGCGGAATCGCCAGAGCGACATTCCACTACAACGACGAAGCGCCCGGTATGTGGATCGAGCTCGTTTCCCACGAGATCGCCGCAGAGATCGGCGACTGGATCCGCGAGGCAGCCGAGGCGAACGGCGTTCCCTTCCAAGACCCGTTTGCGTTGCCCGCGAAGACGGCATGAGGTTCAGGCGATGACACTCAAGTCAGGGATGACTCCCAAATCAGGTCTGCCGCTTCTCGAACGAGTCCAGTTGCTCCTGGCTGGCGACTCCGAAATGCTCGCCGACCCCTTTCCCACCTGGAACCAGCTTCGTGAGGAGCATCCGGTCTGGCGACTCCACGATGCGGTGGTCTTGAGTCGATACAAGGATGTACGTGAGCTGCTGGGTGACGACAACGTGCTCTACAGCAGGGCGGCGACCAAGCACTCGCGACGGTACGAAGAGGCTCGCGAGCGGTTCTCGCCTGAGGGGCGTGAAGCATTCGACTCCGTGCTCGACCAGGAGTTCCAGCAGCTGGTGCGACTCGACCCGCCCGATCATCCGCGCATCAAGGCGCTCGTTCAGCCGCCGTTCGCGATTCGCTCGCTGAAGGCTGAGATGGATGGGAAAGTAACGGCGCGCGTCATGCAGGGTCTCGACGAACTCGCTGTTGTCGATGGCGTCGTCGACTTCAAACGATTCGCGTACACGCTGCCCCTCACCGTGCTTGGCGACCTCCTGGGCATCCCGCTTGGCGATCTCGAGCAGATTCATGAGTGGGCGAAGCGGATCGCAGAGAACAAGTTCAACGCCGATTCGGAAGAGTCGGCGATCGAGGGGGCCCAGGCGTATGCGGGGCTGATGGATTACATCGAGGTACTGCTCGAGCGCCAGAGGGAATCAGGGGCAACCACCGGTCTCATCGCCGCGCTGATCGATTCCGAGCGTTCGGGTCTGATGAGCCACGACGAATCGAAGGCGATGGTCGCGTTGATGATCTTCGCCGGCCACGAAACAACCAGCAATCTGCTGACAATCGGCATGCTGAGCCTGCTGACCCACCGCGACCAGTGGGACGCCCTCGTCGCAGAACCCGACCTGGCCGTGAAAGCAGTCGAAGAGCTGACCCGGTTCGTCACACCCGCCCACTTCTTGCCGTACGTTGCTGCGCAGTCGAGGGTCATCGACGGGGTGCAGATCGAGGTCGGCGATACGGTCATTGGAGTACTCGCGGCGGCGAACCGCGATCCCTCTGTGTTCACTGACCCGGATTCGCTCGACATCCAGCGAAAAGAGAGCCGGATGCACATCGGGTTCGGTATGGGAACGCACTCTTGCCTCGGGGCGGGTCTGGCCCGCATGGAGGCCGTCGCATTGTTCCGCCAGATGGCGGAACGCTTCCCCGACGCGACGCTGGCCGAAGACTCGTTCGAATGGGGCGGCCGATCGCTGAGGACGCCCCTGACGCTGCCGCTGGTGCTGAACGCTAAATGAGGGTTATGCCATCCTCGGCAAATCGTCAGAGGAGGGCGGGGAACTCACCTGAAGTGTCGTCAGCTTTTCGAGGGCGGGGAGAGCCTGGATGAGTTTGTCGACCTCGTCGGGCGTGAGTTGATCGATGTGTTCGGTGAGCCAAATCTCGCGCTTCTCGAGCAGTTCGATGCGTTTGGCTTCGCCCAAGTCTGCCAAGCAGATCAACTGCGCGCGGCGGTCCGTGGCCTGCTCCTCGCGTGAGATGAGGCCGAGTTCGAAGAGGCGATTGAGGGAGCGCGTGACGGCGGGTGGGGTGACACCTTCGCTTTCGGCGAGTTTTTCGCTGTGACCGGTTCGAGGCGGTGAATGGTCATGATCAGCGAGATGAAGACATAACGCCAAATGAGGGTTATGCCATCTTCGGTAATCGTCGTTATGCCGTCTTCGGTAAATCGTCAGAGGAGGGCGGGGAACTCACCTGAAGTGTCGTCAGCTTTTCGAGGGCGGGGAGAGCCTGGATGAGTTTGTCGACCTCGTCGGGAGTGAGTTGATCGATGTGTTCGGTGAGCCAGATCTCGCGCTTCTGCAGCAGTTCGATGCGTTTGGCTTCGCCCAGGTCTGCCAAGCGGATCGACTGCGCGCGGCGGTCCGTGGCCTGCTCCTCGCGTGAGATGAGGCCGAGTTCGAAGAGGCGGTTGAGGGAGCGCGTGACGGCGGGTGGGGTGACACCTTCGCTTTCGGCGAGTTCTTTCGCTGTGACCGGTTCCAGGCGGTGAATGGTCATGATCAGCGAGATCAGGGCGTAGGGTAGCCCGTCGTTGTTCTGCTGGCGTAGCAGTCTGCCGAGCCGCCCGAGGGCCATGCGCAGGCGAATCAGGTTCGTCTGCGAGACGGGGTGCGCACTGGTCGGAGCGTCGGGTGTCATTGGATCACGCCATAGTTCATAAGGTGTTTTACTCACTTTTGTGCCCGCGTGGCCGCGTAGCTATGGCCACAATATATGAAGATGTCCATCGTCTGTCCAATCCCTATAGGTCGAGCTTCAGTGGGCATCCCGCGATCGAACGTGACACACAGATGAACATCGATTTGTTGGCGGCCTTTTCGCTGTCGGTCAAAATCGAGTCGCGATGGTCGGGCAACCCGGCCAGAACGACGGTCTCGCAGGTGCCGCAGGTACCCTCGCCGCACGACGAGATCACCGGCAGGTCATTCTCCTCGGCGATTTCGAGAATCGACTTTCCGGCGGGAATGGTCAGTTTCAGGTGGCTGTCGGCGAATTCAACCTCGAAGTCGACGTCAGCTGACTCGTCGACCCCTTTGCCTACGAAGCGCTCGGTGTGCAGGCTATCGACCGGCCAGTGGGTGATCGCGGCCTCAAGGGCGGTGAGAAGTGACTCGGGGCCACAGGCATACACTAGGGTGTCGGGCTGCACCTCGGCGAAGTAGGCGGCGAAGTCCATGCGGCCATCGGTGTCACCGGCCACGACCTTTACTCTGTCGCCGTGGTGGGCGAGCTCTTCGACGAACGCCATCGACGAACGTGAGCGGCCCGCGTAGACGAGGTTCCAGCTTGAGGCGCTCTGCTGGGCCGCTTCGATCATCGAAACGATCGGCGTGATGCCGATGCCGCCGGCGACGAAGACGTAGTTCTTTGAGGGATGCAAAACGAAGTGGTTGCGCGGCATGCTGACCGTCACCGGCGAGCCCACGGCGATGCGCTCGTGCGCGGCGTGCGAACCCCCGCGTCCTTCACTCTCCTTGAGGATGCTTACCCGCCACTTCTCAGTGTCGCCCGAACTCGACGACAGCGAATACTGCCGAACCAAGTCGTCGCTGAGGTGCAGATCGATGTGCGACCCCGGAGTCCACGTTGGCAGGGCCCCCCTCTCGGGGTCGACGAGGGTGAGCGAGACGACGCCGTCTGCTTCGACCGTTCGGGCCGCTACGACGAGCGTGAGTCGGGCGTTGGGGTCGTTCGGAGCCTCTCGCTCTGTGCTGTGTTCTGCCAGAGTTGCCATCATTCCTACTTCCTATGTGACTGGTGTTTCGTGGTGAGTTCAGCGCTGGGGGTAGACCACGGTGACCGGGTCCATCGCGCTGCCGCTTTCGTATTGCCGATTGAAGATGCCGATCGCCTCGACTGCCAGGGTCGAGGCGATGTCTACCCAGACGTTTGATCCGTCTTCCGTCTTGAGAGTCAGAGTGGCCAAGGCGATGCGCTTTCCTGATACGGGATCGCGGTCGGGATCGGGAATAGTCAGCGCCGCGCAATCGAGGCCGATTTCGATCCAAGGGTCGGTGATGGTCACGCTCATCAGGCCGAAATGGCCGCTGGCGTGCGCCGTGCCGCTGAACTTGAGCACACCAAATCCAGTTTTGGGGTCGAGCTCTGAACCGGGCTGCGCGGGGAACGAAAAGCGGCCCAGCCCGGAAACGGTGGCTGGCTCCTCGGCGGTGATCTCGCCGTCGTCGAGGCCCGAGACGTATTCGATGAACGTGCGCCTTATACCCCACTCCAGTGACGCCGGCGAAACGCCGCTCATGCGATCAGCACCGTTCGACGCGCGCGTCGGTTCTCGAACGCTGTCAAGGCGGCGTCGATGTCGCTGAGCCTGAACACGGAGGGTTCGCCGAGGCTTAGGCTTCCGTCGGCCAGGAAACCGAGAAGCGTGGCGAGGTTCGCGCCCGACTCCGGCACGATCGCGGTCGCGCCAATCGATCCGCCCGCTCCGACGCTCTCGGGCAGCGTGCCGGGAACGCAGGTCACGTAGCTTCCGCCCGGCCGAAGGGCATAGGCGGCGTCGATTCCAGCCGCGTCGATAATCGCGTCGAAAGTGGATGTCGGAGCTTCGCCTGTGTAGACCGCCGTAACCTGTCCTTCCGAAGCGAGCGCGTCGGCCCGCTCGCGGGTTCGAACCAGAGCATGAACCTCGACGCCGAGCCTTGCCAACAGTTGCACGACACAACTGCCGACCGCCCCGGCCGCGCCGACGACCAGGACAGTCTGATCCGGCAGGGGTCCGAGTTCGTCCACCGCCTTCAGCGCGGTCAGACCAACCAGGGGCAGCTGGGCGAGCACGGTGGGGTCGATCCTTGTGGGTGCCAGGGCGAGTGAGGTCGCGGGCAGCGAGACGAGCTGCGACCAGGTTCCCCGACCGGTCGAGGCCATCGTCGACATTCCGATGACCCGGTCGCCCACCCTGAATCCTTCGACGCCGGGCGCCACCTGGTCAACGATTCCCGCCACGTCCCAGCCCAGCGTGAACGGTGACGTTCCGGCCCGAGGTGCGATGCGGCCGCCGCTGATTTTCAAATCGGCAGGGTTGATACTCGAGGCTTCGAAGCCAATCATCACCTCACCGGCGCCCAGGGTCGGCTCAGGCGCCTCTCTGTAGCTGAGCGTTTCACGGCCGCCCGGAAAGTCGAATTGCACGGCGTACATTGGACTCATCTCCCGGATCCGTCAGCGCTGAGTTGCAGCGCATCGGATGCGGCTGCGGCTTCGGTTGTCATTGTGCCGAGCCACTCGGCAAGAATCTCGTCGGAGTGCTGGCCGAGCAGCGGCGCCGGGCGACTGGCGGGGGCCGACCATCCACTCATCGTGGTGGCCGAGCGAGGCGCCGGGTAGACACCGATGCCGGGGTGGTCGACATCGTCGAAAAGGGCGCTTTGCCGCACGATGCCGTCTGGGGCTGTCGCCATCTGTTCCACCGAACGGTACTCGCTCCAGAGCACCGAGCTCGCCTTGAGCTGCGCGCGGGTCTCGTCGCTGTTCAGGCGGGCGAACCAAGGCGCAAAGAGCGCGGAGGCGAGATCGCGGTACTTGTACCGAACGGCTTCGTCGGCGAAGTTGATGCCGAGACTCGATTCGATGCCGGCGATGGCATGCTGAGTACCCGTCAATGCAACGAGCGCCTTCCAGTGCCGAGCGGTGAGGGCGACGATCATGAATCGGCCGCCATCGCTCGCCGCGAAGTCGCAGCCGTAGGAGCCGTACAAGGAATTCCCTTCGCGACGCCGGTGGGCCCCGTTCACGACCACATCGGCCACATAGCCGAGCTGGGCGAGGGTGGTCGCGGCGACGTCTGCGAGGTTTAGGCTCACCGATTGGCCGAGTCCGGTAGCGCGCCGCATTCGCTCAGCGGTGAGAACTGCGAGGGCGGCATGCAGCCCGGCGAGCAGATCCCAAGCGGGTAGAACATGGTTGACCGGCTCTTTCATGTTCACGGGGCCGGTGATGAAGGGCAGGCCAGTTTCGGCGTTGATGGTGTAGTCGACTGCCGAGGATCCATCGCTTCGGCCGGCGAGGTGAACGTGGATGAGATCGGGGCGAACCCGGCGCAGCTCCTCGTACGAGAGCCAGTTCTGCCCTACCGCGTTGGTGACGACGATGCCATGGCCCTGCCCGCCGACGGCCAAGAGCCGGCGCACGGTGGACTTGCCCTCTTCTGAACGTAGGTCGAGTTCGAGTGACCTCTTTCCCCGGTTGAGGCCGGCCCAGTAGAGGCTGCTCCCGTCGGGAGCGAGCGGCATGCGCCGGGTGTCGGGAGCGCCGCCTCGCGGGTCGATGCGAATGACGTCGGCACCGAGTTGGGCCAGCGTCATCGTCGCGGAGGGGCCGGCTACATAACTCGACAGATCGACGATGTGCAGGTCGGCGAGGGGTCCGTCCGCGGCCCGTTGGGATGAGTCCACGAGATACCTCCTTGTGTCGCGCTGAACCGTTCGTATACTAGGTTAACTATACATGGATCGACGCGGCTGTCGACATGAATTTGCCCCCGGATTGATATCGAAAATCCTTCGCCAAGGCTATTGACTCCGGATCTTTTTGATGTAGATTTGCTCAAACACTTAACGACGCTAACTGTTTTGTCGGAGAGTGTTTTGAACTTACAAAGGAGTGAGTGTCAATGGTCGTTTTTGTGATCGCCGTGCTGTCGGTTTCGGCGGTACTGGTGCCGTTGGTGGCATCTGTGAGCCTCGTCTATCGAGTTGGTGGCGTCGTCAATTTCGGCGCAGGCTATGTCGCTGTTTTCGCCGCGGCGGCCTGCGCGTCATGGACGACGGCGACCAATTCGCTCGTCGGGGCTCTGATGACCCTCATCGCGGGCGCCGTCGTCGGGGCGGTTACCTACTACCTCGCCATCCGGCCCGCGCAGAAGCGCGGCGTCTCCCCGATCGGGTTGACGCTCGCGTCGCTCGGAGTGGGTCTCATTCTGAATTTCGTGACCCGCTCGATCTTCGGCGGAGCGCCGACGGTCGTACAACCGTGGATTTCGGGCACGACCGACATCTTTGGGTACCGGACCGCCACCCAACGAATTCTCGTGATCGTACTGGCAGTGCTGCTGCTGCTGGTGCTCTGGTTCCTTCTCGACCGCACGCTTGTCGGGCGTTCGCTGACGGCCGTTTCGCACGACAAAGAACTCGCCGCGATCTACGGCCTTCACGGCCAGCGGTTCCAACTGCTCGCCTGGGTGGTTGCGGGCATCTGCCTCGCCATCGGGGGAATGTTTCAGGCCAGCCTGGCCAGCGTCTCCGTCGAAGTAGCCCCGACCCTGTTGCTCTTCTCGCTGGTGGGTGCGGTGATCGGTGGTCTCGGCTCATTGTTCAGCGCCGTGGGCGGGGCGGTGGTCGCGGGAGCCGCGGCCACCGCGATGGACACATTCATCGGCCCCGGGCTGCAGCTGACGGGCCTCTTCATCGTTCTGACCGTCGTGCTCACGTTCAGACCCAATGGACTTTTCACCTTTAGAGGAACGGCGGAACGAGTATGAAAACCGCAAGGTTCACCCGTCGTCTGGCAGGCCCCGCGACTCTGCGCATCGCCGCACCGATTGTCCTCGCGCTGCTCGGCTTGAGCGTTTCGGGCGATGCCTATCTGATGCACATCGCGTCGGCGGGCCTGATCGCCTACATCCTGACCGTGTCCTTCAACCTGACCTATGGCTACGCCGGAATCTTCAACATGGCTCTGGTCATGACATATGGCCTTGGCGCGTTCACCAGTGTGTTCCTTGAAGTCAAATTCGGTTTCAATTTCTGGATCGCGCTAGTCGTTGCCGTGGTGGCCACGACGATTCTGTCGGTGTTGGTCGCCCTGCCGACCCGGCGCCTGAGCGAAGTCTTTCTTGCCATCCAGACTCTTGCCTTCGCCCTCGCGCTGGCGGAGGTCCTTGTGAACTGGAAGGATTTCAGCGGCGGAACGATCGGCATCTTTCTCATTCCGCCGCCGGATTTCTTCGGGGTTCTGCTGATCGGCGGACTGCCGACGTACTACTGGCTGATCGCTGTCTTCGCCTGGTTGGTGTTCGAGCTGATGCTGCGCATCCAGCGCTCGGCGATGCGACGCAAGTTCACAGCCCTTCGGGAAGGGCCGCGCATCCTGTCAGCAGTCGGAATCTCATCGAGTTCGACCCGCCTCGTCGCATTCGCGATCTCCGGTGCACTCGCCGGACTTGCAGGAGTGCTCTTCGCCCACTTCCAGCTCGTCATGGATCTGGACACCTTCAGCTTCACCCGCCTCATCGCCTTGCTTCTGGCAGTCATTCTCGGCGGTGCCGGCTATTTCTGGGGGCCGCTCTTCGGCGTCGTTGCGCTGGTGGTGATGGATGAAGTCTCACTTGCGACGAGTTCTGCGCAAGACCTCGTATATGGCATCGGCATCCTCGTTCTCGTGATCTTGACGCGTGGCGGCATAGCCGGTGCATTCAGCGATCAATGGGCGCGAATCAAGGGCAGGATCGGGTTGGTCGAACCCGTTGTGACCGCGTCGGATACACCGGCGGGGTTGGCGACTGCGGCTGCTTCAGTCATCGAGCGGGTGGAGCGCTTGATTCTCACCGAGCGAGCGAGCACGGTTCGGCAACTCAAACTGACAGACATCAGCGTCAAGTTCGGTGGCAACACTGCTGTCGATCATGCCAGTATTCAAGTCTCGACCGGCGAGGTCGTTGGGCTCATCGGCCCGAACGGAGCGGGCAAGACCACTCTTCTCAACACCGCCACCGGTGATGTACCCACCTCGAGCGGTTCGATCGAACTCGACGGAATGGAACTGATCGGCAGACGCCAGGCGGACATCGTCCGGCGTGGCATCGGGCGAACCTTCCAGAGTCCGAAGTACATTCCCGACCTCTCTGTCATCGAGAACGTGATGCTGGGTGGCGACGGGCGGGCAAAGGCGGGTGCGCTCGGCCAGACGGTCTATTCGCCCCAGGCAAGGCGCGATGACAAGAGAATCCAGGCACGGGCGATGGAACTGCTCGCCGACTTCAACATCGCCGGCAGAGCCGAACATCCGGCAGGCGCGCAGCCGTACGGTGTTCTGCGCATGATCGAGATCGCGCGCAACCTGATGCTCGAGCCGTCGTTCCTGCTTCTTGACGAGCCAGGGGCAGGGCTCACTGAGTTCGAACGAGACGAAGTCGCCGCCATTGTGAGGTTGCTTTCGGAACGAGAGATCGGTGTTCTGCTCGTCGACCACAATTTGCCGCTCATCACTGCAGCGTGCGACCGCATCTACGTGTTGCAGACGGGCAAGATCATCGCTCACGGAGTGCCCGCCAAGGTCTTCGCGCAGGACGAAGTCATTTCTGCCTACCTAGGAGTGCCCAAGTGAACGCGCCGTTGCTTGACGTTCAGAACATCACCGTCGCGTACGGGCGGCACAGTCCCGTGCTCAAAGAAATTTCGCTGTCCGTCAATGCCGGCGATGTCGTTGGCCTGGTCGGGATGAACGGGGCTGGCAAGTCGACGCTCATGTCATCGATCAGCGGGGCACTGAAGCCGAGTTCGGGCCAGATCTTGTTCGAGGGAACAGACATCGCGGGCAAGGGCACGGCGGCGCTCGCGCGCAAAGGCATCGTTCTTCTGCCAGAGGGGCACCGCGTCATCCGCCCATTGACGGTTGATGAGAATTTGCAGATTTCCACGATGTTGCTTCGCCCGGCCGAGGTGCGAAAGCGCCTCTCCGAAGTGCGCGACCTCATCTATGAGTTGTTCCCAGTGCTTCTTGAGCGCAGGAACCAACTCGCCGGCCTCCTTTCCGGCGGAGAACAGCAGATGCTCTCGGTTTCGCGGGCAATCGTCCAGAACCCGAAACTGCTGTTGCTCGACGAGCCGTCACTGGGACTCGCACCCCTCATCATCGACCGCATATACCAATCCCTTGGAGCGCTCCGGGAACGAGGCATGTCGATGTTGATCGTCGAGCAGAACAGCGAGCGGGTCGCCCGTGCCTGCTCGCGGTTGATCGTTCTGCGCGATGGCCGCATTTCGACTGAAGGAAGTCCCGAGACCCTGACCGGCGCCGCGCTGAACAAAGCCTATTTCGGCTGATTCCCCAGAACTTCACCTCGCGCCACCACCGCACTGCACATTCAGAAAAGAGAGAACATGAAGAAGTCATTCGTACCAGCAGCGATGGCAGTCGCTGCTGCGTTGATGCTCGCCGGCTGCGGCGGGGGAAGCCCTGCATCGAGCTCATCCGGGGGCGTTGCATTCACGGGTAAACCTCTCGTCGTGGCGTTCCCCGTTCCGCTGACGAGCGGAAACAAGGCAACGGCACAGCAAATGGTCAACGCGGCCAACCTTGCGGTCTCCAAAATTAACGCCGGTGGCGGCGCTGGTGGTCGTGAGCTGCAGTTGAAGGTCTACGACGACCAGCTCACCGCCGACGCCTCAGCCCAGGTGGCCCAGCGCGCCCTCACTGTCGATCGCGCCGAAATCTTCGCGGGTGCGTACACGACAATCGAAGGTCTGGCCATTCGGCAATTGACCGACCCGCGCAAAATCATCTACATGTCGACCTCGACCATTTCGCCTGCGTTGACTGACGGATCGAAGTACGTTTTCCGTACGACGCACCTCCAGTCCGACTATCCGAACCAAATGGCCCAGGCGGCGTCAGACCTGAAGCTGAAGAACGTTCTCGTCGTACACGATGATTCACCGTCGGGGTCGACCCTGTTCGATTCGGTGGACAAGGCTCTGACGGCGAAGGGCATCACCGCCGCGGCGCCTGTCGGCTACAAGCTGAACGCGACTGATCTCGCGTCGACGGTGGCGGCCATGCAGGCTGAAAAGCCCGATGGAGTGATCATCATCGGATCGTCGGCCGCCGATGCCGGGCTGATGGTGAAGACGATGAACGAACAGGGACTCGTCGTGCCCCTCATCGGTTTTTCATCGCCCGTTGCACCCGATGCGCTTCGAATCGGTGGTGCCGCGTACAACACCGTTCCCGTCTACAGCATCCAGAACAAGCAGCCCGACAAGCCGCTCTATGCCGACTTCGCCGCGAAGTACGCTGCTGCGTACGGTGGAACCGCAGCCCAGGCGGCGGGGGGACTTTCCGAAGCCGCGGGCCAAACCTACGACGGATTCATCTCACTCGCCAAGGCGCTCGATGTGACGAAGGGCGTCACTGACGGCGACGCCCTGAGTGCCGCACTCAAGGGGATCGCCCCGTTCGAAGGTGTCTCCGGAAAAGCGGGCGGCACCATGTCGTTCGCGAACAGTCCGCAGGCGTTCAAAGACGAAATGGTCACGCTGAAATACGACCCGTCGACACAATTGCTGGTCGCTTTCAAGCCGTAACCAGCCCCCAAACGGAAAGCCCGCCTCCGCTCGAACACTGGGCGGGCTTTCCTTTACAAAAATACTGAACATGGTAAACTAAATTCCATTGAACAAGCGCATTCACACTAAGGAGGCCTTGATGGCCATCGCTGAACTCACCGCACGCCGAGCACTTGTCACCCCCGATCGCATTCGAGCGTTCCTCGAGCCTCGCAGCATCGCCATCGTCGGCGCTTCGAACAGCTCAAGCTGGGCCATCAATCTGATGAACAGCCTCCGTCTCGGAGGCGGGGTGGAAAAGCTTGTTTTCGTGCATCCGAAATACCCTGAACTCTTCGGGCACCGCACAGTGCCGACGCTGCGCGATCTGACCGAACCGGTCGACATGGCGTTCATCATGGTGGGGCCGGGCCGGGTCATCGAGATTCTCGAAGACGCGGCGGTCGCGGGCATCCACAATGCCGTGGTTCTCGCCGCCGGGTACGGCGAAACCGGCGAAGAAGGCCGGCTGCGCCAGCTCGAACTGCAGCGCACGGCCGAACAGCTCGACATCACGATCATGGGCCCGAACACCATCGGCTTCATCAACGGCACCCTCGGCATCGCGCCCTGGGCGGTGGCCTCGCACTATGCGCCGGTCGCCGGGCCGGTGAGCGCCGTATTCGAAAGCGGCTCCATCTCACGGGCCACCTACGAGTTCGCTCAGGCGCATGCCGTCGGCATCAGCACATGGGCTTCGCTCGGCAACTCCGCAGTCATGAACACCCTGGACGTTCTCGACTACCTCATCGACGATGAATCGACGAAATCCATCGCGCTCTTTCTCGAGACCGTGCGCGACCCCGACCGTTTCATCAAGGTCGCTCACCGGGCGCTCGAGGCGGGTAAACCGGTCGTGGTCTACAAGGCGGGTCGAAGCGAAGAGGGGATGCGCTCGGCCATGGCCCACACGGGCGCGATGGCGACGAATGATGCGGTCGTCGATGCTGCCTTCAAGCAGGCGGGAATCGTGCGTGTCGAGAGTCTCGAACAGCTCGTCTCAACAGTCGGGCTATTGGGTTACACCGACCGTCGACCCAAGGGCAGGCGCATGGGCGTCGTCACGTCCTCGGGCGGCGGCTGCAACGTGATCGCTGACCTGGCGAGCAACCATGACCTGGTCCTGCCCGCATGGGGGCAAGAGACGGTCGACGGTCTAAGGGAAATGCTTCCGCCGTTCGCCTCGACCCTCAATCCGCTGGACACGACCGGTTTCGGGCATGCTCGCGAACGGCCGCGGCACACCAAAGCCGAAGACGATCTGATGGAGATCGCTGCCGAAGACCCCGGAATGGACTTCATTTTCACCATGATGACGCCTCTGCCGCAGGTGAAACCCAGTGATCCTGTCTTCATCGAGAGTCGCATGGAGATCATCGGACAGATCGCGAAGGCATCGCCCGTACCCATCTTTTTCTCCTCGAACACCGCGCTCGATGTTCACGAGTATCCGCGCGACCTCCTGCAGAAGAACGGCATCTACCTTCTGCCGGGAGTCGATCTGGCGATGTCCTCGATCGGCTACATGATGCGCTGGATCGACCAGAGCGCGCGCATTCTCGGGCGGCAGGCTCCAGACGCCGTTCCCGAACGCCCGCAGCAGGTCTTCCCGGTTGGCCCGTGGGACGAAGCGGCGGGGCGTGCCCTTCTCGAATCGGCCGGTGTGCCGATGGTGCCCGCGCGACTCGTGACGACCGCAGATGAGGCGGCGTCGGCCGTCGCGGAAATGACCGGTTCCGTCGCGATGAAGGTATGCTCGAGCGACATTCCGCACAAGTCTGACGTCGGCGGTGTCGTGCTCGGGGTGACAGATGCCGATGCCGCGCGCTCGGCTTTCGGCCGCATCATCGAGTCGTCTTCAGTCAACGTACCGGGCTCCGACATCCGGGGTGTGCTGGTGTCACCGATGCGCGAACCGGGGCTCGAACTGCTGGTCGGTGTCACGGCAGATCCGACGTTCGGCCCGGTCCTCACGGTGGCCCTGGGCGGTATCTGGGTCGAGACACTTAAAGACAGCAGCATCCGGGTTCTTCCCGTGGTCGCCTCTGACATCGTCGAGATGCTCGACGAACTCAAGGGGTCTGCTCTGCTGAAGGGCGCTCGGGGAACGGCGCCGGTCGACCTCGAGGCGCTTAGCGAGGCCATTCTCGCGATCAGCCGCGCCGGCCTCTGCCTGGGCGACCAGCTCGAGGCGCTCGAGGTCAATCCGCTGCGCATCACAAGTCGCGGGGTCGAGGGGCTCGATGTGTTGGTTTCGACGATCGAGGCCGTGGAGGTCGACCGTGTCCAGGCCTGAACAGATCGCCGAAGGGGCCACTGAAGAAACGACCGAGGCCCCGAAAATCGGCTCGCTGCCTGCCGGGGCACTCGACGGCGTCCGGGTTCTCGACTTCACGCGCTTCATGCAGGGGCCCTATGCGACGCGCATCTTCGCAGACCTCGGTGCCGAAGTCGTGAAAGTAGAGCGCCCGGGTGGCGAGTGGGACAGGCGCCTTCGCCTTTCACCGGCCGGCTTCGGCGGGTTCTTCCACAGCCTCAACCGGGGTAAGCGTTCGATGGCGGTCGATATCACCACCGACGAGGGGCGTGAACTCATTCTGAAGTTGGCGGCCACCTGCGATGTCGTGATCGAGAATTTTCGCCCTGGTGTGATGGAGCGGCTCGGGCTCGGTTACGAGCAGGTGCGGGCCGTGAATCCGAAGGTCATTTTCGCCGCGGCATCGGGTTACGGTCCGCACGGGCCGAACGCAGCCGAGCCGATGTTTGACATGGTCGCACAGGCGGTTTCGGGGGTCTCCGATTTCAACCGCGGGACCGAGGGCGAGCCCCGGCTCGCTACCAGGGGCCTCGCCGACACAGCCGGTGGCATGTTTCTCGCCATGGCGGTGCTCACCGCCTTGTTCGTGCGCGAACGAACGGGGCAAGGCCAGCGAGTGGATGCGTCGCTGATGGGTGCGGCGATCGGCCTGCACACGGCCGAAGTGACGATTGCACTGGACCAGAACAAGGTATTCAGGCTCGGTGGCAGCCGAGTCACTTCCACATCGGGCGCGTTCAAGGCCGGCGACGGCAAATGGCTGGTGATCGCGGCGACCGACCAGAAGCTGTGGGTGCATCTCACCGCGGCGCTCGGCCGCCAAGACCTGTTCGACGACGAGAGGTTCGCGAAGAGCCGGGTGCGTGAAAAGCAACGCGACATTCTCGAACCGATGATCGAAGAGACATTTCTGACCAAGAGTCGTGACGAGTGGGTCAAGATCTTGCGGGCGAACAACGTTCCAGTGGCTCCCGTGAACAGCTTTCTCGACCTTGCCGATGACCCGGATGCCCTGGCCAACGGGTACATCGTGGAACAAGAAGACAGAAAATGGGGCTCCGTCAAAACGGTGGGACTGCCATTCCATCTCGAGCGAACGCCGGGCAGGGTGGGAACCGTGACGCCTGAACTCGGTGAAGACACGATTGAGGAACTCCTCATTGCCGGGCTGACCCGCGAGCAGATCGCGGACCTTGCGGCCCGTGGCGTCGTCGAGATCCATTCACACGATAATGAAACAGGAGAAGGCAGATGACGCGTTACGGCACAAAAGAGAGTATCGCGGCCGCGCCGCAGCTTGTGCTCTATGAGGTTGACCGACGAACCGGCGTGGCGACGATCACGCTCAACCGGCCCGAGAAGCACAACGCGATGAGTGTGCCGATGCGTGATCGAATCGTCGACCTGATGGCAGAGGCCGAGACCGATACCGACGTCAAGGTCATCATCTTTCGGGGCAATGGCCGGTCGTTCTGCAGTGGCAACGAGATCAACGAAGAGTGGGGCCAGCGTCGGCCGCACGAACGGCGTCGAACGCTGAATGTCGGCTACCGATACGGAGCAGACATGGCGTGGGGGCGTCTCGGTTTCAGCCAGGCGATATCGCGCTCGTCGAAGGTGACGATCGCCCAGATCCACGGCTTTTGCGCCGCTGCCGCTTACTTCATGATCGCCTGCAAGTGCGACGTGGTGGTTGCGAGCGACGATGCGAAAATCGGTGCTCTTGAGGCCCGTTTTCTCGGTCCGGCCGGCGCGGTCGCGAGTGTGCACATCAACCGTATTCTGGGCACGAAGGCCGCCAGGCGCACGGGATTCACAGCCATGCCGATGTCCGGTATCGAGGCAAAAAGCCTCGGCTTGGTGCACCAGACGGCCGCCGCGGCTGACCTCGGCTCGGCCGCGCAGAGCGTTGCCGAAGAGATTGCCCAGAACCCTCTGCAGAAGTTGCTCTATTTGAAGGCACGAATCAAGGCCGCCGAGGGAGTGATGGACACGAGCGTGCCATCGATTACGGGCCTTCTGGTGTCGCACTTTCTGCAGACCGCACCTGACGAGCTGGATTTCTGGAAAACGGCGAAGGAGGTCGGTGTGGGCGGCGCGCTCGACGCCGACAAGAAGCGGCAAGGGGCGGCCGATCCCCGGGTCACGAAGGCGGCACCTGCCGCGTCCGCCACAACCACCGCAGCAGAGAGGAGCTGAGCCGTGGACATCACGATCAAGAATTGGGTGGGCGTCATCGAGGTTGAGGACTTCTCACCGCTCTCACGTGGCGACGCGGCCTTCGCGGCCGCACTGCGCAACGCCGTGGTCGACCTTTCCGACGACGACTTGGTGAAGGTCATCGTTCTGCGCGCCCGCGGTGACTTCGCTCCCTTCCAGCCGGCGCCCGACCCTGGCGCCGCCGTGATCTTCACGGAGTGGAGCCGCAACTTCGCGGGTGCGGCCGCGCTGTACCAGAGCATGACCTTCTCGAAGAAGGTGATTCTCACCGAGGTCGCGGGGGAATGCGCGGGGGCGGGCAGCCTGCTGGTGCTCTCGTCGGACCTCACGGTGGCAGCCAGCGACGCGCGGTTCGCTTCGCCGTTCGCAGATCATCCGGAAGCCAACTTCGTGCTGGCGGCGCTCACCATTCGTTTGAACAGGGCCAAAGCCTGGGTGATTCGCGACTATGGGATCGACGCGGCCCAAGCCGATGCGTTCGGGCTGGTCAACCGGGTCGTCGACCGCGATGACCTGAGCGCAACGGCGCTCGGTATGGCCGCCTCGGTGGCGCTGATGCCGCTCGACGGCGTGGTCATGACAAAAATGCTGCAACAGGCGGTGCTCGATGCATCGGGCGTAGGAAGGGAATTTGATATGGCGAGCTTCTATTCGGCGGGCCTGCTCGTGAGCCACGGAGAAACCCATGAGTGAGTCGCGCGTCACCCTTGATCTGGACCGGGAATCGCACATCGCGCGCATCACTCTGCGCCGGCCGGAGGCGGGCAATGCCATCGACGCACAGATGGCTGCCGCAATCTGCACCTACCTCGATGAGGTCGAGAGCGAAGACGACATCAAGGTCGTCGTTCTGAGCGGAGAAGGCGATCACCTGAGCACGGGGTGGGATGTCGAGGAGGTCTGGCGGCAGTACCTCGACGCGCCGGGCGGCTCGGTCCGCAAGCACCCCAGTCAGCGCGCCAGGCTCATTGCGCTCGACGAGAACTGGTGGGGGCCGAAGGGGCTCTACTCCCGGCTGCTGAAATGTCGCAAGGTCACCATTCTCGAGGCGAAGGGAGATTGCCTCGAGACAGGGTTGTACTTTGCTCTGTGCTGTGATCTGGTGGTCGCCTCACACGATGCGCGGTTCGGCAACCCGAGGTGGCGCAATATCGGTGCCGATGGCGACTTGTCGCTGTTGATCGCCCTGGTCGGGCTCAAGCGCGCCAAAGACCTCATGTTTCTCGGTCTGAACTGGCCGGCTCAGGATGCCCTGGCCTACGGTCTGATCGACTGGACAGGTTCGTCGGCCGACCGCAGTGGCAAGGTCGAAGAACTTGCGACCATGTGCGCGTCGATCATGCGCGACGGAATCGTGAGTGAGAAGTACGCCGTTTTCGCCTCGCTGGCGAAGATGGGTGTCGACCTTTCGTTCGCGGCCACGACGGTCGTGAGTGCCTCGCTCAGCAACATCCACTTCCAGCCTGGCGAGTACAACTTCTTGCGCGAGCTCCGCTCTGAAGGAGTTGAATCGGCGCTGGAATCGTCGCGAGGGGATCGTGCTGAATTGCGATAAAAATCTATGCAAATGGCTTGATGAAAATTAGTTTACATCGTAATGTATTTATCGAAGCCAGGTTCTCAAGGCGAGAATGTGGCCCCGTAAGTTCCGGTTCGAGAAACCACCTGGGTTTCTCCTCTAATGGAAGTGTTCAATGATGAATTTTGACGCAAGTCTGACCTACACGAGCTATGAACCACACATGCACAAGGCACAGAACGAGCGGCAACGGCGCCAGCTCGACGCCGTCGTTCTGCACGCGAAGGGCGAGGTCCTCGCGGACTTGTCACTCGTCATCCCGTCGCTGTGCGCCGACCCCCAGTACCACGAGTACGGCGTGTTCGCCAATGTGCTCGGGGACACCGGGCCCAAGGGTATGGAAGCGGTCGTGGCAAACTATGAGCACATGGTCGAGAGCGGGTCGTACGTGATCGAGTCGATCAAAGACCGGCTCATGATCTCCGACGACGAGATCATGTCTGATGGAAGTTACCGTCAGATTCTCACTTCGGCCGTGGCCAAAGAACTGGGCTTCGTCGCAGAAGACGACGAGAGCAGCCGGCACTACATGCTGTCGGGCCGAACGGTTGTGTTCTGGAAGTTCGACGACGAGGAAAAGGCTCTCGGTGAGGACCGCTACGTGGTCGATCGTCGCATCGAACCACTCGACGCCGAAGACCTTCCGGCGGATTACCCGGACCGTCTGCGCTGAATCCTCGCACCGCGGACCACGGCAAAGTACAAGGGAGCATGAGATGAGCAGCACGACAGTACAGAAGACCCTCGAACAGCGCCTCGATGAGCTCGAGAGCCGCACCGAACTGAGCGAATTGGTGGCGGCATACTGTGAGGGAGTCGATCGCCAGAACGTCGAGAAATTCATGACACTCTGGCACGATGACGCCTCCTACTTGATTCCGGGCGGCCGGGGTGACTTCTTCAACACCGATGGCATTCGCCAGTCGCTGGTCGTCATCGACGCGGCCTGGAAGAGCACAAACCATTGGACGACGAATCACGTGGTCCAGTTCACGTCGGCTGACGCGGCGACCGGCCGCAGCGACTGCTTCGCGATCTGTGAGCACCACGACGGCAAGGTCAGCTTCGTAGCTGCAACGTACGACGACGAGTACGAGCGCCGCGCCGACGGCAAATGGCGCTTCTCCAAGCGTCACGTCACGCGGTGGTTCGTCAGCTCGGGCGAAGACATCAAGCTCCTTCCCGCATTCTGAATCGGGGGATCATGGCAAACACTGCTTCGAACGTTCCACTGCTGCTCTCGCCTGAGGGGTCGGCCGATCCGTATGCCGTTTACCGCGTGCTACGGGCCGAGGACCCCGTGCACTATGACGAGAGCACCGAGTCCTACCTCATCACACGGCACGCAGACGTCGCCGCCGCCTACCGAAATCCCCTTTTCACTTCGAGAAACTACGAATGGCAACTCGAGCCCGTTTTCGGTCGCAGCCTGCTGCAGCTCGAGGGCCGCGAGCACGCCCGAAAGCGCGCCCTTGTGAGCCCCAACTTTCGTGGCGAAGGCCTCGAGAGCTGGATGCCACTGATCAGGCAGAATGTCAGGCAGATCCTTGACGGCGGCGTTCAGAAGAGCGTCGACGGCCTGATCGAACCGCTCAAACCAGGCGACGAAGTCGATCTGCTCGAGGTCTTCGCGCACCACCTGCCCGTTTCGGTGATCACGGCGATGCTCGATCTGCCCAAGGAAGACGAGAGCCGGTTTCTCAACTGGTACGGACACATGATCGCCTTCTTGGCGAACCTCACGAAAGATCCTGAGGTGCACCGCAAGGGCATCGAGGCACGGGTCGAATTGCGCGAATACCTCGATCCGATCATCCAGGAGCGCCGCGCGAATCCCGGCACCGATCTCATCTCGACACTGGCCACCGCTGAGGTCGAGGGAGAAAGGCTCGAAGACGAGGAGGTCAAGACGCACGTGACGCAATTGCTCAACGCTGGCGCCGAAACCACCGACAAGACCTTCGGAAGTATTTTTCGGCACATTCTCTCTGAGCGTTCGTTCTTCGAAGCGGTTCGGGATGACCGTTCCCTCGTGACCCCGGTCATCAGTGAGACGCTGCGGGTCACCCCGCCGTCGCAGATGAACGGCCGGGTCGTCTCCGAAGACGTCGAGGTGTCGGGAATCCACATTCCCGCCGGCTCGCTGGTTCACCTCGTCATTGCATCAGCGAATCGTGACGAACGCCGCTTCGCGCACTCGGAGACCTTCGACCCCTACCGCACCGATTTCAAGCACGACAAGGCCTTCAGCGGCTCCGGGGAGCATTTCGCGTTCGGGTTCGGTGTGCACGCCTGCGTCGGTGCGATGCTGGCGAAAAACGAGCTCGAGATCGGTATGAATGCGCTGCTCGACCGCTTTCCCGGCATGCGTCTCGCCGACGGGTTCGTTCCCGTCGAAGAAGGCGTGAAAATGCGTGCCCCCCTAGAGATGCGTGTCGTGCTGTAAATGCACTCGCGGGTTGTGACGCGCCACGCGGTGCTCGAGGAAGGGCCTGCTGTCGCTCTTGGCGCACTGCTCGGTGTCGAACCGGGCGGTTTCGGCAAGGGGTTGCCGCCGATGTGGCACGCGGTGTATTTGCTCGAAAGGTGGCGCAGAGACGAGCTCGGGGTCGACGGACATCCGCTGCACGGAATGCCCGAACCGCCGCTTGGAGCTCATTCGCGCATGTTTGCCGGCGGCCGCACGCGGAACCTGCGGCCGTTGGCACTCGGCGTCGAGACCACCAAGATGAGCCAGGTGGTAAGGACGGCCCAGAAGGTTGGCTCCTCGGGCCCGCTGACATTCGTGACCGTTCGGCACGACTTCGAGCAAAACGGCGAACTCGCGGTCAGCGAGGAGCACGACATCGTATACAGGCCGCTGACGTCGAAGCCGGTCGATTCGAAACCGGGGGACTCAACGCCGGCCGCGTCGCCGCAGCTCACGCGGCCAGCCCCATCCGCGCCGCCTGACGAATCGATCACGCCCGAGCTGCACTTCGCCGCCGACCCGGTTGCCCTGTTCCTCTTCTCGATGTACACCTCGAACTCGCATCGAATCCACTACGACGAGGCGTTTGCGTTATCGGAGGGGCATGCAGGCCTGGTGATCCACGGTCCGTTGCAGATTCTGCTGATGGCGGAGGCCCTCCGTGCTCGCGGCACAGATGTATTCGGTGCTGAGTTCTCGTATCGGCTGCTGAAGCCGGCGACAGCTTCGCAGACGCTCACGATCGGCGAGCCGCCCGGCGAGCACGGCAGCGGTTGCGTGCGGGTCGTGGATGCACTGGGCACCCTTGTGGCTCGCGGCGACGTGACACCACTGAACTGAAATGGAGAAGAAATGCAGATCTCGGGAATCACTGCGCTGGTCACAGGTGCGGCATCAGGACTGGGCGCGGCGACAGCCTCGGCCCTCGCCAAACAGGGCGCATCGGTCATCGGCCTCGACTTGCCGAGAGCGGTCGAAGCGAACGCTGGTGAAGATCGACCCGGCATCAGGATGGTCGGGGCTGACGTCACGAGCGAAGAAGCGGTTCTCGCTGCATTATCGACCATACGCGACGACGACCCACCACTCCGGCTTGCCGTCAACTGCGCGGGCATTGCACCCGCCCGGCGGATCATCTCATCGAAGGGCGCCCACGAACTCGGCCTCTTCGAGAAGACCATTTCGATCAACCTCATCGGTACGTTCAACGTGCTTCGACTCGCGGCCGAGGTGATCGCGGGCACCGAGCCGGACGACACGGGGCAACGCGGGCTGATCGTGAACACCGCATCGGTGGCTGCCTATGAGGGCCAGATCGGACAGATCGCCTACGCGGCGTCGAAGGGCGGCGTCGTCGCGATGACGCTGCCCGCCGCGCGCGACCTCTCCCGTTACGGAATTCGCGTGAATACGATCGCACCGGGAATCGTCGACACTCCGCTGCTGGCCGCGCTCGGCGAAGAGGTCAACGCCTCGCTCGCGGCCGGGGTGCCCTTTCCGCACCGTCTCGCCCGCCCTGATGAGTACGCACAACTCGTGGTCATGATCGCGCAGCACGACTACCTCAACGGCGAGACCATTCGCATGGACGGCGCACTGCGCATGGCGCCGCAGTGAGCTTCGGGTCACCGGTCAGGCCCCAAGGGGAATCAACGCAAGACGTGAAAGAGGTACGTGCATGAGCAGCTCGGTCATTGTGGCGGGAGCGAGGACTCCCATCGGAAAACTCCTCGGCGGCCTGTCGTCGTTCGACGCGGCCGACCTGGGCGGGATTGCCATCGCTGCAGCCCTCGAGCGGGCAGCCGTGCCGGCCTCAGCCGTGGACTATGTCATCCTGGGCCAGGTTCTCACCGCAGGGGCGGGTCAATTGCCCGCGCGACAGGCAGCCAACAAAGGCGGCGTGAGCATGTCGGTCGCCTCCACCACGGTGAGCAAGGTGTGCCTTTCGGGCATCCAGGCGGTGATCATGGCAGACCAGTTCATTCGTACAGGAGACTTCGGAGTTATCGTCGCAGGTGGGCAGGAGTCGATGACAAAGGCGCCGCACTTGCTGACAGGCTCCCGCCAGGGCACGAAGTTCGGCCCGATCACGATGGTCGACCACATGGCCGTCGACGGTCTCGAAGACGCATTCACGGCCGAAGCGATGGGGCTGCTCACGGAGCGGGTGAACGACGAGGACCCGATGAGCCGCGAATCACAAGACGCCTTCGCGGCCGCCTCGCATCAGCGTGCGGCAGCCGCGTGGCAGAACGGACTCTTCGATGACGAGGTGGTGTCGGTGAAGATACCGCAGCGAAAGGGCGAACCCATCCTCCTCAGCAGAGACGAGAGCATCCGGCCCGACACCACAACCGCCACGCTGGGAGAGCTGCGCCCGGCATTCAGGGCAGACGGCACCATCACCGCAGGCAACGCTTCGCCGATTTCTGACGGCGCATGCGCGCTGATCATCATGGACAAAGACAAGGCGGAGGCCGCCGGAATCACCTGGCTCGCCGAGATCGGCTCCCACGGCATGGTTGCCGGCCCGGATTCGAGCCTGCAGTCACAGCCTGCGAATGCGATAGCGCTGGCGTGCAAACGCGAGGGAATCAAACCGGCCGATCTCGATCTCATCGAAATCAACGAGGCGTTCGCCGCCGTCGCACTTGCTTCCGCCGCCGAGCTCGGCATCGGCCTGGACCGGGTGAATGTGAACGGGGGAGCGATTGCGATCGGTCACCCCATCGGAATGTCAGGAGCCCGCATTCTGCTCACGCTCGCCCTCGAGCTCAAACGACGCGGCGGCGGAATCGGCGCCGCCGCGCTCTGCGGCGGAGGCGGCCAAGGTGATGCGCTCATCATACGAGTCCCGAAACAAGCCGAACATGCCTGACCAGACTCCGGATTCGACCGTCTTGCTCGACGGGGTGGTTCGAGCCGAGAACCTCGGTCACGTACTGCTCATCACCCTGAACCGCCCCGAGGCACGCAACGCGGTGAACTTCGAGCTTGCTGCGGCACTCGGCTCTGCCATCGAGCTGCTGAACAACACCGATGAGCTTCGCGTCGCCGTCATCACCGGCGCCGGCAAGGCGTTCTGCGCCGGCCAAGATCTCAAGGCCCTCACGGCCGGAGAGGGCCTGGTTTTGCCCGAGCATCCCGAGTGGGGTTTCGCCGGCTTCGTCCGGCATTTCTCAGCGAAGCCGATCATCGCCGCGGTGCATGGCTTCGCCCTCGGCGGAGGGCTCGAAATCGCACTCGCCTGCGACCTGATCGTTGCCGAAGAGGGCACGCGACTCGGTCTGCCCGAAGTGACACGCGGATTGTTCGCTGCCGGAGGCGGGGCACCGCGCATAGCGCAGCAGCTGCCGCAGAAGGTAGCCCTTCACCTCTTGCTCACGGGCGAGCCCATTTCGGCCGAGACCGCCGAGAGCTGGGGGCTAGTGAACAAGGTTGCGCCCGCGGGAACCCACGTGGACGTGGCGATGAACCTCGCCCGTGGCATCGCCGGCAATGCACCGCTCGCCGTGCAGGCGTCGAAGCGATTGGTCTATGAGAACGTCAATCAGTCTGTCTGGAACGATGGATGAGTCGTGGCTGAATATCGGTGCCACGGTGGCAGAGATCTTCGACTCGGAGGATGCCGGCGAGGGTGCGCAAGCATTCGTCGAGAAGCGCCAGCCAGTCTGGCAGGCGCGGTGACCTGGCCAGGCGAACGCTCCGTTCATAAGGAGTGGCGCCCGAGCCACGACCTGAGCACACGGAGAAACTCGTGCGGCTCCTCGACGTTCGGCAAGTGCGCGGAATTCGCGAACCGATGCCCTTCAGCATACGGAAGGGCATCGACGAGAGCATCAGCGATGATCGTCATGCGCGACACGTCAAAGTCACCCACCGTGATCAGCGCCGGTGCGGTCATCGTGGCGAGCCGGCTATATGCCGAAGGGTGGAGCGGCACTGAGTTCGGAGGCTCCTCGCCCAGCTCGACGTTGGGCTGGTTGAGTTCGAAAGCGCGCGCGACGAACGCGGGGTCGAGGTCCTTCGCATCACGCTGGGGCCCGAAGACCCACAGCTCCACCTCGAGCCGCTTCGCTTGCGGCCTGTCTCCGACGGCAGTCAGTTCGGATATTCCTGCGAAGAGGGCGCTCTCGGAATCGGTCGGGGTGGTGGGTGGGAAACCCTCGATGCCCGATCCGATCGTAACGACGCCGTCAACCCGGTCAGCGTGCTCCAGAGCCGTATTGACGGCGATCATGCCGCCCCTTGACGATCCGACCAGAGTTGCGGCCGGCATGCCGAGGTGATCGAGCAGAGCGACGACGTCACCATGGTTCGTGAACGGGGTGCCGTCGCTCGTCGTGAGGCCATACCCGCGCGCGTCGAACCTGACGACGAAATGGTCGGTCGCCAGTGCATCGATCTGGGCATCCCACATGCGAAGCGTCGCCACGCCCGCGTGGAGCAGAACGAGTACCGGGTGGTGGGTGTTTCCGGCTGTCTCGTAGTAGAGCTCGGCGCCGTGGGTGTTGAGGAATGGCATGTAAGTCAGTGTACAGAAATTAGTTAGCTACGTGTAATATTTTCGGAAGAAAGCAGGGCAAAATGGCGCTGGTCGGTTCGAGCACGCTCGACGTATTTCCCTTATCTCTCGGTGGCAATGTCTTCGGCTGGACCGCTGATCGAGAACAATCGTTCGAGGTACTCGATGCTTATCGAGAGGCCGGCGGCGACTTCATCGATACTGCCGACGTGTATTCGGCCTGGCCGCCGGGGCATTCCGGCGGTGAATCCGAGACGATCATCGGCGAATGGATGGCGCAGCGGATCAACAGAAAAAGCGTTGTCATCGGAACTAAAGTCAGCAGACACCCGTCATTCCCAGGGCTGTCCCGCAGCAACGTTCTCGCCGCCGCTGCCGCGTCTCTCACACGGCTCGGCACCGATTACATCGACATCTACTACGCGCATTACGACGACCCTACGGTGCCACTCGAGGAAACGGCAGGCGCGTTCGATGAGCTGGTCAGGCGCGGCGCGGTGCGTTATATCGGGTTGTCGAACTACAGCGGCGACAGAATCGACGAGTGGTTCGCCGTTGCGGAGGCGAACGGGTTCGCTCGGCCGGTGGTCCTGCAGCCGCAATACAACCTGGTCAGACGGGTGCCCTACGAGCGAGAACTGGCGCCTCGCGTGGCGCAGCATCACCTCGCGGTCACCCCGTACTTCGCCCTCGCAGCCGGGCTGCTCACCGGCAAATACAGAAACGCCGACGACATCCACGGCACATCGCGGCAAAGCTTCCTGAACGGCTACGTCAGCGACGAATCGTTCATGGTGGTGTCGGAACTACGCAAGATCGCCACGGAGCGCGAGTGCGCACTCAGCTCGATCGCGCTCGCGTGGCTGCTGGCCCAGCCGGACATCGCGGCACCGATTGCCTCGGCGCGCACGGTCGAACAGCTGCCCGATCTGCTGGCGGCGGCTGACATCGAACTCACGGCCGACGAGCTCCGTCGGCTCGGCGAGGTATCAGACAGGGTGCCCGAATGACACGAGTGGCGTGAACGGCCTGACAGCGACCGCCGCCGGTGCCCACGCGGGCCCGGACATGGCGGGGTGGCGAGGAGCCACGGGGAACAGAAGGGGATCAAGCATGGACCTTCATCTGCAACCGGACTGGCAACGTGCCCTTGGGCAGTACGTTGAGATACGACTTGGCGGAAAGACTGTCCGTGAATCCAGCGGCACAGTGGACACTGGAGCGATGCAGCGGCTGACACGAACTCCAACGCGAGGCATTATCGTTTCGATTGATGGCGGCGTGCCCATAGAAGCAGTCACTGATCGTGCCTTCCTAAGACTATGAACGAAATCTCGATCTGGAGCAGCAAATGAACCGCACAATGTTCAAGTCCAAAATCCACCGTGCCACCGTCACTCACGCGGACCTGCATTACGTCGGCTCAGTCACAGTGGACCTGGATCTGCTGGAAGCGGCCGATATCCTGGCCGGCGAGCTCGTCGCGATCGTGGACGTCACCAACGGCAACCGTCTGGAGACCTACACCATTCCCGGTGAACGCGGCTCCGGTGTGATTGGCATCAACGGCGCCGCCGCACACCTAGTCGACGTAAACGACGTCGTCATCCTCATCAGCTACGCCAGCATGACCACCGAAGAAGCCGGGGCCTACGACCCCAGAGTGGTCCACGTTGATCATCACAACAGGATCGTCCAGCTTGGCACCGACCCTGCCGAAGCCATCACCCCAGGAATGATGCGTCCGCCCTTCGCTCTAGACAACGGCTCGGTGAACTAATCATGGAGATAAGGAACAACCCTCGCCCAAGCCCGTCCGCCGAAGTTCCGGCCCCCTATGGAAACGGTCCTTCCGGGGCCGGCCTTCCTGGGCCGGATGAGGCTAAGAAGCCGGTGGGCAGGATCCGCATCCATCACCTGCAGCAGGCAAAGGCCGACGGGAAGCGCTTTGCCATGCTCACGGCCTACGAACAGTACAGTGCCGAGATCTTCGACCAGGCGGGCATTGAGGTGTTGCTCGTTGGCGATTCGGCGTCCAACAACGTGTTCGGAAACGAGACCAGCCTGCCCGTCACCGTCGATGAGTTGCTTCCGTTGTGCCGGTCCGTTGCGCGTTCGGCAAAGCGCGCCCTCGTGGTCGCCGACCTGCCGTTTGGCAGCTATGAGGTCTCCGCGCAACAGGCAGTGGCCACGGGTGTCCGGTTCCTGAAGGAGGGTCTCGCCCACGCGGTGAAGATCGAGGGCGGCGGCTTTTACGCGGAGACGGTCAGGGCAATGGTCCAGGCCGGCATCCCGGTCATGGCACACATCGGCTTCACTCCGCAAAGCGAACATGCTCTTGGCGGCTACCGCGTTCAGGGCCGGGGGACGACTCTCAGCGGTTGATCGAGGACGCCGTGGCCTTGGCGGAGGCGGGCGCTTTCGGTGTACTCATGGAAATGGTGCCGGCGGAAACCGCCGCGGCCGTTGATGCCGCCGTCCCGGTTCCGACGATCGGCATCGGCGCCGGGAATGCGACCACGGGGCAGGTTCTGGTGTGGCCGGACATGGCCGGCCTGCGCGGCGGAAAGATGGCCAAATTCGTCAAGCAATACGCGGACGTTCGGACCGCACTCAGCGACGCCGCCAAGGCGTACGGAGAAGAAGTGCGTTCGGGCCAGTTCCCCGGCCCCGAGCACTCCTTCTGACGTCTCTCGACTTTCCAATAGGGGTCAATCGAGGGAGGGTGCATCCCGAACCGACTCATCTCGACACTAGGAGTCGCTCGCGCTGGTGATTTCGACGGGTGGGGGATCGGGATATAGCCCTTAGTTCGGTCGAGTGGCCGCGTGTTTCGGCACGAACACCTTCAGGGCCGCGGCGGCGCCGAGGCCCATGGCGCCGAGCGCCGTGATTCCGACGGAGAGCGATGTGCCGACCGCGATGGCTGACAGGACAGCCGGCCCGGCTGCATATCCGGAATCGCTGAGCACGCGCCAGATTCCCAAGAAGCGGAGGCGACCCACGAGAGGGGCCGCGTCGGCGCCGAGCGTCATGAGGGTTCCCGCTCCTATGCCGCTGCCAATGCTCATGATGATCGCCACGGCGGTGAGAGAAGGGGGATCAGAGGTGAAAGGAACAGCCGCGATGGCGCCGCCGAGCACGAGCATCCAAGGCAGTGCGACGGCTAGCCTGCCGAAACGGTCGGCGATCTTGCCGGCCGGATAGAAAAGGAGCATCTCCACTGCTCCCGCCGTGCCGAAGATCAGGCTCGTCTCAGCGGCCCCGATTCCCTGATGCTCGGCCCACAAGGGAACAACCGTCTGCCGGGCAGCCAGCACCGCGCCGCAGCCGATCATCGTCACGCCGAGGGTGGAGAAGATGATTCGATGCTCGACGAGAACGGCTCGACTGGACTTCTCGCCCCGAATCGCTGCCCCCTGGCCTCGTGGAGGGGCGATGTCTGCGATCGTCAGCAACAGCACAGCGGCGCACACCGTCGCGGCGATGGCCACGAGATAGGCGCCGTTCAGGCCTACTGCTCTCACGACCAAAGCACCGATGAACGGTCCGACGAAGAGGCCGATACGATGAGATCCTCCGAGGGTCGACATCGCGCGTGCCCGGTGGGCGAGAGCCACTACGTCGGCCAGGTACGACTGTCTGGCCAAATAGAATGTCGCCGTTGACATGCCCGAGAGCAACAGAGCGACAGCGAAGATCGCAATCGATGGACTGAAATAGCAGCCCAGCAGAGCCACGGTTTCGAGCCCTGCCGCCATCACCATTGCCCGACGGTCGCCGAAGCGCTCCGCAAGCCACGAGGCGGGAATGTCGCCGAGTACGCGGCCGATACCAAGAAGCCCCACGAGCAGCGCCGCGAGTGCGGGAGAGGCACCGAGTCCGATCGCTGTCAGCGCGATGATTGGGGCGATTGCGCCGTTCCCGATCTCGTAGATCATGGCGGGCAGAAATACCGACGGTGTTAGCTGACGCAAGATCGGTCCGAGCGGCGATGGCGGAGTGTCAGGCGATGCGAACCCTTCAGCCTCGGCCATCGTTACGCAGAACGATGCGAGACGCCAGGCAAAACCCTCTGATCGATCAGCGATTCGATCGCTTTTCGGTAGGTGGCCTCGGTATCGCGGACTTCGGTAAAGCCTGCCTGCTTCACCTTGATAGTGCTCACGAGTGTGGGCGGTGGGGGTGTCTCCACGCCGTACCCGAACGTGTAGTCGGCGTACATGTGGGATTTGCCAACGACATCGAGTATTGACAAGGGCAGAAGATCGTACTGCTCAACGATGCGCTTCCACGTCTGATCGTGCTCGGGCAGAAAGCGCGCGAGGCTGACGGGAGTCGGTTCGGCCGCCTTTATCCGAAATATATCGGCGAATGTCGGCCACAACTCCTGCCACGAGAACACCTCGCCATTGGTCAGGTTGAAATGCTCTCCCCAGGCCGACGGCGCGTGGGTTGCCCACCGTATCGCCGCGGCGACCAGGGCGACGTCCACTGACTGTCTCACAGGGTTGATTTGGCCGCCGGGAAACCCGAACGGCAAGTTCTCCTGGCGGCAGACCGCGGCGTACGCGCCGATGACCGACGGGGTGCTATACGCGACGCCGTATGCGCTCCCAACGACCTGAACCGGTCGGAAGATGGTCCAGTTGTAGCCGTACTGCTCGGCCGATTGTTTCAGAAAGTCTTCTTGCAACCAATAAAAGTTCGGGTGGTCGTCGCGAGGATAGCGTTCTCGAGCGGGGATGGGGATAGGGTGCAGATGCACGCCATACGCCTTCGTGCCTTGCATTGTCGTGACGTGTTCGAGACTTCCCGATCGGGCGAGGGGTTCGAGAACGTTTCGCAGCATGAGCAGGTTCGTCTCCATCTGCTCGGGGTCCGACCATCCAGCAACCAGCCCCGGCTTTTCGAAAGCCGCGGCGTAGACGACATGAGTGACCGGTGCCAGCCGCTCGAGCGCCTCGGTGGTCGCGCCTGAATCGAGCAGGTCTATCGGCAGGTGGGTGAAGGGAGTCCCCGGAGCTACGTTCGGCCGGCGCCGCGAAATTGCGGTAACGTGCCAGCCGTGATCGGCGAACTCCTGAACGGTCGTTGAACCAATCAGCCCGCTGGCCCCCACTACGACGACAGATTGTGCCACTGCGGCTCACCCTCTTTGTATCCGTTTGAATGCACCGGCGCTGGAGCATCCGGACTGCAGAGCAGTACCACCTTGTAATCTAGTAAAAATAGTTAGCCATGTATAGTAGTTGTGTGAAGCATTCATTTGGTCCGCAACCGCGCGATGCTACAACTTTTCTGTTCGTGCCCGGAGATCGGCCCGAGCGCTTCGGCAAGGCCATGGCTGCCGGTGCGGACGAGGTCATTATCGACCTCGAAGACGCCGTCGCACCGGGAAACACCGAAGCGGCCCTTGCAAATGCCCTGTCTGCGCTGGTTCCAGGCGGCGACGTGCGTGCGGTGGTTCGCGTGCACTCGACCGACTCGGAAATGTTCGAGCCGCAGCTATCAGCTCTGCTCAGCCTGTCTTGCGTCACCGGCCACGGTTTGCTGGGACTCATGGTGGCGAAGGCCGAGGATCCTGTGGCGATACGTGGGGTTCGACGGCGGTTGCCCGGCGGACTCGCGCTCATCCCGCTGGTCGAAAGTGCCCGCGGACTGCGAGCAGCCAAGAGCATCGCGGCACTGCCAGGTGTCACCAGGCTGGCTTTCGGGGCCGTAGACTTCTCGCTCGATGTCGGCGCCGAGCTAGGTGCTGAAATACTCGATTATGCGCGCGCCAGCCTCGTCATCGCGGCACGCGTCGGTAGCGGCTCGGCCCCAATCGACTCGCCCTCGACGGAGATCGCAGACGCAGACAAGGTGCTCTCGGCCGCAAGGCGCGCCAGGCGCAACGGCTTCGGAGGGATGCTCGCGATCCATCCGGCGCAGATTGGCCCGATCGTAACGGGCTTCGCCCCGTCGGCTGAAGAAATAGCCTGGGCGGTCGAGGTGCTGAACAGCGAGGGTGGGGCGGCGCAAGTGCGAGGGCAGCTCGTCGACCGACCGGTGACTGAGCGCGCCAAGAACATCCTGCTCAGACAAGCGTCGAAGGATGAACCACGAGTCGACCCCTAACTTCTCCTTTGCGCAGGCGATCATATCCAGCGTTGACGTCTGCAAAGGTATGACTTCGATATCCCGTCCCGAGTTCGCCCAAGCCGATGATGGCTACGCTCTCTCCTGACCGCACCCGCACGGCAGGTGTCACCGTGGGATAGGCGGTCTTAATTGAATCAGCCGCGACTGCGGCACAGGCAATGTCGACGTTGTAAGGGTACTCGCACCAGCTTGCCGGCGGGCAATGGGCAATACTCGGCAAAGCCTCCGTCGAAGAGACCCCACTTGGCGTTGGCTTCCAGAAGCCACGCACGACGGCGGCGGGCCTGTACCAGCCAGATGGCGGCGACCATGACGGCCGGGCTGAGGACGGCAGCCCAGCAGAATTTGGACCGTGTCCGGGGGCCAACGAGTTTTCAAAGGTTTCGTTTGCAGGTTCTATGGGATACGGCGTGCCTTCGACTCGAGGCTCGGCATGTGATGGCCCGCTGGGGTTTCATCTGAATTCTCGGCCGCTGAAGAACGCACTTGGCACCGCCCTCATCCCACGGGGTCGCAAATTTCCCGGCTCCGTCGAGTCGAACGGAAGGCCCTCCACGACTGGCGTGAATATGCCCACGAACGCCGTGCAGGCCGCTGTCTCCTGAGCGGTTACCGGCCACAGTGTCCCTGTAGCGCATTCCGGTGGATCAGGCCGGCAGTAGGCACAGCCGTTGATTGGGGAGGAATCAGCGACGTTCCGTTTCTCAGTCCCGGGACAACTGCCTTGGACCCGCCAGGACAGCTCGGTTTGTGACTTCGTCTACAGAACCCATGCCATCCACTGTAGTGAGGATGCCGCGCTCGGCGTACCTGGCCACAACGGCTTCGGTTTGTTCGTGGTACAGGTCGAGGCGGTGGCGGATAACGGTTTCGGTGTCGTCGCTGCGGCCGGTTTCCTTGGCGCGGCGGAGCAGGCGTGTAACCAGTTCCTCGTCCTCGGTCGTCAACTGGAGGACGGCATCGAGTTTCTGGCAGGCTTCGGCCAAAACCTCGTCAAGGTAATCAACCTGCGCAGCGGTGCGCGGGTAGCCGTCCAGTAGGAAGCCTCCGCTGACGTCGCTCTGGCTCAGGCGGTCACGGACCATCTTGTTGGTGACGCTATCCGGGACGAAGTCCCCGGAATCCATATACTTCTTGGCTTTGACGCCGAGCGGGCTCGCACCTTCGACGTGGGCTCGGAAGATGTCGCCGGTGGAAATGGCAACGACGCCCAAGCGTGCAGAAATGCGTTCCGCCTGCGTACCTTTGCCTGAACCCGGAGGTCCGATGATCAACATTCTCGTCATAGTAGATGCCTTTCGCTGTTGAGTTGCTGCGGGGATCGAGTGGCCGAACCATCTTGAGCCAGTAGGCATCCGGGCCCGCAGGGTGACCCTTGGATTGACGGGGGTGCGGTGGAGCACCTCTAGCGTTGCGATAATTGATGATCCGTGTGACCATCCAGTGCTCCACCGCAGATTAGGGCGGCGTCAGTTTCGTTCCCGCTCCAACGAACGTTCTTCGGTGCCGTTGTAGGCGCTGAGGGGCCTGATAAGGGAGTTGGAAGCAGCCTGTTCCATGATGTGGGCCGTCCAGCCGGTGATGCGGCTGGCCACGAACAGCGGGGTGAAGGTCGGGGTGTCAAAGCCCATGAGGTGGTACGTGGGCCCGGCGGGGTAGTCGAGGTTGGGCTTGATCGCCTTGGCCTCGTCCATGGCCTGTTCGAGCCCGTTGTACAGGCCCAGGATCTCGGGCCGGCCGTAGTGGGCGATCATCTTGTCGAGTGCTGCCTTCATGGTGGGCACGCGGGAGTCGCCGTGCTTGTAGACGCGGTGACCGAAGCCCATGACCTTCTTCTTCTGCGCCAGGGCGTGTTCCATCCAGGTCTTCGCCCGGCCAGCGGCTTCCTCGAGGGATTCCTCGGTGCGGATGCCGATTTCCTCGAAGGTGTGCATGACGGCCTCGTTGGCGCCGCCGTGCAGCGGGCCCTTGAGGGCGCCGATCGCTCCGGTGACCGCGGAATGCAGGTCCGAAAGGGTGGACGTGATGACCCGGGCGGTGAAGGTGGAGGCGTTGAAGGAGTGCTCGGCGTAGAGGATCATCGAGACATCGAAGGCTTCCACGACCTCGGCGGCGGGTTCTTCGCCGAAGGTCATCCAGAGGAAATTCGCGGAGTAGCCAAGGTCGCCGCGGGGTTCGACGAGTTCCTGGCCGCGGCGGCGGCGCTGGTCGTAGGCGACCACGGCGGGGAAGGCAGCGAAGAGGTCTTTCGCTTTGGCCAGGTTGGCTTCGGGGGAGGATACCTCGGCCAGCGGGTGTCGTGCTCCGAGCACTGAGGCTGCGGTCCGGCAGACGTCCATGGGGTGGGCGGTGACGGGGAGGGCGTCGATCACGGCTTTCACGCTGGGGTCCAGGGCGCGGCCGGCACGTTCGGCCGTCCGGAACTGCTCCAGCTCTTCCGCGGTGGGAAGTTCGCCGTGCCAGAGCAGGTAGGCGACTTCCTCGAAGCTGCACTTGGCGGCGAGTTCCTGCACGGGGTAGCCGCGGTAGAGCAGCGAGTTGGTGTCGGGGTTGACCTTGGAGATGGCGGTGTAGTCCACGACGACGCCGGCCAGGCCCTTGCGGATTTCGACGGTTGCAGTGTTCATAAGACGTCCTTGTCTGGGATTGAGGGAGTGGCAACGGCTTTAGCGGACACCTGGGACCACAAAGTTGAAAACGCTTGTATCGAAGTGGTTGTAGGCCTCGTAGTCCACGAGGTCATAGAGGCGCGCACGGGTGAGCATCGCCGGGACCCGGACTTCCTGGATGCCCAGCCTCTTGATCGTCTCGAGGGTGGATTCCGCAGCCCCCATGGCAATGCGGAGCAGGGTGACGGGGTAGATCACCATGTTCACGCCGACGCCCTGGAGCTGCTCGACGGTGAATAGCTCGCTTTTGCCGAACTCGGTCATGTTGGCCAGGATCGGCACATCCACTGCATCACGGATGGCTTGGAACTCGGACAGGTCCTTCATGGCTTCCGGGAAGATGGCATCGGCGCCGGCTTCCACGAGGGCCCGGGCGCGTTCCTGGGCGGCCTCGATGCCGTCGACGGCGCGGATGTCGGTGCGGGCCATGATGAGGAAGTTCGGGTCCCGGCGGGCGTCGGCTGCCGCGCGGATGCGCTTGGCGGCGGTGTCGGTGTCGACCACGTTCTTGCCGTCCAGGTGCCCGCAGCGTTTCGGGTTGAACTGGTCCTCGATGTGGCAGCCGGCGAGTCCGGCGTTTTCGAGTTCCTGGATGGTGCGGGCCACGTTCATCGGTTCGCCGAAGCCGGTGTCCGCGTCCACCAGGCAGGGCAGTTCGGTCATGCGGGCGATCTGTCCGGCGCGGGTGGCGACCTCGGTGAGGGTGGTGAGTCCGATGTCCGGCAGGCCGAGGTCGTTGGCGAGGACGGCGCCGGAGATGTAGACGCCGGGGAAGCCCTTCTCCTCGATCAGGCGTGCCGAGAGCGGGTTGAACGCGCCGGGGAACTGCTGGATCGTTCCGGAAGCGAGCATCCCGCGCAGGGCGAGGCGCTTCTGTTCCGGGGTGGTCTTGGAGTAGAGCATCTAGAAGAGTCCCTTCGGTGCGGCGGCGAGGTCGATGATGCCGGGCGCGGCGGTGATGTTCAGCTGGTCCAGCTCGCCCGGGCCCAGGTCCGGAAGGGCTTCGGCGGCGGCGAGGAACCTTTCGATCTCGGCTTCCTCGACGAGCCCCGCGGCGAGGGTGCGGAACTTGTCGATGTATTGCTGGCGGGCGAACGGCCGGGCACCGAGCGGGTGGGCGTCGGCCACGGCGATCTCATCCGTGATGACGGTGCCGTCGTTGAGCGTGATGACAACAGTGCCGCCGAAGGCCTTTTCCGCGATGTCCAGGGAGTGGTAGCGGCGGGTCCATTCGGGGTCTTCCACGGTGGTGACCTTGTGCCATAGTTCCACGGTGTCGGGGCGTCCGGCGCGCTCCGGGCTGTAGGAGTCGACGTGGTGCCAGGAACCGTCCTGCAGGGCGACGGTGAAGATGTACGGGATGGAGTGGTCCAGGGTCTCCCGGGACGCAGTGGGGCTGTATTTTTGGGGGTCGTTGGCGCCGGAGCCGATCACGTAGTGCGTGTGGTGGCTGGTCTTGATCAGGACGGAGGCCACGTTGGCCGGGTCCGTGGCTTCGGGGTGCTCGTTGTTCAGTTTGCGGGCGAGGTCGATCCAGGCCTGGGCCTGGTACTCGGCGGAGTGCTCTTTGGTGTAGGTGTCCAGGATGGCCCGCTTGGGCTCCCCGGCTTCGGGCAGCGGGACCTCGTAGGAGGCGTCCGGGCCATCCAGCATCCAGGCGATGACGCCGTCTTCGCCTTCGTAGATCGGCACGGGGGAGGTCTGGCCGCGCATGGACCGGTCCACTGCCTCCACGGCCATCTTGCCGGCGAACGCCGGGGCGTGGGCTTTCCAGGTGGAGATTTCGCCCTTGCGGGACTGGCGCGTGGCCGTGGTGGTGTGCAGGGCCTGGCCGACCGACTGGAAGATCGTCTCGACGTCCAGGCCCAGGAGGGTGCCGATGCCGGCGGCGGCGGAGGGGCCGAGGTGGGCTACGTGGTCGATCTTGTGCTTGTGCAGGCAGATGGCCTTGAGCAGGTCCACCTGGATCTCGTAGCCGGTGGCGATGCCGCGGATCAGGTCCTTGCCGCTGGCACCGACGTGCTGGGCCACGGCGAGGATCGGCGGGATGTTGTCGCCCGGGTGGGAGTAGTCCGCGGCAAGGAAGGTGTCGTGGTAGTCGAGTTCGCGTACGGCGACGCCGTTGGCCCAGGCAGCCCACTCGGTCGAGACCTTGTCGCTGATCCCGAAAACACTGGAGCCCTTGCCGTTGGTGGTCGGCGCGTGCGTCAGGGCCTGTGCCCGGGCCGCGATGATCGGAGCACGGTTAAGGGAGGCAATGGCGACGGAGGCATTGTCGATGACGCGGTTGATGACCATCTCCGTGACCAGGGGAAGGACCTCGACGGGGTCGGCGGCGACCGTGGCGATCTTGTGAGCCAGCTGCTCCTCGCGGGCAAGGTTCTCTTCGCTCTTGTAGACGCGGACGTGGTTGTTCTTCACCATGGTGCTCCTTCTAGTGAGGTGTGTGGGTGGCTTTGACGTGGGAAAGGCTGCGGTGGAGGTGGAGGGTGGTGGCGGCTTCGGCGAGCCGGGGGTTGCCCGCCGCGATGGCCTCGGCGATCGCGGCGTGCTCGGCCGCGGCAGCGTGGAGGCGTTCGGCGTCGTCGGCCGCGAGGCGGCGGACCCGCACCAGGTGGACGCGCAGGCTGCGCATGGCCTGGGCGAGGTAGGAATTGGAGATGGCCTCGTCGATCGCTTCGTCGAGCCTTCCCACCAGGGCGTAATAGTCGTGCCGTGCGGGATCGCTGTCGTTGAGCATCTCCGGGGCCCGGAGGAGCTCGGCGTGGAGTCGCTCGAACACCGGGCGTTCACCGCGTTCCGCGGCGAGGGCGGCGGCTTTGCCTTCCAGGGTTTCGCGCAGCTCGAACAGTTCGTCGATGTCCTCCAGCGAGATATCGGTCACGACGACGCCGCGGCCGCCTGCCGCCGTCGTCAACCCTTCCGCGCTGAGCCGGCCCAGCGCCTCCCGGACCGGCGTGCGGGACACGCCCAGGCGTTCGGATTGTTCCACTTCCGCGAGGACCGTTCCGGGTGCCAGACGCCACTCAATGATGTCCTCGCGCAGGGCAGCATAGGCTCTCTCGCTGGCACGCATGGACCCTCCTTCGCTGGGTGGACGTCCTCAGTGTATACATGCATCGCGATATCATCCAAGATGACTCTAGTTTAAGGAGAAAGTGGGGTGCTGTGTATACATAGATTCCAAATGGCGGGCACGCTCTAGTGGGCAATTCATCCCACGGTGCCGCCCCTAATGGGCCAAGTCCTGACGACGACGAGCCTTCGCGGGGACTCTCTCGCAGTCTCTCCAAAAGAATTCTGGCCACAACAGGGGCCGCGCTCTATGTGGCAACGTCTCCGATCTTGGAGGTTTCCGTTGCCGGTACTTCGAGGAACCTGCGCAACCCGAAACCGGGCGGCACTGACACCCCGCGCCGGCGAGGGAATGGATGCGATCCAGGCAGGAATCTCGGCGTGGTCGGAGCTATCCGGTATGCGATGATTTCGCCGGTCTACGCGTTCAGCGCATGCGGCTCCGGAGCCGGCATGGACATCCAGGCCGGCGCCTGCTCGCTCGAACATAGCTAGAACCTCAAAATTCAATTGTGGTCCTACCGGTCCAAAAGTGGCAGGCAACCCCGTGAAGTTTTGAAAAGGAGGTTCCAGCTCCAGCGACCCGGCTGCCTTAAATCTCTAGTGGCGAACGGTAAAGAGCCGATTGCCCAGGAGGTCGAGATTGGCGGCGAGGATCGTGGCCGGGTCCTCATCGGGTTCGGCATCGCAAAAGGTTTCCGTGGAAAGCCGTAGGACGGCGACGATGGCTGCCCCGGCGAGGGCCGCCTGGCGCGATGATGGCTCAATGCCCAGGCGCTGAGCAACTATCTGCGTCCACGCGGCTTCGGTTTCGGTAATCACCTGCATCCAAATGGACCGAAATCTGTCTGTTTTGCCCAGGACTCGATGCAGAACCTGCACGCGCTCCATATTGTCTGCCGACCATGAACCTTCCCAGACCATCGCCAGCGACGTCTCGAAGGGTTCGTCGATCGGCCGTTCGGATACTTCCTGCACCATCATTTCAACGCCGGCTGTCAGGAAGGGCTTGACGGCGTCCTCTTTCCGAGGGAAGTACCGATAGAAGGAGCGTTCGGAGATACCGGCATAGGTGGCAAGTTCCTTGACAGTGAAGGCCGTCCCTCTACTGTGAAGGAACAGCTCTATGACGGATTTTGAGACCTGAAGCACGGTCTGCTCCCGGATAGCTGGCAGAAACGGGACTGCGGGGGCTGCCTGAATGTTCAACCCTGTTCCTCTCGGCACTTGCTACTGGCAGTAAACCGCCCTTCCACGTCGGTGTGGTGTAGCTCACGCGCAAATCTAGCAGGCTATGACAGAAACTGCCACCCTCCGCCGGAGATGACGGGCTCGCGGCATTCGCTGCTGCCATTCCCATGATCTGCATGAGTCCTTCGTGCCGCAGCTCGTGGTGGTCCGTCTTGGACCTGCAAGCCACCATGCCACTCGGCGTCGCTGGAATCCACATGGCAACGGGGTGGGGCACAACTTAGGAGGCTACTAACATGTCGCTAGTAAGTGTTACTGTTTGGTCTACGATAATAGATATCGCAAGTATGGCAGTTGGGCTGGCTTCTTTGTCACGGAGGTGGCACGGAACGAGCCACGGCACCGGATACCGCGGCGGCCCCTCAGTCCGTTGGCGATGTGTAGTGAGCCGTCGGGGCGCCGGATACGGTGCAATGACTAGTTGAAAATCTGCCGAGTCCCAAGCTTCGGGGGAATCATGAACGATACCGGTGAGACAGCGTCAAACGTCGTGAATGCCGCGGACCCGGTCCGAGCCAGCCTCGGGGATGTCGAAGAGGCCCTGAGGGATGTGGTTGATCCCGGACTCGGCGTCAACGTTGTCGACCTAGGGCTGATCTATGGCCTCCGCTTTGGTGAGGACGGAACACTGCTGATCGATATGACGCTCACCACGGCGGCATGCGAACTCACCGATGTCATCGGGGAGCAGGCCGCACGGGCCCTCGCGGGGATTGTCAACGAGTGGCGGCTGAATTGGGTGTGGATGCCTCCGTGGGGTCCTGATCGGATCACCGACGACGGCCTCGACCAGATGCGCGCCGTCTCGTACGACGTAGCAGCGCCTGCCTGGATCCAAAGGGACGGATCAGAAGGAAATGACCATGACTTCTCCCACGGCAGATGCCGTGCCCCTCAGCGAAGCGAGCCTGCGCGCGGCAGCGCAAGCCTATGAGCTGGACCGCCAGCATGTCTTCCACGCCTGGGCAGCGCAAGACCTGATCACGCCGATGACCATAACCGCGGCGCAGGGCTCATATGTCTGGGACGGCGGGGGGAACCGGCTCCTTGATTTTTCGTCACAGCTCGTCAATACCAACATTGGGCACCAACACCCGCATGTAGTCCAAGCGATTCAGGACCAGGCGGCAAAACTGTGCACCATTGCGCCGGAGTACGTCAATGATGCGCGGTCCGAGGCAGCCAGACTGATTGCCGAAGTCACGCCCGGCGATCTCAATAAAATCTTCTTCACTAATGGTGGGGCCGACGCCGTCGAGCACGCCGTGCGGATGGCACGGCTTCACACGGGACGTTACAAGGTCTTGTCCGCGTTCAGGTCCTACCACGGAGGGACGCACCTTGCCGTTAATCTGACCGGGGATCCACGCCGTTGGCCCAATGACCACGGCGATTCTGGGGCCGTCCATTTCTTTGCCCCATTCCTGTACCGGACTGCATTCCACGCCGGGACTGAGCGGGAGGAATCCGACCGTGCGCTTGAGCATCTGGAGCAGCTGATCGCTTTTGAAGGTCCGGACAACATCGCGGCCATCATTCTTGAGGCCATCCCCGGCACTGCCGGCATCATGATCCCCCCACCCGGATATTTGGCCGGTGTGCGTGAACTGGCCACAAGACACGGCATCGTCTTCATCGCCGACGAGGTGATGTCGGGCTTCGGACGCAGTGGAAAATGGTTCGCCGTCGAGCATTCCAACGTAGTGCCGGACTTGTTGACTTTTGCCAAGGGAGTCAACTCCGGCTACGTGCCGTTGGGCGGCGTCGCCATCTCCCCGGAGATTTCAGCAACCTTCAGCAAAAGGATCTATCCCGGCGGCCTGACGTACTCCGGGCACCCGTTGGCGACGGCCGCAGCCGTAGCTACCATAAATACGATGCGGGACGAGAAAATGGTGGAGAACGCGGCCGGCATTGGTGAGTCTGTCATCGGCCCCGCCCTGGGGCGTTTCGCTGATCGTCACATATCGGTAGGTGAGGTCCGCGGAACCGGTGTTTTCTGGGCCGTTGAGCTTGTCAGGAATCGCTTGACCAAGGAACCGATGGCGCCTTATGGAAGCTCCAGCCCGGTCATGGACGAACTGGTCGCCGAATGCAAGGCCAGGGGTCTGCTGCCTTTCTCCAACGTCAACCGGATTCATGTGGTCCCCCCGTGCAACATCTCCGAGGCGGAGGCACAGCAGGGCCTGGATATTCTGGATGAAGTCCTGGACATTGCCGATGCGCACACTGTGTAGCGCCACCGGTATGGACAGCGGGCGCGGGCGCCGCGGGATGGAGCCCGGGTGGGAACCGCCCGGTGAAATCCTTAGCCGGACGGCCGGTCGGCGGACAGTGCGGAAAAATTCGTCAGGGTCTGCGCATTGAAGTCGACGATCTGCCAGCCCCGCTCCGGGCTTTCCGCCAGTACTGTCCAAGCGCAATTCGCCATCCCCGCGAACATCTCACGCATATGTGCGGGGGCGTCGAAGAATGCGAGGAGACCGCTGGCGAGGGACGCGCCGTGGCCGACCAGAACACCCGTTTCCCCTTCGCCCAATGCGTCAACGGCGTCCCGCATGACAGAGCCCATGCGGGCACTGACTTCTGAGGGCAGCTCCGCGCCGGGCATTCGGAAATCGTCCCCGGCGAAAAACAGCTGATGCAGATCGGGATGTTCGTTCCGGAATTCCTCCAGGGTCTTCCCTTGCCGTATGCCCACGTTGTACTCGCGCAGCCTTCGGTCGAGTACGAGCGGACTCCCGGTAAGGGCCACCAGCTCCATGGCCGTATGGCATGCCCGCGCCAGGTCGCTGGACCAGACGAAAGCGGGTGCGTAGCTAGCCAGCAGCGGAGCCGCTTCCCTCGCCTGCTGTCTGCCGGTTTCATTGAGGGTGATGTCCGCATGCCCCTGCGCGCGATCCTGTGCATTCCAATCGGTCTGCCCGTGCCGCCAGAGGACAAGCCTGCGCAGGCTCGGGGAACCCTGCATATGTGACATTTGAATTACTGACCTTCCACCGGAAATCGCTGTCTTAGATCCATCCTGACTTCAGGGAGGATGTCTTGGGTAAAGCGCTCCGCGTATAACGTAACTGCATCGAGAGGGGACCACATGTTCGACCGTTCGCAACTGATCCGCAACTACATCGTAGTTGACCGCGGCACCCCCCACCTGCGCGCCAACTTCATCGCCAGTTTGGATGGAGCGGCCAGCTTCGACGGCGTGAGCGGCCCACTGAACGATACCGCCGACAAACAGGTTTTTGACACGCTCCGGATGCTCAGCGACGTGGTCCTGGTCGGGGCGGGAACGTTGCGGACGGAAGATTACGGTCCGCTGATCCTCGACAACGACGCCGTTGCCTGGCGTGTGGAGCATGGCCTGGCGCCGCAGCCTGTGCTTGCGATCGTTTCCGCCCGGCTGGAGCTGGATCACAGCTCGGATGTTTTCAGCCGGGCTCCGGTCCGCCCTTTAGTTTTCACGCAGGGCGGCTTCCACGATGGGCCCCCTGAGGGGCTGGCTGCTGTCGCGGATGTCGAGATCTGCGGTGAGCGCAGCCTGGATGTGGCTGCGATGTGGGCTGTCCTGATCCGCCGGGGCCTGACCCAGGTGCTAACAGAAGGCGGCCCGCACCTGTTCGGTTCCCTCGTGGCGGCCGATGCGGTGGATGAGCTGTGCCTGACCCTATCGCCGGTCCTCGCCGGGGGAGGAGCCGGGCGGATCACCGCAGGTTCAGAGCCCGGGCTGCACGCCATGCGGCTGGCCCATGTCCTCACCGCCGGGGATATGTTGATGCTCCGCTATGTGCGCAGCCGCTGACGCTGCCGGCACAACCTTGTTACTGTCCGAAGACCGGTTCTCCGGCGATGATGGTCATCCGCACCATGGCCGCATCCGGCCCGGCAAGCAGCTCCTGCTCAGAACAGTGAAGCAGGACCAGATCCGCGGCGCTGCCGACCCGGATCTGCCGCGGGGCGCCGCCCGGATCCGCAGGTCCGGAAAGATAGCCTGTAAGCGCTTCAGAAGCGGTGACCCGCTCGTGGGGCCCAAGGGGGCGACCGCCGCCCAACGGCAGACGGTCGACAGAAGCCTGCATGACGGCCCAGGGGTCCAGCGGCCCATAGGGTGCGTCGCTCGAGAGGCCAACGCGCACTCCACCTGCCAGCAGGGTCCGGAAGCGGTATAGATCGGGAAGGTCTTCGGGCTCCATCAGCCGCCGATAGTCATCCCCACGCTGGGCGATGAAGCCCGGCTGGGTCACTACACGGAGTCCGCGCCGCCGCAGGGACACTATGGTCTCTGCCGGCACCACGGCAGCATGTTCCAGCCGATCCCCGGGCATGACGCCTGATGCGTCCAACGCGGCCAGCAACAGCAATAGCGCGACGCGGCTGACGCAATGCACAGCGACCGGCCGGTCGGCAGCGTGCGCACGCGCAATAAGTGCGGCAAGGTCATCCAGTGCCGGAAGTTGGGAATCCGCGATGACAATCTTGTAAGGCCCGGGGGTTGGCGTTCGTCGCGGCGGGAATGCGCCCGCGCCTGATGTGGAGGCAGCCACGGGTGAGCCCAATAACTGGACCCGCTGCGGCAGCCTGCCTGCGGCCATGTCCGCCGCGATGACGGCGGCGGAGGATGCGGAGAGCTCTGGCGTCGCATCGGTGACCGAAGTAATCCCGAACCTGGACAGGGCCTCCCCGACACCGGCCAGAGAGGGCGGGTCGGCAGCGGGCAGGCGGGAACGCAGCCACTCGTCCGCGCGCCAAAGCCGGCCGGTGGCGCGGCCGCTTGCGTCCCGTTCAATGCCGGGGTGCTCCCCGGCGTCCAGCCCGACTGCTGCTACCGCGGCCGTATTGAGCATCCAGAGGGCGCCGCTGCGGTGCTGGATCCGTACGGGCCCGGCATCATGCAGACGGTCGAGGGCAACGGCGTCCAGGTCACCGGCGACCGATTCAAAATAGCCGGTGCCGCGGATCCAGCCCTGCTGCCTGCCGCCGGCGGCTCCCAGTGCCTGCGCCAGTTCGACGGCGGTGCGCACGTTGGGTGGACCGCACGACACCGAGGAGGCTGCCGCGGCCATCGCGTGCAAATGTAGGTGGTGGTCGCACAGGCCCGGCAGCAAGGTGCCCCCGCGTCCGTTGATAACATCGTCGCCCGCAGCGGCCAGATTGGTGCCCAGTTCGCTGACCCTGCCGCCGGCGATGCGCACGTCCGTGCGCTCATCCGTGCCCCGGGTGCCATAGATGGCGACGTTGCGGATCAGCAGCGCGGTCACGGGACGCCGATTCCGAGGGACCGCAGCACGGTCGCCGTATCGGCCCCGCTCGCCGGTGCGTCACCAACCACCTTGCGGCCGGCCGGCTCTTCGATCGGGTAGCTTCCGGAGCCGGTGTCCAGCAGCCAGCGTCCGGCGGCGGTCCGGACCACCGCAGTGCGTACCGCACCCGGATACTTTGACTCAATTGGGTACCCGGCCCCGGCGGATTCCACTCGCGGGGCGGCCGGCAGCGTGGATGCCACGACCCTGGACATGGCCACATCGTGAAGAATTCCCCGCCCGGCAACGGGTGCGGTCATGGCCAGGGCCGCCGCGGCGAGCCCGGTGAGGGGATCGGCCAGGGCATCCCCGACGAAGAGGGGGAGACCCCCGGGATCGACCGCCACCAACCCGCTTCCGGCCGCAACATCGTCGCCGAACCCAACGCGATCGGAGGCCCTCCCGTTGGCCGTGATGGAGATCCAGGTGCGTCCCGCCGCCGCTGCGGCATCGGCGTCCAGGCCAAACCGGGCCAGGGCCCGAGGTCGGGACGCTTCGATGACGATGTCCGCTTGCTCCACGAGCCGGGCCAGGGCCGCCCGCCCGCCCGGTGTTTCCGGATCCAGCACCACGGAGGCGTGGCCTGCGTGAAGCAGCCGGTAGAACTCGGCATTTCCGCGCCGGGCGCCGTCGGGGCGCTGGGGAGTTTCCACTTTTACCACCCGGGCGCCAGCCAGGCTCAGGAGGTGGGCACAAAGCGGCCCGGCCCAGAGCGAACTGAAATCCACGACCAACAGGTCAGCGACGGGCCGCGGCGGCCGGGAGAAGACCGTGTGGTCCAGCCAAGGACCGGCGCCGGAGTCGCCGGGTTCCGCGAGGGGGGCCGCCGCGATTCCAAGGAGTTCGGCCCGCTCCGCAAGTTCCCGGCCTAGGTGCCGCAGCAGCCAGCCGGACACCTCCGGCCACGGATCGTCGCCGAGCTTCTGTTCCACCAGGGCTCCGAGCAGGGACGGGTCGTCCTCGCGGGCGCAGGAGACCGCCGCCCAGCCGTCCGCCGTCGGCAGCAGCCTGCAGGTGCCACCAAGGGAGATCCGGCCGCTCGGGCGGTGCCCGGTGAACGCCGCCCGCTCGGAGAGCAGCTTGGCCCCGTCCAGCCGGACGGGCCTGCCGCCCAGGGCGCCGGCCGCGTCGATGTAGGTGGACAGTCTCCGGGCCAGGGTGGCCGCGCTGCCGGGCGGCAGCACTGGCGGACCGCCGCGTTGGCCGGTCAGGGCCATGACCCCGCTTTGGGCCCAATCCCGGCTGAATTCCAGCCCGTCGGCCGCGCCGGCGGAGGCGTTTGGGAAGGGATGGACGGGCACATCATTGATGTTACGCTAGGTCACTAGTTGCTCCTACGGTATCTCAAACAGTGGACGGTGTTATTCGGTGATGGCTGTGGATTCGGACTGGATTACTGTCGAGGGACTCGCCGACGGAGAGGCGGACTACCCCCTGTTATCGGGCGCCGGCGAAGTGGATTCTCCGCTCATCGTGGTCCGCATCGACCCGGCGGCTGATGAGGCGGTGCTGACAAGCGCGGCGGCCAGGTCCCGCGAGGGCAGCAGGCTGCTGGTCGGGATCTTGTCGGCTGCACCGAACGAGGCGGCCTCGCCGGCACTGCAGGAACTGCTGTGGGCGTTTGACGCCACCATCGGGCCAGCCAGCAGCGCAGCGATGCGGGATGAAGCCACCGTACCGCTGGCCGTCGTCCCGGCCGTGAACCCCGAGGAAGCGTTGCAGGCGCTTTGCGCCCGCGTGCGGGCGAATCCGCAGGCATCTATGATTCTCGGCCAGACGTTGAGGGCATCCGAAACCCTGCCAGTGCCGGCAGCGTTGGATGTCGAATCCCTGGCCTATTCCACGCTTTTGGGCGGTTCGGAATTCCGGCGCTGGCTGGAGCACCGCGGACCGCGGCCGCTGCCGCTGCCGGCTCCCCACGACGCCGTCCTCATCCGGCGTGAGGGCGACCGCCTGATAGTGACATTGAACCGTCCCGAAAGGCGCAATGCCTACGGGGCCGAAGTCAGGGATGCGCTAGTGGCCGCGCTGGAGGTGGCCGTTGCAGATCCCTCGGTCCGCCACCTGGTGCTGGACGGGGCCGGCCCGTCATTCTGCGCCGGAGGGGACCTGGCTGAGTTCGGCACGACGCCGGATCCGGCGACGGCCCATCTGATCCGGACTCGAGGTGGTGCCGGACGGCTGATGCATGTGCTGGCAGGGCGGACGGAGGTCCGTCTTCATGGACACTGCGTGGGAGCAGGCATTGAAATCCCGGCACTGGCCGGGCGGGTGATCGCCGATCCGGACACGCTTTTCCGGTTGCCGGAAGTGGGCATGGGGCTGATCCCCGCAGCCGGGGGGCGACGAGCCTTCCGCGGCGGATCGGCCGCTGGCGGACCTTCTACTTGTGCGTAAGCGGGGCCACCTTGGACGCGGCGACGGCACTGCGGTGGGGCCTGATCGACGGGATTGAAAGCAGGCCCTGAGCCCCCGAGGCCCTGTCCGCGGATCCCTCGGCCGCCGGGCACGCCGAACGCCCGGCCGGAAGTCTCCGGCCGGGCGTTCGGGGTAGTGCTGGTTTGGAGCCCGGCGCCAGCAGGATCACGTCCATACCGGCGGCGGGAGACTATATGGTGTGGCTAGGTGGTGAGAACCATAGCGCCGCACTGCGGGCCGTGGGCGTTGGCGACGACGGACACGTTCGCGTCCGGAACCTGGCGAGCGCCGGCCTGGCCGCGGAGTTGCAGCACGGCCTCGGCCACGAAGCTCAGCCCATGCATGCGGCCTTCGGCCAGCTGGCCGCCGGTGGTGTTCATCGGCATGGACCCGCCGGGACCAATGGTGCGGCCACCGTCCACCCAGTCGCCGAATTCCCCGATGCCGCACAGTCCCAGGGCCTCCACCCATGAAATGGCGATGTGCGTGAAGCCGTCGTACAGCTGGGCGACGTTCACGTCGGCGGGGGACACCGAGGAACGCTTCCAGAGCAAGTCGCTGGCATCCCGGGTGCCGCCGAAAATGAAATCGTCCGTGAAGGTCCAGTCCGGCCTCGAGCCAGTGCCCAAGGACGTCGAATCAATCAGCACCGGCTTCTGTTGCAGGCTGGCGGCGCGCTCGGCCGTCGTAATGATGACGGCGCATGCTCCTGTGATGGGATAGTCGCAATCGAGCAGTCGCAAGGGTTCGGCTACGTACCGTGAAGAGAGGTAGTCGTCCATCGTAATCTCCTGACGCAGCGCCGCACGCTCGTTCAGGGCGGACCATTTCCGGGCATTGATCGAGATGTAGCCGTAGTCCTCTTCGCTGCCGCCCAACTCGGCAATCCGCCGCTGCTTCTTCATCCCCATGACCGGGATGACGGCGCCGGCGACGCCGTAAGGCAGTTGGTACTGCGAGGGACCATCGGCGGGCGGGAACACCACCTGTCCGCTCTGCTGACCCCATTCCCGGCTGATGGAGCGGTACACGAGTGCCACGTCGCAGGCGCCGGAGGCGACCGCCATGTGGGCGCCCAGGGCGGCAGCCATCCCGGAGGGACCGGAGCCGGCATAGTCTCCGAAGGAGGCAAGGTTTTGGATGCCGAGCATGCGCTGCATGGCGATTGATACTTCGTTCGGCAGGCCGGGATATTCGAAGATGCCGTCAATGTCCGCGGAGTTGAGGCCGGCGTCGGCTATTGCCTGCTTTGCTGCCTGGGCGGCCAGCGGCCGGCTGTCGATTCCCTTCTCGCGGAAGACGGGCGAGTACCCCACTCCAACAATGGCGGTTGCACGTCCGGCGCTCATGCGCGGTCTCCAATTTCTGCCGGGCGGAACTGCGGCAGCCGCATTGTCCCGCGTTCTTCAAATGTGACTTCCATGGGCATGCCGGATCGCAGTTTGTCGTGATCGGCCTCAACAATGTTGGTCAGAATCCGGACCCCGGGGTAGTCGCTGAGCTCAGTCAGTCCGATGACATAGGGAACCGAGTCGGCCCAGGCCGGGTGAAACACCTGATGAAGCACGGTGTAGGTGTACAGGACGCCGGTTCCGGCGACGACGACGGGAATCGGTGCCCCGTCCACGTCCGGTGTCTCGGCGACGGCGTTGGGCGGGTACTGGACGTAATCGCTGCCTTCAAAACCCTGGATCGCGAGCTGCCCCTTGGCCGCATGTTCCCAGTAGAAGGCGCTGTAACTGTCGGGTACAGGCATTGGCTTTTCCATTGTCACCCCTTCGTTGTGCGATCGATTGACCTCACGTAGTTTTCGCGGAACGCCGAGTCATCGTCGAGCTTCGGCTCCCGGATACTGTTTATCATACGGGAAGCCTTTTTGGAACGATCGTGTACCGCGGCAGCGTCCGGGAACTGTTGCCTTGCCGGGGACTAGCGTAAGTGTAACGGTAAGGGTTACGGTATTGAATGGACCCCAACGGCGGAGTCCTACGTCCCGCCCAGTGCGGAGCCGAAGTGAGAGGTTGACATGACAAAGATCCTTGAAGGCATCAGGGTTATTGAACTGAGTTCCTGGACATTCGTGCCGGCAGCTGGCGCTGCGCTCGCGGACTGGGGTGCCGACGTCATCAAAGTCGAAGATACCCGTGGCGGGGATCCGGGCCGCTATCTGGTCGTATCCGGCCTGAGCAAGGACAAAGCAAACGTCGATGCGGACTACATGCTGGAGATCGGCAACCGCGGCAAACGCAGCGTGGCCCTGGACCTGAAGTCAGAGGTGGGCCACGACCTTCTCGTCAAGCTGCTCAAGACCGCCGACGTCTTCCTGACCAACTGGCTGCCCGGCCCGCTGGAGCGCGCAAACCTCAGCCTTGAGCAGGTTCGCGCCATCAACCCCGACATCATTGTTGCCCGCGGCACCGGCCAGGGCACGCGCGGCCCGGACCGCAACAAGGGCGGCTTCGACGCGGCCAGCTACCTGGCCCGCAGCGGTGTCTCGTACGCCATGACCGCGGCCGACAGCGAATACCCGATGAGCCAGGGACCAGCGTTTGGCGATCTGCCCAGCGGCCTGACCCTCGCCGGCGGCGTGCTCGGTGCCCTGTACAACCGGGAACGTACGGGCGAGGCGACCACCGTGGATGTGTCCCTGCTGGCCCAGGGTATGTGGACCATGGCCCCGGACATCGTCGCGGCCGAATTCTTCGACATCGACCGGATCCCGAAGGCCGCACCAGGTAAGGCTATGAACCCGGTGGTGAATGCGTACAGGACCAAGGACGGCCGCTGGATCCAGCTGGTCTTCCTCCAGCCGGACAAGTTCTGGGCCGGCTTCTGCGTCCGGATCGGCCGCATCGACCTGGCCGTGGACGAGCGGTTCACTCCGGTACAGAACCTCGTTGCCAACGGCGACGAAGCGATCAAGCTGCTGCAGGAGACTTTCGCTTCGGAGAACGTGGATCACTGGGCCGAGGCGCTCAAGGACGAGCCCGGCGTATGGTCCGTCATCGCGTCCCCACGGGAAGTGCTCTCCGATCCCCAGGCCACAGCCAACAGCTACCTGGTCGGCTCTGCCGATCCTCACGGCAACGAATACCGGCTGGTCGCCCCGCCTATCCAATTCGGTGAATCGGCGGAACCCGTCGGCCGGGCACCCGGACACGGTCAACACACCGTCGAGCTCCTGCTCGAACTCGGTCTGGGCAGCGAAGAGATCGCCGCTGCCAAGGAATCCGGCGCAGTCCTCTAACTGACCTAGGGGCTCACTGACCCAAACGTAGGAGGGGCGGCAATCTTTGGATTGCCGCCCCTTTCCTCTTGAGGCTGTTTCCCGCTATTTGTTCAGCGGATCCCTCGGGAGGCCGAGGAGGCGTTCGGCGATCACGTTCCGGGTGATCTCCGAGGTTCCGCCCGCGATGGTCAGCGCGCGGTCGAAGAGATACTCGAAGGTGGTCTCCGCGTGGCCGCCCACGATTGCCGTCGCACCGCCTGCTTTGATCGCCAGCTCCGATACGCGCTGGGCATGCTCGGCCGACAACAGCTTGCTGAGGTTGCCCTCCGGTCCCGGCCCGGCGTTGATGACGGCCCGGACCACGCTGCGGAGGTTCAGCAGGCGCATCGCATGCTCCTCCACGATCAGCTCGCTGACCTGGCGGGTGAACGAGGCGTCGTCGGCCAGATTCTCCTTGGCGAGGATGTCAGTGAGCGACTGGGCGGTCAGGCCCTCCCGACTGCCTGCGCCAATGGAGACGCGCTCGTTGCCCAGGGTTGCCCGGGCCACGGTCCAGCCCTCGTTGACGGCACCGACTACATCGGCGTCGGGGATGAACACGTCATCGAAGAAGACTTCGTTGAAGAGGAATTCTCCGGTGATTTCGCGCAGCGGCCGGACAGTGACGCCGGGGGCGTGCATATCCACCGCCATAGCCGTGATGCCCTTGTGCTTGGGGGCGTCACGGTCGGTGCGCACCGTCGCCAGGCCGCGGCTGCAGTCCTGTGCGCCGCTGGTCCACACTTTCTGCCCGTTGACTCTCCAGCCGCCATCGACCTTGACGGCGCGAGTACTGACGGCTGCCGCATCCGAGCCGGCGCCGGGCTCGCTAAACAGCTGGCACCACTGGTGCTCGCCGCGCAGGCTGGCCGGAATCCATCGTTCGATCTGCTCGGGGTTGGCCTGCTGCACCAGCGTGAGCAGAACCCAGCCGCCGATACCTAGGTTGGGCAGTTCGACGTCGACGAGTTCTTCTTCGATGACGAGCTGTTCGATTGCGCCCGCGCCGCGGCCGAAGGGGGGTGGCCAGTGCGGGACCTGATATCCGGAGGAAGCGAGCAGTTCCCGGCGCTCCGATTCCGGTGTCGAGCGGTAGCTCGCAAGGAAGGCGCGGGACGAAGCGCGGAACTCCTCGGCTTCCTCCGGAAGGTCCAAGGTGAACTTGCGGTGTTCGCCGGTGGCAATGCGGTCGTAGATGGCGTCGCTGAGGACGTGCTCGGGGCCGAGCAGTGCGGGGAGGGCTCGGCTGCGGCGCATGTAGAGGTGGGCGTCGTGTTCCCAGGTGAAGCCGATTCCGCCGTGGATCTGCATGCTCTGCTGGGCGTTGAAGATCAGCGCCTTGAACGCCGCGGCGGCAGCCGCGTCGGCTGCAAGCTCCGCCTGGTGATCGGTGACTCCTGTCCGCGCCGCATCCCAGACCGCGGCCACGGCCAGCTCGGACTGCACTAACATATTGGCCAGATGGTGCTTGATTGCCTGGAACGAGCCGATGGCTCGGCCGAACTGATGGCGAATCTTCGCGTAATCCAGCGCAAGGTCTAGCGAAGCGCGGGCTGCGCCGGCGGCTTCGGCGGCGGCCAGTGTGCGGGCCAGCTGCCGGACAAGACGCGCGCCACCGGAGAAAATGGCAACGGAAGCGGCAGACAGATCCTCAAACCGGGCCTCGGCGACGGCCATGGTGGGGTCAAAGGACTGGACTGGGGCGACAGTCACACCCGGGGCGTCCAGCGGAACCAGGACTGCATCCTCGCCGGCAATGAACAGGCCGAGCGATGCCAGCTGTCCGCCGATCAGCGGACCGGTGGATCCGGTATACGAATCTTCGCTTCGGATCAGTGATCCTCTCAGCCCTATGGACCCTACGGTGCCGCCGTCGGCCAGTCCGGGCAGGTGCCCGGACCGGACCTCGTCGGAACCCAGGGCAGCAATGACCGCCGAGGTAACGACGGTGGCCGTGAATGCTCCAGTGGCCAGGGTCCGGCCAAGTTCCTCCACAACGATGGCAATCTCGGGGATGCCGAACCCCTCGCCGCCGTATTCTTCGGGAAGGTGCAGACCCTGCCAGCCCTGCTCGGCCATCCCCGACCAGAGCTGGCCGAAACCGGACATGTCTCCGTCCAAGGCGCCCCGGACAACGCCGTGGGCGTCTGCATCCTTCAGGAAGACCCGGGCTACCTCAGCCAGCTGCTGGTGCTCTTCATTGATCGCCAGACCCATGTGCTCTCCTAAGAACAGATTTAGTGTGTGATTCGTGTCGGCGCGGCTGCGCCGGGGTTCCCGAAAACGCGTACAAAAGAACCCGTCGTGCAAACCCCAGTATAGTGGTACGGTATGGCTTACGGTAAACAATTTAGTGGAGACTGCTAAGCGTTCCCGGTGACTCAAAAGGAGAAAATTCGATGGCGTTGAAGACAGGAAGCCAATTGCGCACGTCCGCCTCCGGCTGCGAAGTTGTGGTGGTTCGGGGGACCGAGGCGGAGGGCACGCTGTTGTGTGCCGGCGGGCAGATGGTTACGGAAACCCCGGCACAGCCCGCATCAGGTGACGCGGGCGGGAGCATCCTGCCTGTTGGCAAGCGCTATACCGATACGGAATCCGGTGTTGAAGTGCTGGTGGTCAAGCCAGGTGCCGGCCCCTTGAGCTTCGACGGGCGGGAGCTGTCGCTGAAGGCAGCCAAAGCTCTCCCTGCGTCGGACTGAGGGGGACAGATGAATCTCACGACATTGCTTGAGATGGTCGCTTCCGGAAACGGTGAGACCGTGCTGATCGGCAGCAAAGAGCAGGGACTCACGGGAGAAGAGCTGCGTGCGCGGGCGAGCGCCGGTGCCAAGCTGATTCAGGATGCCGGGTCCCAGACAGTGGTCTATCTGGGAGGAAACGGTCCGGCATTTCCTGTCGCCCTGTTCGCAGCGGCCTATGCCGGTGTGCCCTTCCTGCCGCTTAATTACCGGCTCAGTGCGGACCAGATTGACGAGATCCTGGCCCGGCAGCCCAAACCCTTCCTCATCAGCGACGACCCGATGCGGATCGGGCACGGAGCGGTCTCCCTCGAGGAGTTCCTGAACCGTGCGGCACCCGGCGGCGCCCCCCACGGCCCGAGCGGGGCCGACGGCGAGGACATCGCTGTCCTCCTGATGACCAGCGGAACCACGGCGGCGCCGAAGAGCGCTGTGCTGCGCCACCGCCACCTGACGTCCTATGTGCTCGGCTCCGTCGAGTTTGCCTCGGCCGAACCTGGTGATGCAACGATTGTTTGTGTTCCGCCGTACCACATCGCGGCTGTGGCGAACCTGATCTCCAACCTCTATGCCGGCCGCCGGGTGGTCTATCTGGACCATTTCACAGCTGCCGACTGGCTGGATATTGTCACCAAGGAACAGATCACCAATGCCATGGTGGTTCCGACGATGCTCGTCCGGATTGTGCGCGAACTCGACAAGCGCGGAACCCTTGGCCCCGGCACCCTGCGCGGGCTGTCCTACGGCGGCGCCAAGATCTCTGCCACCGTCCTGGCCGACGCCCTTCGCCTGTTCCCCGCCACCGGATTCGTCAACGCCTACGGACTCACCGAGACGGCATCATCGATTGCCGTGCTCGGACCTGAGGACCACCGCGACGCCTTGGCCAGCGAGGACCCGCATGTCCGGGCCCGCCTGGCATCAGTTGGCCGGGCGCTGCCCGGAGTCGAAATCGAGATCCATGATCCCTTCGGCCAGCCGTGTGCCCCGGACGTGGTCGGCGACATCGTCGTCCGCGGCCCGCAGATTGCCGGGGAATACAAGGAGTCCGGAAGCCTGGTCGATTCCGCGGGTTGGTTCCACACCCGCGACCTTGGGCATGTAGACGAAGAGGGTTTCATCTTCGTTCAGGGCCGCTCGGATGACACAATCATCCGGGGCGGCGAGAACATCGCCCCTGCGGAAATCGAAGACGTCCTTGCACGGCACCCGGCGGTGGCCGAAGTTGCCGTCGCCGCGATTCCGCACGAGGAATGGGGCCAGGGCATCGGCGCGTTCGTTGTCCTGAAAGAGGGCCGCACGGAGGAAGGGGACGAGCTTAAAGACTGGGTCCGCTCGCAGCTGCGCAGTTCCAAGACCCCGGATTTGGTGCACTTCGTCCCCGAGTTGCCGACAACGCCCACAGGCAAGATCCTGCGTCGCGATTTGGTGCGGTCGCTCACCATGGAAGCGGCCAGGTGAGGAGATGGCCGGCAGGCAGCTGAACTTTGACTGCGGCGACGTCGTAATCGCCGGCGAGCAGTGGACCGCCGCGGACCCGTCAGGTCCGCCGCGCCACGTCGTCTTCCTGCACGGAGGTGGCCAGACCAGGCATTCGTGGGGGGCGACGGCGGAGAAACTTGCTGCCCGGGGGTGGACCTGCACGACGCTAGATCTGCGCGGACACGGCGACAGTTCATGGTCGCGCAGTGCGGACTACGGACTGCCGGCCCATGCGGCGGATCTTCGGCGGGTCATAGGGGAACTCGGAGAAGGAGCAGTGCTGGTCGGCGCTTCCATGGGCGGGCTCACGGCACTCACGGCCCTGGCAGAGAATCCGGAACTTGCCCGGGCCTTGGTTCTGGTCGACATCGTCCCGCGCACCAGCCTCGCGGGAGTGAAGCGCATCCGGGCGTTCATGACCGGCCACCTGGGCGGCTTCGGCTCTTTGATGGAAGCCTCGGAAGCGGTGGCTGCCTACACGGGCCGGAAGCGGCGGCCGAACCCGGAGGGGATGCGCAAGAACGTGCGCCTGTCCGAGGACGGCCGATGGTACTGGCACTGGGATCCGGCCATGATGACGCGCGCCGACCGGGAGTCGGGCGCACCTGATCCGGAACACTTGCTGCGGCTGGCCGCGAAGATCAAGGTTCCCGTACTGATCGTTGGGGGGCGCTCTCGGACGTCGTCGACGCTTCGGGAATCGAAGAACTTCAGGACGCACTCCAAGAGAGCGCCGTCGTCGAGGTGGAGAATGCCGGGCATATGGTCGCCGGGGATGACAACGACCGTTTCGCCGATGCAGTGGGGGCGTTCCTGGACCAGCTTGAAGACACGCCACAACAGAGGCCCGGAGCCTCCTAGCGTCCCCGACGCACAGACCGCCTGTTACGGCCCCTGCCGCAACAGGCGGTCTTCCTGTGTCTGCTGCGCCGTGCAGGGATTCGACGGCGGCGCCCTCACAAATGGCCCTGAACAATTGACCACAGACGAACGAATGGCAGGCCTGCCGGAGCGGGCCTGCCATTCGTTCGTGCCGCGGGTCAGCCGCTGTGCTTGACCTCGCTGAACGGCACGTCGCGGTCAGCGGCGTACTCGCGCGGCATCTGGAGCAGACGCTCGCTGATGAGGTTGCGGGACATCTCCGAGCTGCCGCCGCCTAGGCTGGCGGCCTGGCGGGAGAGGTACCCGGTGCCCAGCTCCAGCGGTCCGCGGCCCACAGGTCCTGCCACGGCGTAGCTGCCGGCCAGTTCTAGCCCGATGTCGGTGTTCAGCCAGTCCGTTTCAGCGTGGAACAGGCGGATCAGGGACATGGCCGGAGCGGGTAATTCGCCGCTCGCGACGGCGGCCGCGACGCGCTTGATCAGCTGTTCCTGCACGGTGCGGTGGGCGTAGGCCTGGCCCACGAGTTCGCGGACGTGGACATCGTCCGCCTGGCCGGTTTCCCTGGCCAGCGCCACGAAGTCGTCGGATGCCTTGCGGGTGTCCCGCACGCCACGGCCGCTAGTGTACTGCGAGCCGCCGCCGACGGCGGTGCGCTCGTGGAACAGCTGGCGGGACGCGACTGTCCAGCCGTCGTTGACCTCTCCGACAACGGCGTCCGCTGGCAGCACCACGTTGTCGAAGAACTCCTCGCAGAATTCGGTCGAACCGTTGACCTGCTTGATGCGGCGCAGATCAACACCGGGGGAATCGATCTTCATCAGGAACATAGTCAAGCCGCGGTGCTTGGGCGCGTTCCAGTCGGTCCGGGCCAGGCACAGTGCGTAGTCGCCGGCATAGGCGCTTGTGCTCCAGATCTTGGCGCCGTTTATGACCCACTCGTCGCCGTCGCGGTCCGCCCGTGTCAGGACGCCGGCAAGGTCGGATCCACCGCTGGGCTCGGACAGAAACTGGACCAGGACCTCGTCACCCCGGATAGCGGCGCCGAGGTGTTCCTTCTTCTGCTTCTCGCTGCCCATGTCAAGGATGGTCGGGGCGCAGATGCTGAAGGTCGGGATGTTCAGCAGCAGTGGCATCTCGTAGCCGTCGGCTTCTTCGGTGAAGGCCTCCTGGTACTCGTGCGACAGCCCCAGGCCGCCATATTCCTTCGGGAAGCAGATGCCGGCAAAACCGCCGGCGTAAAGCCGCTTCTGCAACTCGCGCGCGTGCAGCCATTCGGCGTCGTCGTCACCGGACGACGGCGGCGGGGCCTCCGGGTCGACGCGCGCCACATTGGCCGCCAGCCAGGTCCTGGCCCTCAGGCGGAATTCTTCAACAGTCTCGATAGCCGTTTCCGTCATGATGTTGTTTCCTTTCACAGACCGAGCTGGGAGGCAATGAGGCGGCGGTGTTCGCCGGGGGTTCCGAAGAGCTGGCGGTTCACGGTGACCCGGCGGAGGAAGAGATGGAGATCGTGTTCCCAGGTCACACCGATCCCGCCGTGGAGCTGGACGGCGTCCTGGACGATTTCGACGGAGCGCTGGCCGACATAAGACTTGGCCACGCTGACCACGTAAGGCGCGTTGTCCGCCCGGTCCTGGACGGCCTGGGTCGCGCCGTCGAGTGTGGCGCGGCTGGCCTCGATCCACAGTCTCATATCCGCAAAACGGTGCTTGAGGGCCTGATAGGAGGCCAGCGGGCGGCCGAAGGAATATCGGTCGAATGCCCACTGGACGGTGAAGTTGAAGACCGTGTCGAGGGCGCCGACGGTCTCGGCAACCTGCAGCAGGTTGGCAATCTGGCCCTGCCGTTCGATCAGCGCGGCCGTTGAAGCGGTGCTTCCGACCACGGCGTCGGCGGATACCTCCACATTGTCGAAGGTCACCCTGCCGTACTGCTTGACGGAGTCCAGCGAGCCGGAAAGTTCGATGCTGACGCCGGGGGAACTGGTGGTGACGATGAATTGCAGCGGACCGCTTTCGGTTGAGGCAGTGACCAAGAAAACGTCGGCCTGCGGAGCCGCTTCGACGCGGTCCTTCACGCCGCTGAGCACATAGCCGGCGCCGGAAGCCGAAGCCGTCAGGCTCGGTGCTGTCGGATTCCACGGGGACCCGGGTTCGTACACCGCCCAGGTTGCGATGCTGGCCCCGGACACGAGCGCGTCGACGAGCTCGCCGTGGTCGGGGCCGTCGGTGGCATCAACCAGTCCGGCCAGGACAACATTCACCGGGTGCAGTGGTCCCGGTCCCACCGATTTGCCGAGTTCCGTGGCTACCTCGACGAGGTCGCGGACTCCTTCGCCCGAGACGCTGCCGCCGCCGAGTTCCTCCGGCACCAGCAGGGTGGCCCAACCGATCTCGGTGGCACGCTGCCACCACTCCCGGTTGAACGATTCTCCGCTCGCATTCAGCGCGCGGAGAATCGCCAGCGGGGTTTCACTTGAAATGAAATCAGCGGTGGTGTCGCGGAACAGTTTCTGTTCCGCCGCGGTGTCTACCGTCATCACGGATCCTCCTGTATCGAAGTGGTTCTTGGTCCCGGCAACGCCGGACTCACATAGGTCGCCGTAAAACAGGATGCGCCCGAACCCTCGCGATGTCAAACGGCTTACGGTAAGCTAAACGGTATATCAAACGTTAACCAATGGCGATAGCTGGAGCGGGAGTCTGGGATGAGCGACACAACGGTGATCGATACCGGGAGTACGGAAGCGTTGGTCTCGGCCGGCCAGGTCAGGCAGGCGCTGGCCGAACAGGGCTACCTCTCGGATGCTGCCACGGCTAACATCGTCTACATTGCCGCGGCGCTCCAGAAGCCGGTGCTGGTGGAGGGCCCCGCCGGCACGGGCAAGACCGAGCTTGCCAAGGCTGTGGCCGCCATGACAGGGGCCCGGCTCATCCGGCTGCAGTGCTACGAGGGGCTGGATGAATCGCGGGCTCTGTATGAGTGGGACTACCGCAAGCAGCTTCTGGCCATCCAGGCGTCCGAGTCCTCCGCAGCGCAGGACAGGACTGCAGACGTTTTCTCGGAGGAGTTCCTGCTGGAGCGCCCGCTGTTGGCGGCGATCCGGGCCGAGGGGCCCGTGGTACTGCTCATCGACGAGGTTGACCAGCTGGATGTCGAGACTGAGGCGCTCCTGCTCGAGATCCTGTCCGATTTCCAGGTCTCGATCCCGGAACTGGGCACCGTGGCCGCCGCGCAGCGTCCGCTGGTCTTCCTGACGTCCAACAACAACCGCGAGCTGTCCGAAGCGCTGAAGCGGCGCTGTCTTTTCCTGCATATGGGCTACCCGGATATGGACCGCGAGCGTGACATCGTGGCGTCGCGGGTTCCCGGCATCTCGGACTTCCTTGCCGGCCAGATCAGCGCGACGGTCGGATCGCTGCGCGCGATGGAGCTGAAGAAGAGCCCGTCAGTCTCCGAGACTCTCGACTGGGCCCGGACCCTGGCGCTGTTCGGCATCGAAGAGCTCGACGCCGGTGCCGTCGTCGAGCACCTGCCGGTGCTGCTCAAGCACCGAAGCGACATCGAACGGGCCACCGCCGAACTGGGCATCGGCGGCTCGTGAGCACGCAGGCGGCCCGGCCGGCTGCGGTCCGGCTACTCGGACAGGAATCGCGAAACCGCGTCGAACGCCCGCGGATCCGAGGGAGTCTTGTAATGGTCGGTCCCGGGAAGGCTCGCCAGGCGCGCCGTCGGCAGGTTCCCCAGCAGCGCATCGGCGGGACCGACGTCGTCCTTGTCGCCGAGGACGAGCAGTACAGAGGCTTCGATGGCGCGCAGGGCCTCGGGGGAGGGCTGCCGCGGCACTCCTCGGGTGAAGGCGCCGACCTTTTTGGGATCGTTGCCGGCAGCGCGGGCGATCGTGGCCAGCATCCGCAGGCCCGGATCCGCGATGGGTTCACTGGACTCGAAGGCGTCGGCGATGCGGCGCAGGCCCTCGCCGCCGTTCCACATTCCGTCACCCACGCCCGTGAGGACCAGTCGGGCAAAGGCGTCGGGCTTCCGGGCCGCGGCGCGCAGCAGGAGCAGCGAACCGGCCGAGAATCCGACGGCGGTGTCCGCGTCGTTCTCGGCGGCGAAGGCGAGAAGGCCGTCGACGGCGGCGTCGTCGTCGCCCGGTTCAATGGGCGAGGTGCCGTGGCCGGGAAGCTCGAACGGAACCGCTTCGCCGCCCAGATCTTCGATGAGCTCCGGCCAGCCGTAGCGGGCCCAAGTGGATTCGTAGTTCGAGGCCAGTCCATGGACAAACACGATTTTTGGTTTCATGCCCGAAGTTTAGAACAAACTGTAAGTAGCTCGGTATGTATTACCGTAAATCCCTTGAAAGGGTGGATCGATGCTGGACGTGATTGAAGGGGTGGCGGCGGAACTGCGCCGCATGAACGTCCCCGTGTCCACCAGCGAACTGATCGACGCGGCCCGGAGCCTGCGCACGGTTCCGCTGGCGGACCGCGAGGCCGTGAGGGCCGCCGTCGGCGCTTGCCTGGCCAAGTCCGTTCCCCACCAAGACGCCTTCGGCATTGTCTTTGACCTGTTCTGGCCCCGGAATGATGCCGAGGGGAGGCGGCTAGCCGACGGCGAGAGTTTGTTCGAGCAGCTGCCCGACGACGAGCTGCGGAGGATCCTGCTCCAGTCACTCGCCAAGGACGGCACCTCGGCCATGCGCGAGGTGGCACGGGTGATTGTGGACCGCAATGCCGGCATACAACCCGGCCGGGCGGTGGCGGGCACGTTCTACGTCTTCCGAGCCCTGCGTTCGGTCCAGGCCGATACCCTGGCGGACGATGTAGTGGCCCTGGACCCACCGGCCGAAGGTCCCACCCGGTCGCTGAGCCTGCGGCTGGCCCGCGAGCGTGCGGGCCGGGCCGTCGTCGGCTTCGAGCGGATGGTCGAAACCGAAGTGCGGCGGCGTCTTGTGGAGGACCGCGGCGCGGAAGCCGTTGCGGCCACCTTGCGCACCCCGCTGCCGGCGGACGCGGACTTCCTGACGGCATCGACCCCCGTCATTGAGCACATGCGGAGGGTGGTGGACCCCCTGGGGCGGGCCTTGGGCCACGCGCTGACCGCCAAGCGCCGGCGCAGCGGCCGCGCTCACCTCGACTTCCGGGCGACCATCAGGGACTCCCTGTCCACCGGCGGTGTCCCTATCCGGCTCCACCTGCGCAAGCCGCGTCCGTGCAAGCCCAAGCTGGTGGTCATCGCTGACATCTCCGGGTCCGTAGCCACGTTCGCGCAGTTCACCCTGCAGCTGACCTCTGCGCTGCAGACGCGGTTTTCCTCGCTGCGCTCCTTCGTCTTCATCGACGGGATGGACGAGGTGACGGACCTGCTGACCGCCGGCCCCACGATCCGGGACGCATCGGCGCGGATCAACAACGAACGCCGCGGCTTCTGGTTCGACGGCCGCTCCGACTACGGCCACGCCCTTCAGTTGTTCCAGGAGAAGTACGCCGACGCCGTCGACTCGCGCACCACCGTCCTGCTGCTTGGCGATGCCCGCGGGAACTACCGCGAGCCGCACGCCGAGGTCCTCGCCGGGCTGCATGGGCGCGCGGCCCGGGTGTTCTGGTTGAACCCCGAGCGGCGAGTCAGCTGGAACGAAGGCGATTCAGTCGTGGCCGAATATGCCGAGCACTGCGACGGAGTGTTCGAGTGCCGCAACATCAACGACCTGAAGAACTTCGTCGAGTCGCTCGCCTGAGCCGGACGGCACCCTCCGCCGCTCGGCCATACCAAAGACCAACCACCGCATCATGAATCACGACAGGAGCAGGGTATGACTGAAACAGTCAAGGAAGTTGACAGTAACATCTCGGCAGCGATGGAAGCGGCCGTGGGACGCGAAATGGGACGCCGGACCAGCTTCCCCGTCTCCGAATCGGATATCCGCAGATGGGCCATCGCGGTGTACTGGCCGGCAGAGCCGCCAGCACTGTTCACCGATCCCGGCTACGCGGCCGCGACGGTCCACGGCGGAATCGTGGCTCCGGAGGAATTCAATCCGTTCGCCTGGGCCGTGGCCGCGCAGAGCTCGGCCGCCACCGAGCCGATCGATGCGAATGACCCGGACAAAACGGAGCGGACGGTGGGCATCCAGGGCCCCGGCCTGGGCTTCCAGATGAACGGCGGGCTCAGCACTTCCTACGGAGCGCGCATCCGCCCCGGCGACGTCATCACCAGCGTGTCCCGGCTCGGCAGCTACACCGAGCGCTCCGGGTCGCTGGGAAAGATGCTGCTCAGCACCACCGAGGATGTGTGGACCAACCAGAATGACGAGCTGGTGAAGCGCACCGTCTTCACTTTGATCCGCTACTAGCCGTGGACACGGCTCCACTTACAAATGAACAAGAAGCAGGGAGTACCACATGACTGATACCAACGTACGTACGGTCCGCGTCGGCGATAAGCTCGGTCCCTTTGTGCGCGAAACAGGGTTTGCGGCCTGGAACAGGTTCGCGGCCGTCAATGATGAATTCGTACCGATTCACATGGACGACGAGGCCGGAAAGGCGGCCGGGCAGCCGGGCTCCTTCGGGATGGGCAACCTTCAGTGGTCGTACCTGCACAACCTGGTACGGGACTGGGCAGGGGACGATGCCCGGATCGTGGAACTGTCCTGCCAATTCCGCAAACCAAACCTCAAGGGAACGGTGACCGCCCACGGCACTGTCACTGCGGTGCGGGACGAGGCGGACGGGCAGTACGCGGAGCTGGAACTCTGGACCGTGGACGAATCCGGGGCGAAGCTTGCCCCGGGCAAGGCCACGGTGCAGTTGGCACCTCACCGGTTTTAGGTAGCAGACCAACAACCGGGCGAACAGAAGCGGCGGCAGGACCGTAGGGGTCCTGCCGCCGCCGTTTTGTCTCCGGGCAGGTCAGCCGGCGAAGGGATCGTTCAGGATGTCTTCAACGCTGAAGAAGTACGGTGCGCCGAAGGTGTCCTCAGGGTTGGCCGCCAGCAGTGTGGGGCGGATCCGGGTGGTCCGGACGCCCTTGGACTTGAGCCACTTCTCGGCGGAATCGATGTCAGTGATCTTGAACGTCGCGCTGTAGATCATATTGCCCCACTTGGCGACATGCTTGCCGAGTGGGGAGCTATCTTCGAGCGGCTGTGCCAGCTGGAGCAGGCTGTCGCCGAGCTGGACCGTCTGGTACTGCAACTGCGTATCTCCGTCAATTCCCTTGTCTACCGGAACGGCCTGCATGACATCGACGTAGGCGTGCACGGCAGCCTCGAGGTCCTTGACGCCGAGCGTGATGTAGCTCAGGCGCTCGATGGTCAGAGGGTGGGTGCGCCACAGCTTGACCTGGGAGGTCCAGGTCTCGTTCTGGCGTGGATCATTGGGCATGTCAATACGGCAGAGTTCCACCATCAGGCCGGCGGTGTCGCGCGGGCTCGGGTAGAAGTACATCTCGTCCGGATCCATGACGTCGAGCTTTCCGCCGCCCGGCTTGCCGATGTATACGCCCTGGTTGATCAGGCGGTTGCCCAGCGCTTCGAGGTCGTCCACCTTGTAGCCCACGGAGTGCAGGTGGTGGCCGAACTTGGCGTAGAACTTGCCGACCGGCTTCTCCACGTTGACCGGCAACTTCGGTGCCATGGTTTCAACGCAGAGGTCCGAGACCATGAGCAGTCCGGCCAGCCGGTCTTCCACGGGCAGGAAGTTGGGTTCGTCGACTCCCATGTACATCAGTCCGCCGAAGACGTCTTCGTAGAAGGCGTTCAGCGCGGGGACATCGTCGGTCATGTGGACCATGTGGATCATGAGGCCGATGCCGTGATCACCGGTTTTCTTGACTATCTTTTCCATCTGGTTCTCCTCGGTTGTGGTGATTCGTGTATGCGCCGGCTAGATGCCCCGGAAAAACTGCAGGACAGGGGGATTGACGGTGCCGTCCAGTGCGCTGGTCATGGTGAGCCGGCCGGCCTCCATGGCTGCACCGAGGGCGGCTTCTGCCGCGGTGGGGTCGGCGTCGTCAATCTCATAAACCGCCAGAAAGCGCGGTATTTCGTTTCCGGCGGTGTCGGCTCCAGCCAGTACATAACGGCTAACTTCGGTGACGGATGGAATGACGGCACGTACTTCGGGAATGTGGGTTTCTTCGTACCAAGTGGTGAAGTCCTCCACGCTGTCGGCACTAGCGGGGCTGGTGAGGGCAATGAACAATGATTTCGCCATGGTCGGATCCTTTTCTGATGAAGGCGCGAGGCTAGATAGCCAGCGCGCGCGCGGTAAGCACGTCGACACGGACATTTCGTTTGCCCGCCGGTGTTGTTGTGATCGCGTTGAGCACGGCGGCCCGAACCGCCGGAATCGACTCCGGCAGGGCGGCGTCGATAGCCCCCATGCTGAACAGGTCCGCGGCAGAAATCTTCAGATCGCGGGCCAACTGGGCCGCCCGGGTGTTGTCCCGGTAGAGCACGGCGGCGCCCGACTCCGGTCCAATCACGGAGAAGACCGAGCCGTTCAGCATCAGGAAACTGTCTGCGTGGGCGAGCGCCATCGCACCGCCGCTTCCGCCTTCGCCGACACAAAGCGCGACGCTGACGGTTGGCAGCGCAGCCATCGCACCGATGGTCCCCGAAATCTCGCGCGCCAGACCGTCCGCCTCGGAGGGGGCGGACGGGTCCGCGCCCGGGGTGTCGATGATGGTCAACAGAGGCAACCCCAGCCGTCGTGCAAGCTCGATCGCGCGCTGGGCCAACCGGAAGGCCGCTGGCCCGGCGAGGGCGTGTTCCCCTTCCGACCGTGCCCGGTTCATGGCGATGACAACCAGCCGCTGACCGTCCATGGTGGCTAGCCCGGCACGGATACGCGGATCGCTGCCCCGCAGCTCAACCCATGAATCCGTCAGCCAGGCGGCCCAGTCCAGTCCGGACGGACGGAAAGGGGAGCGGACTTCCTGCAGCAGCTGCCAGGCGTCGGTGTGTTGAGCCGTGGAGCCCGTGGGAGCCGCCGCGGTGACCTGAAGCGGCGGCGCCGCGGTCACCCCCAGCGCCTGCTCCAACCACGTGCGCTGGTCGGTGAGGGGGGTAATTGCGTCGATGAGCCCGTGGCGGTAAGCCGATTCCGCCGTATGCGAAGTCTTGGGCGGCAGCGAGCCCGTTACCTGTTCCACCACGCGGGGTCCGCCGAATCCGATTACGGCCGCAGGAGACGCGGTGCGGACATCGGATTGGGAGGCCCACGAAGCGTAGACACCGCCGGTGGTAGGGGAGCGGAGGGCACTGGCGCTCATGAGTCCGGCCGCACGGTGAGCAGAAACGGCCGAAGAAGTGCGGGCCATCTGCACCAGGGAGACCATGCCCTCCTGCAGGCGCGCACCGCCACTGCCGACCAGCTGGGCAACGGGAAGTCCGCGTTCCGTGGCCCGGCGGTAGGCGCGGACGATCCGCTCGCCGGCGACGGCACCCATGGTGCCGCCAGATTTGCTGAAATCGCAGGAAATCAGAACGTAGGAACCCAGCTCACCCTCCACAAGGCCTGCCCGGACGGATTCCTCTTCTGCACGCGGTGGTTCGTACCCCACAAACGAAAGCGGATTGTTGGACCGCAGGTCCGTATCCCACTCTTCGGCGAAGGAGAGGGACACGGCAGCTTCGGCGAGCCGTTCACTAACCTGCGTCACGACCGCGCGCCGTTTTCGTCATACGTGTAGAAGCCGCGCCCGGTCTTGCGTCCCAGCCAGCCCAGGCGCACATACTGCTTCAGCAGGGTCGGTGGAAAGTAGCGCGGGTCCTTGTACTCCTCGTACATGGATGCGGCCATATCGTGAACGATATCCAGGCCAATCAAATCGCTTAGTGCGAAGGGGCCCATGGGGTGGTTGAAGCCCAGCTTGATCACTTCGTCGATCGATTCCATATCGGCGACGCCGCGTTCAAAGGCGCGGATCGCATCAGTGAGGTAGGGGACAATCAGCAGATTGCCGATGAACCCCGGGACATCATTGACGACGACGGGGCTCTTGCCCAGCGCCTTGGCGAAGTCGACAAAGGTTTGGACATTCTCGGGCAGGGTCACCGGCGTCTTGATGACCTCAACCAGCTTCATGGACGGCACGGGATTGAAGAAATGCGCTCCGACTACCTGCTCCGGCCGGGTCGTCGCCGCGGCCAGGATGACCAACGGAATCGTAGAGGTATTGGAGGCGATGAAGGCTTCGGGGGCGACGAGCTTGTCGATCCGGCCGAGGATCTCCTTCTTCAGTTCCACGTCCTCGAAGACGGCCTCGATGACCAGGTCCGCGTCAGTGATGTCGGAGAGGTCCGAGCTGACGGTGAAGTTGGCCAAGGCCGAGTCCCGCTGGGCTTCGGTGATCTTTCCCCGGGTGAAGGAACGGTTCAAACCCGCTGCGATTCGGGCGCGGGCGGCTTCCGCAGCCTGCTCGGACGTTTCAACCCCCACGGTCTGGAAGCCGTTCTGGGCCGCGGTCTGAACAATACCGCCACCCATGGTGCCACACCCTACAACTGCCACTCGCTTGATCTGCATTTGCCGTTTTCTCCTTCGGGGGTATCTCATGACCGCACCGGCGGGACGGTTGCCTGCAGCGTGCTGAAGAGCCGCGGGGTGATGATCAGGCTGTCTTGGCCCGGTGCTAATTCTCTGGTAATGCCTCACCAGTAAGTGTTACTGTAAAGCACACGATAACAGATTGCCAGTAATGGCGCAGGGAAAGGTTGTTCGCGGTGACCCGAGAAGATGATCGGACGTTATTCATCAACGGAGAATGGACGTCGGCAGCGAACGGCTCTTTGTTCGATGTGTTGGATCCGAGCACGGAATCCGTTATCGGGAGGGCGTCCGACGGCGATGCGGCCGACGCCCGAGCCGCTGTGGCCGCCGCCTCTGCGGCCTTCGAAGGCTGGGCAAACCAGACGGCGTACCAGCGGGCCGCAGCCTTGGAACGGGCCCACCGGATCATGCTCCGCCGTGCGGATGAGCTCGCAGCGTTGATGACGCTGGAACAGGGTAAACCGCTGAGAGCGGCGAAGAACGAAGTCCTTTACGGGGCCGACTTCCTCAGCTGGTTCGCTGAAGAGGCCAAGAGGGTCTACGGCACCACGATTCCTTCGGCGCGCGCCAATCAGCGACTGACCGTGCTGCGTCACCCGGTCGGCGTTGTCGCTGCCATCACGCCGTGGAACTACCCGATTTCCATGATTGCCCGGAAGGTCGCCCCGGCTGTTGCGGCTGGCTGCACCGTTGTGCTCAAACCGGCCGAGCAGACACCCCTGTGCGCCATTGCCATGTTCGAGATCTTCGAAGAAGCCGGGTTTCCTCCTGGAGTGGTAAACCTCATCACCACGGCAGACGCCGAAGCGGTTGGAGGTGTTCTGTTGGAGTCCCGCGACGTCCGCAAGCTGACGTTTACCGGTTCTACGGCCGTGGGCAAGGGACTCGCATCCCGCGCCGCGTCGACCATGAAGCGAGTTTCCCTGGAGCTGGGCGGACATGCGCCTTTCCTCGTGTTCGAAGACGCGGACATAGACCACGCGGCCAAGGGTGCGGTCCTGGCGAAGTTCCTCAACACGGGACAGGCATGCATCTGCCCAAACCGTATTTACGTCCACAGATCCGGCTACGAGCGCTTCCTCGAGGCGTTCACACAACGGGCCAGTCGGCTCACCGTGGGTGCCGGCCACCAGGACGGGGTCAGTATCGGTCCGCTCATTGATTCCGCCGCCACCAAGAAGATGGAACGACATGTCGCCGATGCCCGGGGCAAGGGTGCTCGACTGCTGACCGGCGGCAGCAGGGTGAGCGTCGACGGCCTGACCGGAACAAACTTCTTTGCTCCAACCGTGCTCGCCGACGTCACCCCGGACATGGAGATCTACACCGAGGAGACGTTCGGTCCCGTAGCCGCGGTCATCCCCTTCGACAACGAGGACGAGGCTATCCGGATGGCAAATAGTACCGAATACGGCCTGGCATCCTACGTGTACACCACGGATCTGGCCCGGGCCACGAGGGTATCGGAAAGACTGCGGTTCGGTATCGTCGGCATAAATGACATCAACCCAACCTCCGCGGCAGCACCGTTCGGTGGGGTGAAAAACAGCGGCATCGGCCGGGAGGGTGGGGCCCAGGGAATCGACGAGTACCTGGACGTGAAGCTTGTTGGCATGACGGTGTGAACCGCGCGGTCCATACCAACATGCTGTGGAGCCTCCAGGAGGGCGAATTGACTGAAGACACGGAGTACCTTGATCCGGCCGCCGGCCAGCAGGCCAGCCCATTATGGGACCTTGGGCTGGACGATGGCGGAACGCAGGCCCCAGTCATGGTTCAGGACTGGTCCAGGCTGCATAGCATGCACGTACAGATCACCGAAGGTGGTCGTACGCTGAGGGAGGGCCAGGTAGATATGGTGGCGGATGATGGAACTGTGCTATGGCTGGCCAGGGACGGCGTCTTCGAGAGGCAGCTGGTCCTCAGGTCTGACGGGGTCGAAGCATGGATTCGTCCCGGGTCCCCTCAGGCGTACTGGGTCATGGGAGGGCACGTGACAGTCGATGAATGAGTTTAGCGCCGTAGTGATCGATGAAATTGACGGCAAGGCGGTGTCGGTCTTCCGCCAATTCACCCTGGCGGACCTCCCCGATGATGACGTGCTGGTTGAGGTCGCTTATTCCTCGCTCAATTACAAGGACGGCTTGGCCCTTTCAGGGAACCTGAACAGGGTGGTCAGACGAGTTCCGATGGTCGGTGGAATAGATCTGGCCGGCACGGTTGTAGAGTCGGACTCGCCCCTCTGGCGCCCTGGAGACCAGGTTCTATTGAACGGCTTCGGACTTTCGGAAGTGCACTGGGGCGGTTACTCCCGCTTCCAGCGTGTGAAGTCCGAGTGGCTGCTTCGAGTGCCCGCGGAATTCACGCCCCTTCAAGCAATGGCGATCGGCACGGCAGGCTATACCGCCGCGCTGTGCGTTGATGCGCTCGAACAGTGGGGACACATCCGGCCAGGCCAGGGGAGGGTTCTTGTCACTGGCGCAGCAGGAGGGGTCGGCTCGGTAGCTGTTGCCCTCCTTGCACAATCCGGATACCAGGTCACTGCGTCCACGGGGCGTCCTGTTACCCACGAATACCTGAAGCAGCTCGGGACGGCGGAGATCATTGACAGGGCGGACCTGCTGAAGCCAGCGGGGCCGCTCCACCGGGAGACCTGGAGCGGAGTGGTCGATTCAGTCGGTAGCACCACCCTGGCCAACGCTTTGGCCCAGACGGAATACGGTGGCGCCGTTGCCGCCTGCGGTCTGGCATCCGGCACAGACCTTCCGGCAACCGTACTGCCGCATATTCTTCGCGGCGTAGCGTTGCTCGGCATCGATTCTGTTATGGCTCCGATGGGGAAACGCCGCTCGGCGTGGAGCCGCCTGGCCCGCGACCTGGACGTGAAATCCTTGGAATCTATCACCACTGTCGAACCGATGTCCCGATTGCCGCAGCTTGCCGAAGATATTCTGGCGGGAAGTGTCCGGGGGCGAGTGGTTATCGACGTGTCTCGGTAGCACTGAGCCGCGCTCACCGCGCGGACCGCGGAATTGCAGAGGACCGCCCCGGACACCTTCTGGCAGCTCCACCGCCCACCAGCCGCAGGAGGCATCCGCCCCGAAGGCTGCTTTCTGTATGCACGCGCCGTTGGCGGCGGGCCAGGACACTGCGAGTGCGGGGTCCGCCGCCAACGGTGCATCAACAAGGCCGAATCATCAGGATTGGCTCAGGCCCCTTCCAGATCTTGGGGGACGAACCTGGTGGACAGGATTGCCGGCCTAATCCTGTGAAACGAGTCCCAGATCCGGGTCCTGAAGGGTCTCATCGGACAGCGTCGTCTGGACTCGTCCAAGGTGCCTGCTGAAGGGCAGGAACGCCATGATCACGACGCTCAGACCGCCGCAGACGGCCCAGATGACGAGGAATGCATCCAAGCTGGGAACCTTGATGGGCATGATCATCGCTGACATTATGGCGGCGAATACTGTTCCGCCGAGGGCGCCGGCGAGCGTTCTGGTTGTGTTGTACATTGCGCCGGCTATGCCCGAGGCATCCTTCGGCGCAAGGCTGAGGATGATGGCAGGAAGCACCGCCATAAAGATGCCCACACCCAAGCCGCCGACGAACTGGGCAGCCGTGAAGATCGCCAGATTGTTTGAGAAAACTATGAGCATGGCGTACTTGGCTATGACCAGGACATTGGCCCAGATCAGGGTCGGCATCTGTCCCATGCGGCGCACGAGGGCATGGCCGACCACGGCTCCGATCATCAACATAAGTGCGTAGGGCACGAGCGTCAGGGAAACGCCCATGGAGTCAAGACCGAAGCCGTATCCGACCTTGCTCGGCCTGGAAGCGACGTAGAGGGAATTGACCGGTCCGGAGCCCAACTGCTGAATCCCGAACAGGAGCATCAGGATCAGGTAAAAGCCCACCCCACCACGGGTCACGAGTTTGATATCGATCAGCGGGTGACGCATCGTTTTTTCGACCCGCACGAAGAGGAACAGCAAAGCCAGCCCTACAACGATCATTCCCAGGACCGCCGGTGAGAGCCAGCCCAACGTCTTGCCGTTGCCGATGGCGTATAGCACGAGTGCCAGACCAATACCGAGCAGGGATGCGCCTTTCCAGTCGATTCGGCCTTCGCTGCGGATCTCAGTCTCCGGCACTGTCAGGATGATGATCAGCAGCGAGAGAACCAAGAGTGCGGCCGGGACGAGCATGACCAAGGTGAGATCCAAGAAGGTCCCCAAGAACCCGGTGAGGAGGATGCCCACGACGGCTCCGCCGCCCAGAAACCCTATCAGGAGGCCGATTCCCTTGCTTGCTTGGTCCCCGGCTCGCTCGCGGACGATTGCCATTTCAAGGGGAAGCAGCGCGCTGACCGCGCCTTGCACGAGCATGGCGGATAGGAAAAGGGGGAATGTCGTGGCAAAGGCAGCGGTTACCGTGCCGGTGATCACGATCGCTAGCGTGATGATCACCATCCGTTTGTGCCCATAAAGATCACCGAGTTTCGCCAGGACCGGGACACAGACGACGGAGGAGAGCAAATATGCGGCGCTAATCCAGTTCAGTTGCGCGGCGTCGGCACCGAGACGAACCCCGAGCAGGTTCAGCAGCGGACCGTACGTCGACTGCAGGTAGGCGCTGGCCAATTCCGAGAAGGCCAGCCCACCCACAATGGTCATGATGCCGAAGCCGGCCCCGATTGCTCCAGCTTTGTCTTTACCAACTTTAAGACTCATTGAATATCCGTTCGAAGAGAGCCGATGAATTCGGCTGAGTGAAGTGCCGATCTTCCAGGGGAAGATTCCCAGGTGCTGTCTTGCCGGATGACAGCTGCGTCACAGTCGGGGACAGGAGCGCCCACGCCCGCATTGATCCGTGACAGGTCCGGGACAATAACAAGGGGGACGCCTGGTCTCGATGACCAGAAGCCCCCCGGCTATTGGTTGGTGTCAGCGCGGGAAGTTGAACACTTCGCGGGCGTTCAGTTCCACGATGCGGTGTGCCTCATCGTCGGGAACGTTGACCAGGCTGTCGGCCACGATCTTGCGGCTGTTCGGCCAGTTGGAGTCGGAGTGCGGGTAGTCGACCTCCAGGCAGATCCGGTCCACGCCGATCTTGTGGCGGTTTTCGATGCCGAAGTTGTCATCGATGTAGCAGCCCCAGAAGTGCTTCTTGAGCAGATCCGACGGGCGGGTCGTGCGGTCGATGTCCTGGTAGTAGCGGTGGCGTTCCCAGGTGTAGTCCGCGCGCTCGGCGATGTAGGGGATCCAGCCGATGCCGCCTTCAGAGAGCATGATCTTCAGGTTGGGGTGCTTCTGGAGCTGACCGGAGAAGAGCCATTCCGTGGCGGACCACATCAGGTTAGTGGCGAAGGAAGCGATGGCCACGGCGTACGGACCATCGGGGGTGAACGGGACCGGGGAGAGCGCGGAGGCGGAGTACGGGAAGCCTGGGACGAAGCTGCCTGAACCGAAATGTAGGCTGACTGGGATGTCATACTCTTCGAAGACGTCCCACAGGGGTCCCCATTTGTCGCTCGCGAAGGACGGTAGGCCTAGCGGGATCGGGCTGTCCGGGAAGGAGATGGTGCGGGCGCCCTTCTCGGCGGTCCGGCGCGCTTCAGCAACGCACAGATCGACGTCCCAGGTCGGGAGGATAGACAGCGGCACATAGCGCTCAGGCGCAGAGCCACACCATTCATCGATGCTGAAGTCATTCCACGCCTTGACGCATTCGAGCATCAGTGCCTTGTCCTTGCCGCGGTGGAAGACACCTCCGCCAAACCCTGGGAAGGACGGGAAGCAGCAAGCAGCCTGCACGCCGTCGGTGTCCATGTCCTTGACGCGGGCGATGGGGTCGTAGCAGCCGGGGATCATGTCCTCGTAGCGCAGCGGCTCCATCCCGAATTCCTCCGGAGTCTTGCCGGCAACCGCGTTCAGGCCGATGTAGGGGTAGATTTCCCCTTCCATCTTCCAGACATGGTGCCCCTGTTCGTTCTCAATGATTTGGGGGCCCTGGTCGATGAACTTTTTGGGCAGGCGGTCCGTGAAGACCTTCGGGTGTTCAATCAGGTGGTCATCGACGGAGATGATCTGCATATGGTCCTGAAGCGGCATTGCTTCGGCTCCTATCACTGGGTAGCAGTGCTAATTTGTCTAGATTTGATTCTCCAAATCAGATACCGTGGAGCTTACAGATAACCTTTCGATAGTGGAAGACCTAACGGGATTAAGGGGCATCATGAACACCGAAGAGCTGTTTGGGCGCGAAGTTGAAGACGATCACGATCTGCTCACGTACAATGAGTCGGCCGCGCGGCTGCGGGAAGAGATTGAAAAAACGCAGATGGTCCTTGCTGACCTGCTAGCTAAGTCGGACACCGACGACGGCGCCAAGCTGGCCCTGATTGAATCCGCCACCACGCGGCTGAACAGCCTGCAGGAATCGGCGGCCCGAAATTCCCGCGCTGCAGCTAACGACCAAATTTCCTCCGGCTTCCTGCGGTACAGCGGCCCCGGCTCGAGTTTGACGGACTAATAACGCTCTAAATGGGTGGTGTCGCTGCGGACAGGGACGTCTTTAGCGGCACCACTTGCCATGCTGGTGTCCCTATTGAAAGAGAAGCAATGGACCATATGACCCCCAAGGCCTCCGCATGGTTCAGCCGGCGGACTTCGCGCAGCAGCGATTGGCCGCTACCGGCCCTGATGGCTGCAAAGGCAGCGGGGAACCACAGGATCAGCGTCGTGATCCCCGCCCACAACGAGGAACGAACGATTGCGGACGTAGTCCTGACTTTGCGGCGGGAGCTCATGGAGCGGGTGCCGCTGATTGATGAGCTGGTTGTCATCGATTCAGACTCCACCGACGAAACATCCACCATTGCGGCCAGCGCCGGCGCCGAGGTCTATGCGGCGAGCGGCATCCTGTCGGACGTGGCGCCCCTCCGGGGCAAGGGCGAGGCGCTGTGGAAGTCGCTCTTTGTAACTTCGGGAGACATCATCGTCTTCATGGACGCGGATCTGACGCTGTGGGGACCTCATTTCGTCACCGGGCTGCTGGGGCCTCTTCTAGATGGGACGGATATCCGGCTGGTCAAGGGCTTCTACGACCGCGTCTCAGCCTCATTCGGGCAGCCGGCGGGGACCGACGGCGGCCGAGTCACGGAGCTGGTGGCGCGCCCGTTACTTAACCTCTGGTGGCCGGATCTGGCCGGACTGGTTCAACCCCTCGCCGGTGAATGGGCGGTGCGGCGCAGCCTGATGGAATCAATCCGGGTCCCAGTGGGCTACGGTGTGGAACTCGCTACTGTCCTTGACGCCTATGCGATTTCCGGTCTGGATGCCATAGCGCAGGTTGATTTGGGGTCCAGGGCGCATGAGCACCAGAGCAACCATGATCTGGCCCTGATGGCGGCGGAACTGCTCGCCGTCGGCGATCGACGCCGGCCGGACCGCGCCTGGACGGATCCGACTGGCCAGCTGCTCCAGTACACACGGTCTGCCGACGGGCAGGATGTCCTTCCTGCCGCGCGGCCGATTCCGCTGGCCGAGCGTCCCGCCGCAGCCAGTATGCCTGCCTACGGCAAGTCGGCGGCGCTCAGTTGAGCGGCGGCCGGGCCGTGCTCAGGCTGGGGCACAGGGAGTTCGACCGAGACCAGCTGCTGATCATGGCTATCGTCAACCGCACCCCTGATTCCTTTTTCGACAGGGGGGCCACCTATGCCTTTGAGGCTGCACTGGAGCGCGTGCACGAGGTGGTGGCGGCCGGGGCGGAAATCATAGACATTGGCGGCGTCAAAGCGGCTCCCGGAGACGAGGTGGACGTGGCTGAGGAACTGCGGCGCACGGTCGGATTTGTCGCGGCCGTGCGCCAGGCCCACCCCGACGTCGTCATTAGCGTGGATACCTGGCGCCATGAGGTGGGCCGTGCGGTTTGCGAAGCTGGGGCGGATCTGCTCAATGACGCGTGGGGCGGGTATGACGAACGGCTCGCCGAGGTCGCCGCAGAGTACGGTGCGGCGTTGGTCTGCGCCCACGCGGGCGGCGTCAGCCCGCGGACTCGGCCCCACCGCGTCGCCTATGGCGACGTCATGGCGGACGTGCTCCAGCGCACCGTGGCGCTGGCGGAGCGGGGTGTTGCTTTGGGCGTTGACCCGTGCAGCATCTTGATCGACCCTGCACACGACTTTGCGAAGAACACCCGGCAGAGCCTGGAAGTGACGCAGCGCCTCGGGGAGATGACGGCGACGGGTTGGCCGGTGCTGGTCTCCCTGTCCAATAAAGACTTCGTGGGGGAAACACTGAATCTGCCGGTGGGAGAGCGGTTGACCGGAACCCTTGCCGCCACAGCCATCTGCGCCTGGCTCGGTGCCAGTGTCTTCCGGGTTCACCAGGTCGCTCCGACGCGCCAGGTCCTGGATATGGTTGGTGCAATACGAGGGACCCGGGAGCCTGCCCTCACACTGCGGGGCCTGGCATGATGATCGCCGCGGCCGTGTGTCCGCACCCGCCGCTGCTGATCACTGAGCTGCTACCGTCTGGCAGCCGCCCGGAGCCCGTCGTGGAGGTCTCGGACGCCTGTGTGCGGGCAGTGCAATGGCTTTTACGACAGTCGCCGGATCTCGTCGTCGTCATCGGGGGTGGCGAGGCCACACAGCAATACGGCGCATCAACACCGTTTTTCGTCGACCGCTATGCCCGGAGCATCGGCATATCCCGCGAACGGGAGGCGGTCATGGTGACTCCAGGATTGCCACTTAGCCTGGGCATCGGCGCGAGACTGCTCGATGAAGCAGGATGGGACGGGCCCCGCCGATTCCAGGCGCTCAGCTCTGACCGGCCGGCCGAACAAAATGCCAAGATCGGCCGGACCCTGGTCGAAGAACCAGGGCGCACAGCACTGCTGGTGATGGGTGATGGAAGTGCCCGGCGGGGACCGAAAGCACCGGGGTATCTGGATCCGAGAGCAGCCTCCTACGACGATCAGGTCACCATCGCACTGGGTAAAGGCGACGCGGAAGCACTGTTGAGTCTGGACGAGGACCTTGCCGTGGCCTTGCTGGTCCAGGGCCGAGCCGCGTGGCAGGCGCTCGCGGGGGCTGCCGGAACCTTGCCGGGGCAGCTCGAAGCGGAGCTGCTCTACGCCGGTGACCCCTACGGGGTCCAGTACATAGTTTCCACCTGGCAGCCCGCCCCGGTCCGCTGATGCCGGGCCGGCTGTCCAGTTCCGGGTTCATCAGTTCCGGACGCCGGCGAGTGACATGAATTCGGCCCGGGTGCGGGCGTCTTCCCGAAGGGTTCCGTAGAAGGCGCTGGTTACGGTGCTTGAACCGCTGGAGCGGACACCCCGCAGTGTCATGCACATATGCTCGGCCTCCAGCACAACGCCGACACCGCGGGGTGCCAGCCGTTCCTGCAGTAGATCGGCGACCTGCTTAGTGAGGCGTTCTTGGACCTGGAAGTCACTGGCAAAATGCTCCAGGATCCTCGCAAGCTTTGACAGACCGACAATCCGCTCACCGGGCAGATAGGCGATATGCCCGACGCCGGAAAAGGGTAGGAGATGATGCTCGCACAGTGACCGGAACGGGATGTTACGGACCAGTACCAGCTCATCGTAGTCCTCGTCGTTGGGAAAGGTGGTCAGCACCATGGGCCTGGGGGTCAGGAGCTCAATGAAGGCATCCGCCACGCGCCGCGGCGTCTCAGCCTGGTGCGCGCTTTCCGGATCACGCCCAAGCGCCCTGATCAAGTCTGCGACAGCCGCCGTGGCGGCAGTCCGGTCCATGCCTAGCGCGCCGACCGGAACAGCTGAAGATGCGTACAACGGTGTTTCGACTTCGATGATGGTCATTCAAATATCTCCTTAACATATTCCGGCCCTGGTTATTGGACCTTGGCTGTGAAGTATATTACAGTAAGGGCAACGGTAAGACACGATTCGGTCATTCCGTTTTTGTCGAACCCGACTGCACCCCGTGCCACCGCACGGATACAGAAATTGAGGAGCTGATCCCTTTGGACGACATGGACGTCGCTATGCTGATCCTGCGTGTGGCCGTCGGGGGGACCTTCATTGCCCACGGCTACAATCACGCCTTCGGCCCTGGTGGGCTGGCTGGCACGGCCCGCTGGTTTGACAGCATGGGCATGAAATTCGCCGCGGTGCAGGCGTTCCTGTCCGCGGCCGTTGAGATTACCGCCGGGCTGGGACTGGTCCTGGGTCTGCTCACGCCGCTGATGGCGGCTGCTCTGATCAGCGTCTGTGCTGTGGCCACGGTAACGGCCCACCGCAGGAACGGGTTCTTTGTTTTCAAGGACGGGTATGAATACGTTCTTCTCCTTGCGTTGACCTGCACGGCCGTCGCGGTGGCCGGTCCCGGATTGCTGTCGGTTGACCATGTGATGGGCATCGATGCCATGTCCTCCGGCTGGGTCGGCGCGGGCATAGCGGCCGTCCTGGGTGTGGGCGGCGCGGCCGTGCTGCTGGCCGTGAGCTGGCGCCCGGCTCCCGCTTCGGCACAAACGAAATGAGACAGCTTTGCTGACGCAGAACACGGGGTTCACTATGGCCGAGGTCGAACGCCTTCCGCCGTTCTTTCCGCAGGGTTCGAATATCCTTTGCGTAAATACGGATGCCGCACAGCAGTCAGTGGTAAATCAGGGGATAGGGGGCCGGTCCCGGCCCGTGGCGTTGATCGATGCCAAGGATACCTACGCTGCTCGGGAGTGGCTCAATGCCGCGCAAGGTCAGCCTGCGAGCCAAGGCGTACCGCTGCCAAGCGTCGTGCTGGTTGGTTACGATCCGGAGGAGCGTTGGTCCCTCGCCGTGCTGCTTTCGGAATTACGGGACCTGGATGCCGCCATTGAGGTGGTGCTTATTGCCGACGGTCCAACGTATTCGCTGCCTGTATTCATCGGTGACTATCCATGGTTAACAGTAGTGCCGTCCGATTTCCATGCGGTGGATCGATGGGCCGGTCTTGTTCGGAGGCTGGTGGTCGCAGCATTTGACTCTGCAGTTCCAGGGAAAGTTTTGCACCGTGCCGAATGAATCTCGCTTTATTCTGGATCTGTTGTCGGCTTGGTGCGGGAATTCAATATTCGTGTTCATCCCAGTCTGTCCGGCCACCGAGCCGGAGCGACCCTTGTATGGCCCAGAACATCGCCAAATCGAGACTGGTGACTGCTGCCCGGATTCGGTGGCCAAGACATCCCGGTCCGGTGACCGTTGACCGGTCGGATGCCGAAGTGCAACCGGGGACAGTCCCGGAAGCCGTGACAGGTTGGTTCAACGAAAGGCTGCCCCGTGCGTCGGTCTGCCATCAGTCAAGCGCTGTTCCGTCCTCAAAGACGACCGTCGCGATGGCCCAGAGCACCGAGGCGATGTTGATCAACAGCGTTTGTGTCTCCGCTAATCAGTGACCTGGGTACTCCGATTATGGCCCTCATGGTTGCCCGATCAGCAGCCGCGATCGTAGCCTTTGGACGGTTGATTGGTCCAGTCCGGCGGCATGCATGGGTTCCAGAATGCTGCCGTGCCGTTGCCGCAACGTCGTGAGCATGGCCATAATGGTCTCTGCATGCGCGCCCATCCTGGCGCTACCCCGGCCCCCAAGCGCGAGCCGCTTGCCCGGCAGTGCGGCGAGGAGCGGACCCAGGACAACGGTCAGGCGCTCATGCAGGGCGTCCAGATTGTCGGTGGTCCGGACGTAGTCCGCGACTATGGTCTCATCCGATGCGCCGATGGCGCTCAGGAGCACGGCAGCCACGACGCCGGTCCGGTCCTTGCCGGCTGCACAGTGAAACAGGGTTGCGCCCCGGCTTGCGGAAATAATGTTCAGGACCAGGGCAATTTCTGCCGCCCGCTCTTCGACCAGAGCGGCATACCATCGGCCGAAGGCCTGCGCCCCGCTGGCTAGACTCATCGCCGAGCTGTCACCCGGTCTGGGTACAGCTACGTCGGCCGTTAACGGTATGTGGTGGTAAGAAACTGCTGAGAGTGTCCCCAGCGGCCCACGCCCGGTAAAGGACGCTTCCCGCGGGGACCGCAGGTCAATGACGGTACGCAACCCATTCCGATGGAGCACGGTTGCTTCATCGCCTGGGACGCAGGATACGTCGTCGGACCGCCAGGCCACCCCGTGTGCGGTGATTCCGCCCTCGACGGGCAGGCCCCCCAGGTCACGAAGATTCGTCAGTGCCATAGGTGCCGGCACGGTGTTTCCAACCGTTTTCATTGTGCTCCTGGCCATGGTTCTGTGGATTGTGCGGCTGAGCCGGGCCGGCTGTGATGTTATTCCGGATCGGGGTGCCGGTTCCTTTTCAACTGCGGCTCAGACGGCGAGTCCGCGCAGGCAGAAGGCCACGATGTGGGCGCTCTCGGCCTGGTCCGGTGCGGTCAGTGCACTCAGGTGCCGGCGGAGAGTGCCGGTGACAGCCTCCAGGATGACCTGCGCGTCCAGCTCTGGCTCCCGGCTGCCAGCTTGCCTGATCGGGTCCACCAACATCCCGCCGAGGGCGGTGAGTGGCCCGGACCCGTTGTCTGGCTGGCCGCCCCGATTGATTTGCCGGACGACTGCGGCACTTTGATGGGCTGCCGTCTGATCCGTCACCTGGGTCAGAATCCCTCGGATCCAAGCTGTGATCTGCTCCCGCGGATCCGACTCTTTTTCCATCTGGTGGACCAGATAGGTGTGCAGTCGCTGGATCCCGCGTTCAAAGACGGCATTCAGGAGTTCGTCCTTGCCTGCGAAGTACCGGTAGAAGGCTTGGTTCGAAATACCCGCCTCGGCAACGATATCCGCTACGCGCGGGGCCTCGGGCGCACACCGCTGCGCCACGCGGAGTGCGGCATCAAGAATCGACTCGACATCCCGCGTCGCTTCCTGCGTCTGTTTCGCTAGTGCACGATCCACTGCTGCCCGGACCGGAAAAGGTGCGTCATTCACTCTCATGAAGAACAGTCTACAGGGACATTCAGAAAGATATTCTTTAGAAGCAGATCTTGATTCTTTACAACGAGAATGTCATTCTGTCCTTATGACAACCAACGACTTGGAAACATCCGCCCCGCCGGCCGTGGAGCCGCAACGGCTCGCCCGCTGGATGAATGAACAGAACCTCCCCGGTGCAGGCGAAGTTCCGCATCTTTCTAGGCTTAGCGGCGGCTCGCAGAACGAGTTGTATCTGGTCACCCAGGGTGACCAGCGGGTCGTACTGCGCACCCCGCCGGCGGGATCGGATGCCAAACGCCACGATGGGCTGCGGCGGGAAATCGCGCTGCTGCGAGCCTTGAAGGGCACTGATGTCCCGCATGCGGAACTGGTGGCCGGCTGCGATGATGCCGATGTGCTGGGAGCTCCGTTCTACCTCATGAAGGAGATCGACGGATGGTCGCCCAGCGGATCTGAGGGCTGGCCGGCGTCGTTCAATTCGGACTCAAACGCCAAGGCACCTTTGGCCTTCGGCCTGGTTGAGGGTGCCGCGCTGCTGAGCCGGGTGGATTGGAAAGCACGTGGCCTCGCGGACTTCGGGCGGCCGGATGGGTTCCACGATCGGCAGGTTGACCGCTGGCTGGCCTTCTTGAAGAAATACCAGTTTCGTGAGCTGCCAGGGCTCGAGGAGACCTCGGAGTGGCTGCGCCGCAACCGTCCGCGGCAGTGGGAACCGGGCATCATGCACGGCGACTACCAGTTTGCCAACGTGATGTTCAGCAATCACATGCCGACCAGCCTGGCGGCCGTCATCGACTGGGAAATGACCACGATTGGCGACCCGCTGCTTGACCTGGGCTGGGCTTTGATGTCCTGGGGGCCGGAGGGCGATGACATGACCGCCTCCCGCTACCTGAACCTGGACGGGATGCCCGCGCGCGATGATCTCCTTGAACACTATGAGCGGATCAGCGGACGCTCCACCGAAGACATTGATTACTACGTGATATTGGCGCGGTGGAAGCTCGCCATTGTGCTGGAAATGAGTTACGCGCGTAACGCCTCAGACGGGACTGTCGATCCCAAATTCGAGAGCTTCGGCGCCATGATCCTGGAACTTATGCGCAAAGCGGCGGAACTGTCGCGGACGCTCACACCAAGAGGAAACTGACATGAGTTACGTAAATGAATTGTTCGACCTCACCGACAAGGTGGTGCTGGTTACCGGCGGAAGCCGCGGCCTGGGAAAAAAGATCGTCCTGGCCGCAGCCCGGGCGGGTGCGGACGTGGTGATCGCCAGCCGCAATCTCGAGACCTGCGAGCTGGTGGCCAAGGAGGTCAAGGAAACTACCGGGCGGCAGGCACTGGCCTACGGTGTGCATGTGGGACGCTGGGATGAGCTCGACGGTCTGGTCGATGCGGTATTTGAGCGCTTTGGCAAGATCGATGTGCTCATCAATAACGCAGGAATGTCTCCGCTCTATGGGGAACTTTCCGACGTCTCCGAGCGACTCTTCGACAGCGTGGTCAATCTGAACTTCAAGGGTCCGTTCCGGCTCTCCGCGCTGGTGGGGGAGCGCATGGTCAAGGCGGGCAGCGGATCGATCATCAACGTCAGTTCCAGCGGTTCTATCCGGTCGAGCAAAGGCATCATCCCGTATGCGGGAGCCAAGGCTGCGCTGAACTCGATGAGCGAGGGCCTCGCCCAGGCGTTCGGTCCCACTGTGCGCGTCAATACACTGATGTCCGGGACAATGCTGACCGACGTCTCCAAGGCCTGGGATATGGACGTATTCAACGCCACGATCCAGAAGACCACAGCGTTGCAGCGGGCCGGACAGCCGCACGAAATCGTTGGTGCGGCCCTGTATCTGGCATCCGATGCGTCCAGCTACACCACCGGGGCGACCATCCGGGTCGACGGCGGCCTGAAGTAGCCGGCTCCGGACTTTCTGTCAGTATTTCCTCACATTTCTCATTAGGAGCACCACTATGGCTTGGGATTTTTCCGTCGAACCCGAATTCCAGGAATTACTCGACTGGACCGATACCTTCATCAGGGAAAAGGTCTGGCCTGTGGACCTGCTCTGGCCGCATGACGTCTATCGGCCGATGACCGACCAGCAGCGGGCCATTGTCGACCCGCTCAAGCAGGCCGTGCGCGACCAGGGCCTGTGGGCCTGCCATCTAGGCCCCGAACTCGGCGGCAAGGGCTACGGCCAGCTCAAGCTTGGGCTGCTCAACGAGATCCTCGGCAAGTCCATCTGGGGTCCGCGGATCTTCGGCACCCAGGCCCCTGACACCGGCAACGCGGAAATCATCGCTCATTACGGCACGCCAGAGCAGAAAGCGGCGTACCTTCAGCCACTCCTCGACGGGGAGATTGTCTCCTGTTTTTCGATGACGGAACCACAGGGCGGGGCTGACCCCGGAATCTTCACCACAGAGGCTGTTCGTGACGGTTCCGATTGGGTCATCAGCGGGGAGAAGTTCTTCTCCTCGAATGCACGGTGGGCCTCCTTCTTCATCGTGATGGCAGTGACCGATCCTGAGGCCCCTGTCGTGAATCGGATGTCGATGTTCCTGGTCCCGGCCGAGACGCCAGGCATCGAGATTGTTCGCAATCTTGCCCATCTGGGCGAACCGGAGCATGACGGCTCCGAGGCCCTTGTTCGCTACGCCAACGTCCGCGTGCCTGCCTCCGCGCTCCTGGGCGAAAAGGGCAATGCCTTTGGTGTCGCCCAAACGCGGCTCGGCGGCGGGCGCATCCATCACGCGATGCGCACCGTGGGCAACGCCCAGCTGTGCCTGGACATGATGGCCGAGCGTGCCCTGTCACGCACCACCAAGGGTCAGACGCTCGCTGACAAACAGGCCGTGCAGGCCATGCTGGCCGACTCGTATATCGACATTGTCCAGTTCCGGCTGATGGTGATGTACACCGCTTGGCAGATCGATACGTACAACGACTACAAGCGGGTCCGTAAGGACATTTCCGCCATCAAGGTCCAGACACCGCGGGTCATGGAGGCCGTGGCTAAACGGGCGATCCAGATCCACGGCGCCCTGGGAGTCACCTACGACCTGCCGCTCACCCGCATGTTCTCCAGCGGGCTCATGCTTGCCCTGGCGGACGGACCGACCGAGGTGCACCAGATGACTGTCGCGCGCCAGCTCCTGCGCAGCTACAAGCCCGCGGAGGGAATGTGGCCCTCGATGCACATCCCGACGCGGCGCGCCGCAGCCGAGGCCGAATTGCTGTCCCCGGCCGCCGTCTGACCACCCGCCCCCAGGCACATGGTGATGATCCCGGGCCCTGGAAACTCGTAGCCAGCACCCGCATCAATGAAATATCTCCAGTTGTTTAGTTCACCGCAGCCGCTTTCACCGGCTCTCTTCGAACGGATATGCAATGAGTCTTCAACGTAGCAAGGAAAAGACCGGGGGAGCCGGCGCTAGTACCGGGCTCGTGGCGCTGGTGGGGGGGCTGGCGTTCTCCGAGTTCGGCAGTGCGTATATGCAGTCCGTGTACGGACCGCTGCTGAGCCAGTTGGGAGTCCGGCTTCAGGCAGATACTGCCCAACTGAACTGGATCAGTGCGAGCTATCTGCTCTCCTCTGTCATCCTCATCCCGGTGCTGTCCAAGCTCGGTGATCTCTACGGGCACAAGCGGATGGTGGTGATCTCGCTGGCCATCGTGACAGTCGGTGCGGTCATCGCGGCGTTCGCCGCCACCTTCCCCGTCTTCCTTGCCGCAATGTTGGTCCAGGGCGCCGTAGGGGCTTTGCTGCCGCTGGAGATGGCCATTATCCGGGATCGGACCGGGAAACATGCCACCAAGGGGATAGGGCTGCTCATTGGGTGCCTGGGTGCCGGCGGGGTGGCCGGTATTCTGCTCTCCGGGTATATGGGCACCTTCCTGGACCTGACCTGGGTGCTGCTGGCCCCGGGCGTGGTCGTGTTCATCTCGCTGGTACTCATTATCTTCACGGTCCCGGAGACGACGGTCCGCGGCGAGGGCCGCGTGGACTGGAAGGGTGCCGCCTTGCTGGCGATGGGCCTCGCGCTCACCCTCTACGCCATCATGAACGGCAACTCATGGGGCTGGCTCTCATCGGTCATCCTGGGCATGTTCATTGTCGGGATCGGATCCCTTATCGTCTTCGTCCAGGTCGAGAAGAGGGTCAGTCTGCCTCTTATCGATATCAGTCTGGTCACCCGCGGCGGGGTCGGCTATTTCCTGATCCTGATGCTCCTGTTCGGCGCCCAGCAGCTCGGGTCCGGACCGATCGCCTCATTGTTCGCGGCTTCCAAGCCCGCGAAAGTGGGGTACGGTTTCGGCCTTGATTCCCTCGGCGTGTCGCTCACGATTGTGCCGTGGGTGCTCATGTCGATGGTTGGCTCGTTCATTGGCTATCACCTGGTGCGCCGGTTCGGCCAGCTGACGACCCTCATCAGCTCGAACGTGCTGGTGGTGCTCAAATTCGCCCTGCTCATCGTGTTCTCCACCAATCTGCCCCTCTTTATCGCGGTCCAGGGCCTTGGCGGACTGGGGGTGGGAGTTTTCACCGCCGTGCTGCCGGCTATCGTGGTGCAACTGGCGCCCTTGAGTGCCTCGGGCATCGCCGGGGCGATGTACAACACGACCAGAACGCTGGCGGGTGCCGTCGGCGGATCCGTGTTCGCAGGGATCATGGGGGCCATGTTCGTCTCCGGCTCGAAGATCGCGAGCCTCGCGTCGTTCTACGTGATCTGGGGCATCTGCGGGGCGCTGAGTCTGGCTGTCGTGATCCTCCTGCCGTTCAGCAAGCGCTTCGGCACGCCGCGGACAATGCTTCCCGGGGACGCCGTCAACGAGCCGGACCTGGGCTTCGCGACGAAGAGCTAAGTTTGTTCGCCGGGTCCGGGCCGCCACTCCGGAACCGGCGGACAAACCGCAAACACGCCGTCCGCCGCAGCGTCGGCACGCAAAGGATGACGATATTGGTAGGTCCCGGAGGCGGGGCCGTTGTTGGCGCCCGGTTCCGGGGCAGAAGCTGAGGGATGGACATGGCAGGAATTTTGGATGGTGTCAGGGTCGTTGAACTGGCGTCATGGGCGTTCGTTCCGGCGGCAGGGGCAGCCCTGGCGGACTGGGGTGCGGATGTCATCAAGGTGGAGGACACACGGGCAGGGGATCCCGGACGAGCCCTGGTGATCTCCGGCCTGACCCGGGACAAGTCCAGGGTCGATGCCAACTACATGCTGGAGATCGGCAACCGCGGCAAGCGGAGCATCGGCTTGGACCTGAAGTCCGAAGCCGGTTTTGAGGTCCTGGCCGGACTGCTGAAGTCGGCTGATGTCTTCTTGACGAACTGGCTGCCAGGTCCGTTGGAACGTGCCAATCTGGCTCTGGATCAAGTCCGCGCGATCAACCCCAACATCATCGTGGCCCGCGGCACCGGCCAAGGCACCCGTGGACCGGACCGCAACAAAGGTGGCTACGACTCCTCCAGCTTTACGGCCCGCAGCGGTGTGTCCTACGCGCTGACTCCCCCCGACAGCGGTTTCCCGCTGAATCAGGGGCCGGCCTTCGGCGACCTGCCCAGTGGGCTGACCCTCGCCGGCGGCGTGCTTGGTGCGCTGTACAACCGCGAACGCACGGGCGAGGCGGCCACCGTGGATGTGTCGCTGATGGCGCAGGGCATGTGGACCATGGCCCCGGACATTGTCGCGGCCGATTTCTTCGGCATCGACATGATCCCTAAGGCGCTCCCAGGTTCAGCGATGAATCCTGTGGTCAATGCCTATCAGACAAAGGACAACCGCTGGGTCCAGCTGGTCTTCCTGCAGCCAGACAAGTTCTGGGCAGGATTCTGCGCCCGGATCGGCCGGCACGAGCTGGCCGACGATGACCGGTTCACCCCGGCCCAGCACCTCGTGGGGCACGCCGAGGAAGCGGTCAAGCTGCTGAGCGAGACCTTCGCCGCCGAGGATCTAGAGCACTGGGTTCAGTCCCTCCACGACGAACCGGGCGTGTGGTCCGTCATCGCCTCACCCCAGGGTGTCCTCTCCGATCCGCAGGCAGCAGCCAACGGTTACCTTGCATCGACGTCCGACGCAGCGGGCGAGGAATACCGCCTGGTCGCCCCGCCTATCCAATTCAACGAGTCGACGGCGACAATCGGCCGGGCACCCGAACACGGTGAGCACACCGAGGAGCTCCTGCTTGAGCTGGGCCTGAGCTGGACGGAGATCGCCGCCATGAAAGATGCCGGTGCCGTTCTCTGATCGCCGTCCTTTGCTGCCCCAACACGACCTTGAGGAGCCGCCGAAATGGCCACCTGCTTCCATCCTTCCCCTACCTTGATGTCCGCCGCACGGGTCCACCGCTACGGGAGCCCGGAAGTCATCAGAATCGATTCGATCGCGATCCCGAGGCCGGGCCCCGGTGAGGTGCTGGTGGCCATCCACGCCGCGGCCGTGAACTTTCCGGATGTCCTGTCAATTGCCGGGCGGTATCAGGTGAAGCAGCCGCTCCCGTTTATCCCCGGCCATGAGGGAGCCGGCATCGTCGTCGCACTGGGAAGCGGGGTCGAGGACGTCAGCGAGGGAGATCGCGTGGCGGTACTCGGCGCGCAAGCATTTTCCGAGTATGTCACCGTGGCCGCGGCCAGCACTGTCCCGATTCCCGAAGAAGTGAGCTTCGCCGAGGCCGCGGGAACCTGGGTTTGCCACCTCGGCGCCTATCACGCCTGCCGTTCGGCAGCGAACATCTCTCCGGGTGACAACGTTCTGGTGCTCGGCGCAGGCGGCGGCCTGGGGCTTGCGGCGGTGGAGATTGCCGCGTTGCTCGGCGCCAAGGTCATAGCGGCGGCGTCATCGCAGGACAAACTGGAGGCGGCCCGCCTGAAGGGGGCTGCAGCGACGGTGAACTACCGCGAAGGCGATCTGCGCGAAAAGGTGCGCGATGCGATCGGCCAGGGAAAGCTCGACGTCGTTCTTGACCCTGTCGGCGGACCCCATGCCGAGTCCGCCCTGCGGGAATTGGCCTGGGGCGGCCGTTTCATCACCCTGGGCTATGCCAGCGGTGAGATCCCGCGGATTCCCCTGAACCTTGTGCTGCTCAAAGGTGCCGAAGTGAAGGGGATGGAGATGCGCACTTTTGCCGCCCATGACCCGGTCTCCGCGGCGCGCGACCGCAAGGAATTCACTGCTCTCTGGAATGCCGGTCGGATCCGTCCGCTGATCCACCGGCGTTTCCCGCTCTCCCAGGCCGACGAGGCCTTGCGGAATGTGGAAAACCGGATGTCAGTTGGCAAAACGATCATTGATGTGGTGCACGAACAGCAATGAACCGCTGAGCATCGCGGCGGTCCGCAACACCGTGACCCGGCAGAGCGCCCCAATGCCAGGCGACGGAGTTTCAGCCCGGCCGCTCCTCCCGGAGGAGACAATCAGTTCCCGTCAGGTCACACCAACCATCACGGGCATGACCACTATGCCTTCCAGAAAGTGCGCAGAAAGAAGGAACAGAAATGAGCACCACACGTCTCGACGGTCGTCGCATCATCATTACCGGAGGTGCCAGCGGCATGGGCGAGGCACTCGTCCGCGCATTTCCCGCACTCGGGGGAAAGGTCGTCTCCCTTGATGTCGCCGAGGAATCCGGAACCCGGATCGCAGCGGAAGCCGGCGCCCGGTTCATCAAGGTGGATGTCACCAGCAAGCAATCCGTCGACGCAGCCTTCGACACCGGCGTCCAGGACCTCGGCGGGCTCGATGTCCTGGTCCACGCCGCCGGCATCGCCCCCTCGTCTCCGGCCGAAGACACCGGCGTCGAGCTGTGGAACCGGGTCCTGACGGTCAACTCGCTCGGAACCCTCCTGACCAACCAGGCTGCGTTCCGGGCGCTGAAGGACAAGGGAGGCGCCATCATCAATTTCGCCTCCGCGGCCGGTATCACAGGGCTTCGGAACAAAGCCGCCTACGCCGCCAGCAAGGGCGCCGTGGCGGCATTCAGCCGTACAATCGCCGCTGAATGGGCCCGCTACGGTATTACGGTCAATACGATCGCCCCCGCTATCTGGACCCCGATGTACGACAAGACCCGTTCCGAAATGACGCCTGAGCTGCTTGCCGCGCATGACGAGCAGCTCTCCAAAGCCATCCCGCTTGGTGGCCGGCTCGGCGACGCCATCAGAGACTTTGTCCCCGTCATGGCTTTCTACGCGTCCGAGGGTGCCGGCTTCGTAACAGGCCAGGTGATCTCCATCGACGGCGGCACACTCATGGTGCGCTGACCCCCAATCGCTTCTACGCAGACAAAGCGAGGTGCCCAGGACGCAGGATGTGGGTCTGTCAAGTTATGGGTTTAACTGATTTTCATCTCCGGCTGGTGGGCACGTGTTCGTCACAGATGATTCGGATGCGTTCAACGCCGCCTTGGTTTGACCAGCGTTCTCAGCCTGTCCCGGTGGGGTACAGACTCATGAGCGCCAAGGTAGGCGCGCTTGAGTACGGCCCGCTCGGTCTGGAAAGACTGCGGGCGTTCACTGCTCGCCGGGTTCCCGCTTGGTGATGGCGGAGCCGACCTTGGCGGAGGCAACGACGGCCAGCGCAACGGCAAGAACGGTCCCGGCGCTTCGATGACGACGCAGGCCTGGCGCCGGCGCAAATGATGGCAGCGCCGGTGCCGCGTCCTCGCCGCTGCAGATCTGGAATGGGGTGCTGATCATATTGGGACAGTCCTGGTGGCTGCCAGCGGTGCCAGCCACCAGGACAGCGGCTAGTCCGGGTCTGTCGATAACTCAGTTCTTGGTCACTGACCCGGTGAGGGAAGCGACCGGACGGAGGAAGAGCGGCCGGGCCAGTGTCCAGGCGAGGACCATTGTGACCAGTGAGCCTGCGAAGAACCAGAAGCCCACCCAGCTGTCCCCGTCCTGCACCCCGTACATATGGTTCAGGTTCCGAAGTGCCCCGGTTGCCATCACCAGGGTGACATGGACCAGGATGAAGGCGACGAAGTAGAGCATGACCGGCAGGTGGATGGCCCGGGCCGCCTCGATCGGGTAGAGCTTGTTCAGCTTCTCGGCGTTCTTCGGCCAGGCCCCCGACATGCGCAGGCCGGTGACCAAAGCCAGCGGGGCGGCGATGAAGACCGTCGTGAAGTACGCGAGTAGCTGGAGGCTGTTGTAGCTGACCCAGCCGTTCTCGACCGGCCAGTCCAGAGAGGCGTACTGGAGCGCGGCAGAGAGGGCATTGGGGAATACATCCCAGCTGGTCGGGACTAGTCTCATCCACTGCCCGGTCGCGAAGATCAGGATGAAGAAGATAATCCCGTTGAGCACCCAGAGGGCGTCCAGGCTCAAGTGGAACCAGAGGTCCAAGCTGATCTTGACCGGGCTGCCCTTGGTTTTGATCAGGCCCTGGTTCTTTCGCGTCCATTGCGCAGGTGCCTTGCTCCTGGTGCGGACCAGCCATCCGGAGCGGATGATCAGCAGGATCAAGAATGAATTCATGAAGTGCTGCCAGGCCAGCCATGCCGGGAACCCAACCGGCGCGGTCGCCGGGAGGTGTGATTCCCCCGGGTAGTCAGTCAGGAACGACTGCACGGACGGCAGCTCGCGGAGCCAGCGGGCCGCGAGGACCAGTGCTACGAGCAGCACGAGAGCAGCGGGCACGATCCATACGAGTTTGGCCCACCTGTTTTTGGCGCGTGCCGGCGGTTTTGTCGCTGTGGACGTTGGTGACTGCATGTTTTCTCCACTAGATGATGGTAGGCGGTGAGGCGCCCGCCCCGGCCGGGCAGGGTCCGGCCGGGAATAGGACTTAGTTGGCGCGTGCCGCCATCGCTTCGATGAGCTGCGGTACTACGGTGAAAACGTCACCGACGACGCCGAAGTCGGCGATCTCAAAGATCGGGGCGTCGGCATCTTTGTTGATTGCGACAATCGTCTTCGCGGTCTGCATGCCCGCCCGGTGCTGGATGGCACCGGAAATCCCAAGAGCTACATATAGCTGCGGGGACACCGTCACGCCCGTCTGCCCTACCTGGGACGTCTGCGGGATGAAACCAGAGTCGACGGCGGCACGCGAGGCACCCACTGCTGCACCGAGCGCGTCGGCGAGCTGTTCGACGAGTACAAACTTCTCTTTCGAACCCAGGCCGCGGCCACCGGAGACAATCTTCGGGGCATCCCGCAGTTCCGGGCGGGTCGAGGTGGTGGTTGCGTCGTTGACGGCGTCGATCACAGCCGACTGGGTGGCATTCGTTGCCACGGATGTTGCGGTCACAGTTGGGGTCGCGGCGGGGGCTTGTCCCTCTATTGCACCCTGGCGGACCGTCACGATGGTCGGGCCGCCTTCAACGGCCGACTTCACCGTGTATGCGCCGCCGAAGACGGACTGAGTGGCGAGGATCTGTCCGGCGTCCAGCTGGACATCGACGGCGTCGACCACGAGTCCGGCGCGCAGCCGCACGGCCAGGCGGCCGGCGACGTCGCGGCCTTCAATCGAATTCGAGAGCAGTATGCCGGTCGGTGCCAGCTCGGCGGCGGCTGCGGTGAGCGCCTCAAGCTGTGCGGCGACCAGCAAGGTGCCGAGCTGGTCGCTTTCGGCGAGGTAGACCTGTTCGGCACCCAGGGCGCCGAGCTCGTCGACGAGCGAGTTGCCCGTGCCGGGTGCGGTGGCCACGACTGCCACCGGTCTGCCGAGCGCGGCCGCCGCGGTAAGCAGAGAGCGTGCGCTCCTCCTGATCTGGCCGGTGTTCGAGATCTCGATGAATGCAAGGATGTTTGACATGTCGGTTCCTCCCTTAGATCAGGCGGCCAGCGGCGAGGAACTCCGCGAGCTCGACGCCCGCGTTCCCCTCGTCGATGATCTTCTTGCCTGCGGTGCGCGCCGGGCGCTCGATGGTGGTTTTGATAACTGAACGCCCGACTCCGGCGAACGCCCGGGCCGGGTCGAGTCCGAGATCGGTGAGCGTCAGGACGGCCAGCGGCTTCCGCTTGGCAGTCATCATGCCCTTGAAATTCGGGAAGCGGGCTTCCGCAGCGCGTTCGGTTACAGAGATTACCGCGGGGAGGGGTGTATGCGCAGCCAGGCTGCCGCTTTCGGTGCCGCGTTCGCCGCTTATGACGTCCTCGTTGAAATCAACGGAATCGAGGAAGCTCAGGTGCGGCAGGTTCAAGTGCTCGGCCAGCATCACCGGGACCACGCCCCCGCGGCCGTCGGTGGACTCGTTGCCCGCAATGATCAAGTCATAGCCGGTTTTGGCCACGGCCGCGGCCAGCGCGATAGAGGTCCACCCCAAATCGGATCCGGTCAACTCGTCGTCGAGTACGTGGACCGCTGAGTCCGCGCCCATGGAGAGGGCCTTGCGCAGGGCTGCGGTCACGGACGCGGGGCCCATGGAGAGAGCAACAACTTCCGTGCCCTTGTTCTTGTCCTTGTAGCGCAAGGCTACTTCCAGGGCGCGCTCGTTGATTTCGTCGACGATGGTATCGCTCGCCTCACGGTCGAGCACACCGGTGCTCGGGGAAAGCTTTCGTTCTCCGTAGGTATCAGGCACCTGCTTCACAAGCACGATGATCTTCATTGAATCGCTCCTTTGGTCGTGTCTATTCCGAAGATGGAATAGGGGTTCATGCTGGGGAGGCTGATTGCCTCATACAGCTCTAGGGTTTTCAATTCCGAGACCGCCCCGGGGAATCTGCGGGCACCGATTTCCTGGTGAAGGACACCTGTGCTGAGGTGATGTGTTTGCCATCGGGCCTGAGCGTCTCAACCTTCACGAGCGCCAGTTTGCGCCCCTGTTGGATGCGCACCGCGCGTACCGACACGACTTCACCGAGTGGCGAGGGCCGAAGGTAGTTGATCCGAAGCGATGACGGTTGCCATGCGCCGCCGCCGCCGTCGAGGGCGCTTGAGGCGACGTACTCTGCAAGAACCGCCAGGATGCCGCCGTGCATGACCCCTCGGGGATTGGCCAGCCACGGGGATGACAGCACGCTCAAGGCCGCCCCCTGCGCCGTCACATGTGGCAGATGGGTGAAGACCTGCCGCATCGTCAGGCTGGGATCGGGTCTACCCGGATTGAGGTCAACCGCACCGCGGTAATCCTCAGCCATCTTTAGATACCGCCCGGCCAGTGTGGCGATAGCTACGATTCCGCCGTCGTTGGCTGCCTGCCCTCGGACGAGTCCACCGTCCTCATCCTTTTGGATTACGGACGCCGTAGCAGTCAAAGGACCCTCCAGCAGCGCGGCGTCCGCCACGAAATCGATGGACAGTTCAGAGGTTGCGAGTCCGGCCCGGGCCGAGGGCCGGCCGGTGAACAGAGGTGAGCTGAGCTCCAGGTCCAGCAGGACCGCCAGCGATCCGGGACGCAGGCTTCCGCCGTCATCCGTCATCCACGGACCTGGATTCATGCCGGTGCCGTGCTGCCCGTCGGCTGACGTGCGGGTGATTCCGAACAGGGACAGAGGAGAGTGTCCGGTCAGGCGTCCCGCGAATGATGCGCTGTCCTCTGTCGTCCCGGAGGCGGCTGATGCCAGGATGGACATCCTCAGACCTCGATGACCAGGGCACCGCCCATGCCGCCGCCGGCGCACATCGAAGCAACGGCGATGCCGCCGCCGCGCCGCTGCAGATCGCGGATCAGCGTATTGACCATGCGTGCGCCCGAGGCCGCGACCGGATGGCCGATGGAGCATCCGCTGCCGTGGATATTGACAATTGCGTCGTCGATGCCGAGTTCCTTGCAGGCTGCCAGCGGCACAGCGGCGAACGCCTCGTTGATTTCCCACACGTCGACGTCCTTTACTTCGAGCCCCGCCTTGGACAGGGCGCGGGGAATGGCGAGGACACCGCCCATGCCCATCAGTGCCGGGTCGACGCCCACCGCAGTCCAGGCCCGGATGGTGGCCAAGGGGCTGAGTCCTTCGTCCCTGGCCAGTTCTGCACTGGTAACGGCCACTGCCGCCGCGGCGTCGTTCACGCCGCTGGCGTTGCCGGCGGTAATGGAGAAGCCCTCGATTTCCGGATGGATGGGCCGCAGTGATGCGAGTTTCTCCAGCGACGACCCACGGCGGGGATGCTCATCCACCGAGAACTGGACCAGTTCGCCCCGCGCGTTCTTCACGGTGATAGGGAAGATCTCGTCCTCGAAATATCCCCCGTCGATGGCTTCGATGGCGCGTTGGTGCGAGCGGAAGGCCCATTCATCCATCTGGTTCCGGCTGAGGCCGACGTGCTGAGCCGTGTTCCATCCCACAGAGATGGACATGTCGTCAGCCGGAGCATTTTCCTGGAAGGGGTGGGTCACGGGCATCCACGGGTCCTGGAAGTGGTTGGTCGTCCCGGGCACCCGCTGGCGCAGCTTCGGGCTCAGGGAACTCGACTGCACGCCGCCGGCGATGATTGCGCTCTCCATTCCGGATTTGACCGATGCGGCGGCCGCACCTATGGCGGTGAGGCTGCCGGCGCAGTGGCGGTTGACGGCCTGGCCGGGTACCGACAACATGCCGGCCGCGACGGCGGCGTGGCGCGCCAGGACGCCTCCGCCGTACATGGACTCGGCGAAGATGACATCATCGAATCGCTGCGGGTCCAAGCCGGACCGGCGGACCGTCTCCTTAAGGACCGCGACAGCCAGTTCCTCCGCGGGAGTGTTGGCAAGGGTGCCTCTGTTTGCGGTGCCGACGGCGGTGCGCGCCGCTCCGACGATGACCGGGTTGCTCATGTCTTTTCACTCTTCCTCGTCGGGTCAACGCCGGATGATTGCCGTGACGCTGCACTGATGTTCTCGATGGATCGCTTGAAGTCTATACCGTAAACCCAACAGTAGGCTATATGGTAGGAAATGCACACACCAACTTGAAGGAGAGACTATGGATCTGACCGGAAGTTCGGCCCTCGTTACCGGCGGCGCTGGAGGATTTGGCGAAGCAACGGTGCGGCGCCTGGTCGAAAGAGGAGTCAAGGTCGTCATCGCCGATCTTGCTGACGAGAAGGGACAGGCGCTGGCGGAGGCGCTGGGCGACAAAGTCACCTACATCAAAACCGACGTCTGCAATGAGGAGTCTGTCGCCGCAGCGATCCAGGCTGCGAGCGAGCTGGGGCCGCTGCGGACAACGGTGATTGTCCATGGCGGGCCCGCGGCAGGTGCGCGGATTGTCAACCGCGAAGGAAAGACTTATTCACTGGATACTTTCAGGCGGACGGTGGAGATCTTCCTGACAGGTACATTCAACGTCTTGAGCCAAGCTGCAGCCGAAATGGCGAAGAATGATCCCCTCGATTCGAACCAGCGCGGCGTGATCATCACGACGGCGTCGATTGCCGGATATGAGGGACAGGTGGGCCAGAGCGATTACTCCGCGGCCAAGGGCGGGGTCATCGGCCTGAACCTGACCGCGGCCCGGGACCTGGCTCCGATCGGTGTGCGTGTCATGTGCATTGCTCCCGGAACATTCTTCACGCCCGCTTACAGAATGTCCGAAGAGGATGCGCACGCACGCTTTGCCGCCGGTATTCCGAACCCAAAGCGGCTGGGCCGGGCGGACGAATACGCCCAGCTGGCCCTGAACATTGCGGAGAACGACTACCTCAACGGTGAAGTCATCCGTATTGATGCCGGTTTGCGCTTCAATATCTAGCGGTCCAGGTGCGACAGGTTCGTGCTACCCGCCGAAGCCGCAACAGCTTTCGGCGGGCAGCACGAACTTTTTTGTTTAGCGGCCAGTCCACCGGGGAGCGCGCTTTTCGGCGAAGGCGCGGGGACCTTCTTTGGCGTCCTCGGAGCCCGAGGTGCGGGCGATTTCCTCGGAGGTCACGGCCCACCCGCTGGCGTCGGCAGTACTCCGGCTGTTTCCGTCGAGCCCCAGCGCGATCCGCTTATGGGCCCGAACCGACAGGGGGGCATTCGCCGCGATGGTCTGGGCAAGGGCCAAGGCAGCAGCGACTACATCTGCCGCCGGCACCACTTTGTTCACCAGATGCAGCTCAAGGGCCGCCTTGGCGTCGATCGGTTCCCCGGTCAGCAAGAGTTCCATGGCCACCAGCGGCGGGATCCGGCGCGGCAGGCGGAACGCGCCGCCGGCACCGGCCACCAGGCCGCGTTTTGCTTCGGGGAGTCCGAACGAAGCGGTATCGGCGGCGACTGCCAGATCAGCAGCGAGGACGATTTCCGTTCCGCCGCCGAGTGCGGCCCCATTGACGGCCGCAATGGTGGGTTTGCTGACCGGATGGTTCACAAAACCGGCAAGTCCCCAGTGTTCCCGGCCCGGGGGGAGGATTGCCTCGCCGCGGGTAATCGCCTTCAGGTCAGCCCCGGCGCAGAAGGCTTTGTCGCCTGCACCGGTGATGACGATGGCGCGAATGTCCGGGTCCTGCTCCGCTGCCTCCAAGGCCTCGCCGACACCAATACAGACTGCCTGGTTGACGGCATTGCGGGCATTGGGCCGGTTAATGGTGATCAGGCTGACCTGGCCGACTCGTTCAACGATGACGTCCTGCAAGATCTCGATGGTTTCGGTCGTTCCGGTACTGGTCATATCCACTCCTACTGATAGGTCTTACTGGGATGGTTTCCACATCATAACCGAAAGCCTTACAGTATGACCTACAAAAGTAGTTTCGATACCCTGAGGGACTGTCTGGGGAGGCGGATGCCTACTTCTCGGACTGAAGCTGCCGCTCGAACGTCTCCAGCATGGCCTCAATCCCGTATTCGAAGTTGTCGTCGCCGACCATGGACAGGGAGATGGACTCTTCTCCGACCAGCGTGGTCAGCAGCGGCATCTTTTCAGGTTCAAGGAGCTTGATCTGCCGGTCGTCCAGCGAGGGTGCATTGTTCATACGTTGGATCCGTTCGGAGATGATTATTCCCCGCGTGAAAATCGACAGGGCGCTGTAGAGGTTCCATGCCGTGAGCGGCGTGAATCCTGCCCGGACGAGCATCTCCAGTGCGTCCTCGACCCCCTGGTACGTCAGGTGTGTTGCCGGGAGAGAGTACGAGCGCGTCCGGACAAGCACCAAGTCTGAAATCGTGTCGTTCGCCAGGAAGACTTGCCGCATCCTGCGGAAATAACCTGCAAGATAGGCCCGCCATTGAGCGGGGTCCTCTGGTTCCGGCAATTGGCTGTGCACTGTTCGGATGGCCTGATCGCTCATGGTTTGGATCAGATCGTCCTTCTTGCGGAAGTACCAGTAAACGCTGGTTACGCCCACGCCGAGGTGGCGCGCGAGTTCCGGCATGCTGAGGTTGTCCAGCGAGTCGCGGTCGGCCACGGCAAAGGCACCCTTGATGATCTCCTCAGGGGTGATCGATCCGCGTTCGCGCCGCTGACGGACACCTGTCTTCACCGTGCTTTGGCTCATGTTTAACTCCTGAATCTTGCAACAGCCCCGCATGGGGCGGCCCGTATGTGCGCGCAGAACCTTATATTCCAGCCAGTCTAACAACAACCCGTAAGCGTTACTGTAATGAGCCGGGGGAGGCCTTGACCCCGCGCCGTCCGCACGAGGATGCGCCACAGATACGCGAGGCAGAATCGGACCTGCTGGTTTCAGATTCCGATATGTCTTGCTATGGTGGTTCGGCCTGCGCCGCGCGCCGCCGCGCGCCGCCGCGCGCCGCCGCGCGCCGCCGCGCGCCGCCGCGCGCCGCAGCGCGCCGCAGCGCGCCGCAGCGCGCAGCATTGCGACCGTTGCGCGGTCCTGCGGGCCGTCGCTGTCACCTCGTGCCTGCCGCACCATCGACCACCGCTAAGGACGCATCGTAGGGCGTGGTTGTGCGCCCGCAGTTCCCAGTGCCATTTTGTGGCCTGTTTCCATTGCTGAAGCAGGGTGCCGCTAGGACTTAACAGGTACATCGAGGACCAATCCTCGGTGACCGTCTTGTGCCCGGCCGTTCACGGTGATTCGCATCACCGTCCCAGAGGCCGGCACACGATTCACCGAATTCTTACGGCGCTACTATTCGATCGGTGATGGCCTTGTAGAGAACGAGGGAGCGGCTAGCGTCGAGAGTCTCGCTCATCTGCAGATACGGGATCGCCCGGCGGAGAGCGGCAGCGGCATCCGCTCCACTACCCTCAACCTCGTAGACCGCAGCATACCGGTAATCGGGCGCCGGTGCCGTCGTCGCTTTGGGGTCGAACTCGAACCGTTGGGCGGCGACGAAGCCGGGGATTTGCAGGATCTGCGGGATATGCACAGCGTCGTACCATTGGTTGAAGGCCTCATCTTCGCCGCTGACGGCGTTGGTCTGCACGAAGTAGATCGAGGTCGGCACCGCGGTCACCGGCCGGAATGCGCGAGGTCGAGGGCTACATCGACGATGAGGTCCTCCTGGCCGCCGACGTATCCCCTGCGGCCGACTTCGACGAGGATGTCGCGGGCGTCGAGGCTGTAGGCAGCGGCTGCCCGCTCCGCATGGCGCAGGAAGCTCGAATAGACCCCGGAGAAGCCAAGCGTGAGAGTCTCGCGATCGACCCGCACCGGGCGGTCCTGCAGCGGGCGCACGAGGTCTTCAGCAGCATCTTGAAGTGCGAAGACGTTGCAGCCGTGGTCCCAGCCGTAGAGGCCCGCGACGGCGGTGAACGCCTCGATCGGGCAGTTGCCCGCCCCAGCACCATGGGCCGCAAGCGAGGCATCCACCCGGTATGCGCCCTCCTCGATGGCCACGACCGAGTTGGCGACGGCGAGGGACAGGTTCTCATGAGCGTGGATGCCGATTTGGGTTCGCTCGTCTAGGACATTACGGTAGGCGCGCACCCGGGCCCGGACGCCATCCATGGTGAGGCGGCCGCCCGAGTCCGTCACGTAGACGCAGTGTGCCCCGTACGATTCCATCTTCTTTGCCTGGGCTGCAAGGTCGGCCGGTTCGCTCATGTGACTCATCATGAGGAAGCCGGAGACATCCATGCCGAGGTTCCGCGCAGCTTCGATGTGCTGGGCCGCTATGTCTGCTTCCGTCGCGTGCGTGGCGATGCGCACCGAAGCGACCCCGAGGCTGTGTGCACGCTTCAGGTCGTGAATTGTGCCGATGCCCGGCAGCAGCAGGGTGGTGAGCTTCGCGTTCTTGACGACGGATGCCGCGGCCGCGATCCACTCTTCGTCTGTATGGGCGGCCGGACCGTAGGTGAGGCTGGAGCCGCCGAGGCCGTCGCCATGGGCGATCTCGATCGCGTCGACCCCCGCCGCATCGAGCGCCGCGGCGATCTCCAGGACCTGGTCGACGGAGTAGCGGTGCTGGACGGCGTGCATGCCATCGCGCAGCGTAACGTCCTGGATATAGAGCTTGTGACTGTCGCTCATCGCACTGTCGCCTTTTCTGTTGAGATGGACACGGCGCCGGCCTGCTCGGCGATCCGCTCGCCGACGCGCAATGCCGCCGATGTCATGATGTCGAGGTTGCCCGCGTAGGACGGAAGATACGCGCCGGCGCCCTCCACTGCGAGGAAGACCGAGACTTGGGTGAGTGCCTCCGCGGGGATTCCGTCGACGAGCGTGTGCATCGGCGTTTCCGGCGCGAAATGTGCGAACTGAACGGTGTGCTTTAGACGGTAGCCAGGCACGTACTGGGCTACTTCTTCGGCCATCCGGGCAATCGACTTCGTCACCTGCTCCCGTACCGCATCGTCCGCGAGATCGATCAGTGCAAGCACCGTATCGCGCATGACTACCGGCGGGTCGGCCGGATTGAGAACGATGATCGCCTTGCCGCGCTTTGCGCCGCCGACACGCTCGATGGCGAGGCTCGTCGTCTCGGTGAACTCGTCTATGTTCGCGCGGGTGCCGGGGCCTGCGGACTTCGACGCGATGGTGGCGACGATCTCGGCGTAATGCACGGGTGTGACCATGGAGATGGCCGCGACGATCGGGATGGTGGCCTGCCCTCCGCACGTGACCATATTGACGTTCGGGGCGTCCAGGTTCTGTTCGAGGTTCACTGTGGGAATCGTGTACGGCCCGATCGCGGCCGGAGTCAGGTCCACCAGCCGCTTGCCATATGGTGCGAGCAACTCGGCGTTCGCGATGTGGGCCTGCGCAGACGTCGCGTCGAACACGATGGCGATGTCGTCAAAAGTGTCGAGTTCGAGGAGACCGGCGACGCCGGTCGACACTGTCGGGATGCCGAGACGATGGGCACGGAGCAGACCGTCAGATTCCGGGTCGATCCCCACGAGTGCGCCGACCTCGAGCGACTCTGAGTTGTGCATGACCTTGAACATCAGGTCTGTACCGATATTGCCGGAGCCGATAATGGCTATCTTGGTTTTCACCATGTTTCCTTACTGGGATGAGGAGGGGTTTGGACGCCCTGGCAGCAGCGAGCTGTCACAGGGCCGCGCTTCCGAGGAAAGAGCTGGATAGCGTCGGGTCTGCGAGCAGGTCACTTGCGAGCCCGGAGCGCGCGATCGCGCCGTTTTCGATGACGTAGGCGCGATCGGCTAGTTCGAGGCCTGCCACGACGTTTTGCTCGACGAGCAGCACGCTCACGCCCGACTGCCGAAGCGAAGCGATGACCTCGAACACCGTCTGCACCATGAGCGGTGAGAGGCCAAGTGAAGGCTCGTCGAGCAGTAGTACGGAGGGCGAACGCATCAGTGCTCGCGCAACGACGAGCAACTGCTGCTGCCCGCCGGAGAGAGAGCCTGCATCCTGCTTCGCACGCTCTTGCAGCAGCGGGAAGCGCTCCAGCGTCTCCTCGAGTCTGGCGTCGCGCTCGGACTTGGCGAGCCCGTACGCGCCGAGCAACAGGTTGTCTTCGACTTTCATTCCCGCGAAGACATGCCTGCCCTCTGGCACCAGGCTGATGCCCTTCCGCACGATCGCCTCGACGCTTGTCCCCCTGATCGACTGCCCGCGCAAACGGATGTCGCCGCCGCGCACTTTCAGCAGGCCGGCTATGGTCTTCATCAGGCTGGTCTTGCCTGCGCCGTTGGATCCGATAAGCGCCACGATCTCGCCGGCGCGGACATCGAGCGTCGCTCCATGCAGGATTTCCAGTTCGCCGTAGCCCGAAACGACGGAGTCGATCTCAAGGATGGTGTCGGCCGGCTCAGTCATCGTTTGTCGCTCTCTTGCCAAGGTATGCGGAGATGACGGCGTCATCCTGCTGCACCGCTGCCGGGGATCCGTGGGCGATTCGGGCACCGATGTCGAGAACGGTGACTTCGTCGGCCAAGGCCATCCCGAACTTCATGTCGTGCTCGATTAGCACGACTGTCATGTTTTCCGCGCGGAGGTCTTTCAGCACGGAAAAAAGGTTCGCGCGTGCGCTGACGCCAAGCCCTGCGGCCGGTTCGTCGAGCAGCACTACCTTCGGCTGGGTGGCGAAGGCTCGGATGATCTCGACCAGGCGGCGATCGCCGTAGGCGAGATCGGCGGGCATCGACGCAGCGTACTTCGCGAGGCCGAACCGGTCGAGCCATTCAAAGGCCTTTGCGTATTCCAGGTTCTCTTCTCGGTCCACGAATAGGCCGCTCATCGAGCGCAGTAGGCCGACCTTCATGTCGGCGTGCAGCGCCATGAGCACGTTTTCGGCCACTGTGAGGCTGTCGAACAGCTGCAGGTTCTGGAAGGTTCGCGCGAGGCCCTGCCGGGCGATGGTCCTAGCATGGTCGCCGGTCACGTCCCTGCCGAATAACGATACCTCGCCGTCGTCGGCAGGGATGAAGCCGCTGATGACGTTGAACAGCGTCGTCTTGCCGGCGCCGTTGGGCCCGATCAGAAAGTGCAGGCTGCCGGGGGCGACGGACATGTCGACTCCCCGAAGCACATGGTTTCCGCCGAAGCTCTTGGTGATCCCGCGGACGGTGAGTGCCGTGTCGACCTGCTGGGCTGCTGCAACGCTCATACAACGACCTTCTTCGCGTTTGGGCTGACTGCCGTGGTCTCGGGCTCGGCGGGGACGTCCGATCTGCGCTTGCGACGGGCGAGATAAAGGAGCTGGCGCCCCGTGATGACTATCTGGTCTGTGACGCCGTTCGGGGCGAAGATCATGACAACCACGAGGATCACACCGAAGATGACGAGTTCGATCGGCCCGGGAGCGCCGCCCGAGATCGCCGGGATCAGGAATTCATGCAGGCAAACGACGGCGATGGCGCCGATAGGTGCCCCCCACAGCGAGAGCATGCCGCCAAGCGACACCAGCACGAAGATCTGGATGAGGAGCTGGAAACCGAACAGATCGGGCGTTATTGCCGACAGATAGGTCGCGTAGAGGCTGCCGCCCACTGCACCGATCACGGATCCAATCACGAAGATCTGCAGCCTGCGCGCGCCGTGGTTTATGCCAAGGGACGACGTGGCGAGGTCGCTGTCTTTGATGGCCTCGAACTCGCGCCCAACGACGGAGTATCGCAGATTGATCCTGATCATGACCGCAAAGAGCAGAAAGCCCCAGATCAGATAGATCTGCGAAGGCAGTTCGGTGAAGGTGAAATCCCCGACGGCGAACGGCTGGATGCCGAACAGGCCGTTCTGGCCGCCGGTCACCGGCGTCCAGAACCCGGTGATATTGGTGATGGCGAGAGCAATGCAGAGTGTGGCGATCGCCAGGTACAGCGAACGCAGCCGCAGGATTGGCAGCCCGACTATGAGGGCTAGTGCCCCGCTCACGACAATGCCGGTAAGCATGCCGGCCCAGGCAGTGCCGCCGTGGACGGTCACGATCCCGGACGAGTATGCGCCGATGCCGATGAACGCCGCGTGTCCCATGTTGAGGATGCCGCCAGTGCCCATCGTCATCTGCAGGCCGATTCCGAAGATGGCGTAGAGGCCTATGGTGAGGATGACCGTCTGCGAGTACCCGTCGCCGAAGATGCGCGGGATAAGGGCCACCACCACGACAGCGCCAAGCCAGATGAAATGTTGGCGGCGCCGCTTGAGCATTAGCGGTGATTTCATCTCAGACCCCCTCAGCTGTCTTGATGCGCCGGTCACCGAGGATGCCGTTCGGGAGAACGAGTAGCACGAGCACTACTGCCAGCAGTGATATGCCCGTCTGCAGCCCGGTAGAGATAAGGGAGGCGATCGACTCGAGCAGCCCGAGCGCGATGCCGCCAACGATAGCGCCGGGAATGCTCCCGAAGCCGCCGATGACGGCCGCAGCGATACCCTTCACCCCGATGAGGCTTCCCGTCGCATAGGTCATGCCGATCACGGGGGCGAGCAGCAAGCCGCCGACCGCCGCCAGCGCTCCGGCTGCTCCGAACGCGATCAGCGAGACCAGCCGTACGTTGATCCCGGAGAGCCTGGCCATCATCGGATCGATCGATGACGCCCGGAGCGCCCGCCCGATCCCGGTGCGCTCCAGCACAACGTAGGTAACACCGAGGGCTACCAGCACGCCTCCCATGATCCAGATGGACTGCGACGTGATGGAGACGTTGAAGAGTGCCAGCGGGCGATCGGTCGGGGTGAAGTCGGGCGTATAGCGCGGATCGCTGCCCCAACCGAGCTGTGCGAGCCCCTGCATGATCTGGGAGAGACCAAGGGTGATCAGCAGGAGGGAGATGTTCGTTCCCCGTTTGATCGCCGGCCCGAGTGCGAATGCGTAGACGGCGCACCCAAGCAGGAAAACCAGCGCGATGGTGGCGGGGATGGCCGCGATGAGCGGCCATCCTGCACCTCGGAAGCTGATGATGAGCATGCCGCCGACCATCAGTAGCTCGCCCTGGGCGAAGTTCAGGATCCCGGTCACCCGGAATACCAGAACGAAGCCCATGGCCACGGCCGCATAGATCGCCCCTGTTGTCACGCCGGTGACGGCCAACTGGAGGAAGAATGCCAAGTCCATGAGAATGCTTACCTGTTCTTCCGGTTATTTCGGAATGGAGAGGGAGCCGTTGGCGCCGAAGACAACGACGCTGGCGATCTTCGCGTAGTCCTCGTACGTGGACCTGTGCTGGGTGTCACTGAAGACCATCGTGTTCTGCGCGCCTACGTAGTTCGTCTTCTCGAGCGCCTGCCTGATCTTGTCCGGGTCGGTCGACTTGGCACTCTCGATGGCCCTTGCGAGCACCTGGATGACGTCCCAGCCGCCGTGGGCGAAGTTGCTTAGGTTGGGCACACCCGCGACATCCGGGTACTTGGCGAACGCGTCGACGACCTTCTGTCGCTCTGCGTCATTCTCCTGACCGGTCTTGATAGCGGGGTAGGCATCGGCGAGGAGGATCTGCGTGTAGAAGTGCGGCTTCTCCGCCGTCGCACCCATCGCCTGGTAGAACGTACCGAGGGTGATCGCCGAACAATTTGCGACCGGCGTTGTGCCGAGGGCACCGAGCTGATCGAGCGCCTTCACTGCGAGGGTGTCAGTCGCCTGCAGCGCCGAGATGGAAATGACGTCGGGCTTGGCTGCCAGGAGCTGGTTCATCTGCGTCGTGAGGTTGGTCGAGTCACTGGCCCAGTCGACCGTTGTCAGCACCTGGACGTTGTTCTGTGCCGCCCATTTCTTGACGCCGGCTACGTAAGACTGAGGACCGGGATTGGTCTCCTCCCCGATGGCGATCGTCTTGACCTTGGTGCCGTTCTTAGCCTCGGCGGCCGCCACCGAGTTGATGCAGCCGTTACCGAGAGCCGAACCGTTGCCGGCGGCGCCGAAGCCCCACTTGGCGACGTTCGGGCCTTCCCAGATATCCCCGGTTGTCGAGGGACTTGCCATGAGAGGAATCTTGAGGGTCGTCGCCGTCTGCGCACCTACCACGGTGGAGTTCGAGCTGCCGGGCCCGGCAATCGCAACGACCTTTTCCTGCTGGACAAGCTTGCGGATGTTGAGTACCGACTGGTCAGGCGTCGACTTGTCGTCAAGCGGCACGAGTTCAATCTTGCGGCCGAGGACCTTTGCCTCCGAGTCGTTGATGGCCGCTACAGCCAGCTTGAATCCGGCGTATTCCTGAACGCCGGCGAAGGCGATCGGGCCGGTGAGGGATAGATCGACTCCGATCCTGATCGGCGAGGTGTCACTTGCAGTGGCCGAGCTTGTCGAGCTATTCGACCCACATGCCGTGAGTGCGAGGGTGATGCCCAGGGCGCTTGCCGTAATGACTGCGGCGCGTTGCACGCGAAGCTTCTTCCGGGTGAGGAGCATCTGTCTTTCCTTCCAGAGTTCAGGAGTGCGCCTCTTTGCCCACTCCTGTGTGCATCAGCTTCGCGGTGGGCTCGGCCCCCGGCAAGCGTTGCGTTCCAGCCAGTGGGTTCGCCCTCAGCACGATCTGCACGGGGCACGGTAGGCCGCCCGTTCAATCGTTATTGCTGTACGCGCCGATGTTGAGCCAGCGGAATTTGAGCTCGTCGGGGGTGTCGATGATGGTTGCGAGCTCGAGCGGGTCGAGGTAGGTTGAGGCGCCGGTTTCAAGGTTCTCGAGGAAGAGTCTCGGGGTTATGCCTTTGAAGTCGAGGCTGATGCGGATCTCGGCGAACTCGTTCCAAATGAGGGCCTCGTCGGCGCCGTCCAGGTCGCTCATGGCGTCCCCTTCCTCTCGTCGTCGACCGTCACAGAGACGGAGCCGATACTCTCGATGGTGGCCAGCACGTGGTCCCCCGGAAGGAGGTTCGTCGCGGCGCACGGGCTGCCGGAAAGGATCACATCCCCCGGCTGCATCTGGATCCCGAATCGCCACAAGGTCTCCGCCAGCCAGCAGACTGAGGCGATCGGATCACCCATGACTTCCGACAGCGGTGCCTTGCCGACGAGCTCGTCGTTCTTGACGAGCTCGGTACGCAAGGAGTGCAAAGTGCCGGCCGCGTCAGCCAGGTACACCCGCGTGCCACCCAGCACGAACCGTGACGACGAGCCGTTATCGGCAACGGTGTCAGTCCAGGTGATTTTCCAATCGCGAACCCGGCTGTCCACCACCTCGATCGCGACCGTGACGTAGTCGGTCGCCGCGATGACGTCCTCGGGGAGTACCCGGTCTGCACCGAGACGAGCCCCAAGGACGAACGCGAGTTCGGGCTCTGCCCTCGGGAGGATGAATTCCCGCGGGTTCAGGGTGCCCCCGTTCTTCACCTCCATGTCCGCGAAGAGGTGGCCGAAATCAGGCTCCGTCACTCCGAGCAGATTCTGCATGCCGCTGCTCGTGAGACCGACCTTGAAGCCGCGACGGACGCCGCCGGCCTCTGTGCGGGTCGCAGCTTGGGCGAGCTGCACCCGGTAGGCCTCATCAGGCTGCACGAACCACGGTTCCCCGCTGACGGCGCCGACGGGCACGGCTTTGATTTCCGAGCGGCGCAACTCCACCGCGGCCAGGGCGATCGTGGCGTCCCTCGGGACGGATGCTTCCGGCGCCGGCATCAGGAGCCCTGCTTCTGGTGAGGCTTCTTTAGTTCTGTCTTGAGGATTTTTCCGGCGGCACTCACCGGGAACTCGTCCAGGAATTCGAATCCTCCCGGCTGTTTGTAGCCGGCCAGGTTGGCTCTGCACAGGTCTTTGAGCTCCTGTTCGAGGGCGGGCGTTCCCGCCACCCAGTCGTCGCTAGGCACAACTGCGACGATCGGCGTCTCACCCCAGGCGGGGTGGGGTACACCGAAAACGGCCGCCATGCGTACGGCGGGGTGGGTGTTGATGATCCGCTCGATCTCGCCGGGGTAGATGTTGAAAGCGCCGCTGATGATGAGATCGTTCTTCCGGTCGACGAGGTACAGGTAGCCGTCCTGGTCGCGATAGGCCATGTCACCGGTGTGCAGTTCACCTCTCCAGAATCTTTCGGCGGTGACATCCGGGCGGTTCCAGTAGCCATTGCTCACGGCGTCGGACTTGATCACCACCTCGCCGATCTCACCGGGCGGAAGCTCCTGCCCGTCGTCGTCGAGCACGGTGATGTCCGAGGACGCGGACTCGGTGCCGCACGACTTGGCGATCTCCGCCCGCCCGGCGACGATTTCCCGGTGGTCCTGCGGTGACAGATGGGTCACGAATCCGGCCACCTCGCTCTGGCCGTAGCGCTGCCAGAAGTCGCAGCCGAGCAGGTCCATCGCGTTGCGGATGAGGGCGGGGGAGCTGGGAGCGGATCCATAGCCGATCGAGCCGAGGGCCGGGAAGTCCTGGTGCGGCTGGGTCTGAAGGTATGTGCACAGCCTGCTGAGCATGGTCGGGACCATGATGGTGTTGGTGACGTTGTACCGCTTGAAGTGGTGCACGATCTGTTCCTCGTTGAACTTCGGCAGCACCACCATGGTCTGCCCGAGGTAGGCCCATGAGAGGGTGCGCATCGCGCCGCCGGAGGTGAAGAACGGTGTGATGGCGAGCCCGACATCCGTCGATTTCGCATTCACGGTCTGCACGTGGTCCATGGCGCCATAGATCATGGCACGGTGGGTGTTTGTCACGGCCTTCGGCAGGCCCGTTGTGCCGCTGGTGTAGATGAGCGCCCGCAAATCGTCCGGGGAGAGGCCCGCCGACGAGAGGGTGGCCGACCCGACGGCGTCGATCTCGCGCTCATACTCCGGCGCGAGGTCGCTGCCGCCGATCTGCAGGACGACGCCGAGTCCGTTGCCGGCTGCGATCACCTCACTGGCGACGTTGGCGCTCTCCGAATCGAAGATCAGCGCCTTCGCCCCTGCGTCGTCGAGCAGGAAGATGATCTCCGGCACGGCGAGACGCACATTGACAGGTACGAGCACCAGTCCGGCCTTGGAGATTCCGAACGAGATTTCCGGCCACTCGAGGATGTTCGAGGCGATCACGGCGACGCGATCGCCGCGCTGCAGGCCCGCGCCCAGCAGGTAGGCGCCGAGCCTGTTCGCGCGCTCGTTCACGGCGGACCAGGTGAGCTCCCGGTCACCGCAGATGACGGCAGTCTTGCCTGCGTACCGGCGAGCATTGAGACGGGGGATGTCTCCAACCAGCATGACTATTCCTATCTAGAGGATGAAAGCGATGGTCCTGATGGCGCTCTCGTTATTGATAAGCAGCACGGTCTTCTTCACTAGTGAGAGTCCGTCGGCGGTGTATCGCAGGCGGTAGAGGTAGCGCCCGGCCCAGATCGTGGTCGTGTACCGGTGTTCGAATAATGAGAAGTTTGCCGCGAGCTCGACCTCGCCGCCGTCGTCGGACAGCACCTCGAAGTTGGAGAGTTGGCGCCGCATCTTGGATGGCGGGGTCTGCGAGTGGCGCCGGCCGGAGCGCAGCTGGGCGATGCGCGAGCCGATGCGATGGCGATTGTCGAAGACGAACGACACCTGAGTCTGTGGGTCTTTTTGATCACCGGTCGGAACCCAGTAGATGCCGTCATCCGCCCACAGTGACTCCCACTCCGCGTAGCGGTTCTCGTCGGCGAGGCGTGCCTCGTGGACGACGAAGTCGACGAGTTCCGCGGACACGGAGCCGGCAGGGGTAGCGATCGATTGGATCTCAGTCATTGGTGGTCTCCGTCATGAGGGTGCGGTAGTGCTGCCACATGCCGCGCTGCGATGTCTCAGAGGTGCGGTCGTACGAAGTGATCCCACGGGGCTCGACCTTCTCGCTCTCGAAGCCCCGGCCGAACAGTACCCACTCCGGCTCCTGGGCATGCAGGCCGACCTGGTTGCGCTCGCCCATCTCCGCGTCATCGGCGATCAGGAAGCCTGCTGGCCCCATCGCGCCCTCGGTCTGGCGGATGATGCGCGCACTCATTTCCTCTGCGCCGAGCAGCTTGATCGGCGCGGTGTACTGGATCGTTTGCTCGACAGACAGCGGCTCGATAAACATGACCTGCATTTCGGCCAGGAAGAGATTCGGCCAGATAAACGTATGCGGGGGGCCATCGACGAGGATGTCGTGGGTCCTCTCCGGGCCGTGCAGTGCTTCCATGGCTTCGATGTAGTCGGGGACCCGGCTGCGGGGGATGCTGGAGAACCAGATGAACTCGCGGTCCTGCGCCTGGTACTCGGCCGTGTAGTCGACCTCGCTGTGCCCGCCGCCGAGGTCGCGCACAGCGACGCGCAGTTCGTCGGAGCTGTAGTCCACCTTGGCCGGTTTGATGGCCTTGTACAGCGACTCGTGTACGAACAGAGGGTGGTATCCGTCGACCTGTACCTCGTTGACGACCTTCCAGTTGGCGTTGTTGTCGTGCTTCATCCAGCCAGCGGAAAGGTCGATCCCGCCTGCCGGCGACATCCGGACGAGACGGTCGATCGCATCCTTGGCGTTGCCGAGGTAGTGCTCGAGGTCGCCCGCGTCGCCGCTGAGGTTCGCGAAGATGAAGCCACCGTAGGTGCCGACCTGGGCAGCTTCGGCGAGGCCGAGTTCGCTGCGCAGCTCGCCCAGCGACTGCTCGTAGCCTCCGCGGAACGAGACGCCCTGGAGGCGCCCGTCGTTGCTGAAGGTCCAGCCGTGGAAGGAACAGCGGAACAATGTCGCGTTGCCGGCGTCGGACTGGCAGAGCATGTTGCCGCGGTGGGTGCAGCGATTGAGCATCACGCGCACTTTGAGGTCCTTGCCGCAGGCGACGATAAGAGGCTGCTCGCCAATGCGGCGGCGCACGTAGTCGCCGGGCTCGGGGATCTCGCTCTCGTGCGCGACGAACACCCACTGGCTCTCATAGATGTCGCGCATCTCTTTCTGGAAGATGTCGGCATCTGTGTAAAGCGAACCGTGCACACGGTCGCGCTGGATGAGTTTCTCGTAATCGATGGCGTCCGCCGCCAGGCGGTCCTGCTCCAGTCGCATAGTCATTGTCCACTCCTTTTATTCTTCGGTTCTTCAACTTGGATCCGCGGGATACGCGTCTCTCCGACGACGACGAAGGTCAGCTCGACCTGGTCTCCCGCTTGGTAATTCCGCTCGGGCTCCCGGTCCGTCGATACATACAGGCGATGCCCGGAGCCGAGTTCGACCTCGATCACCGGGTACGGCACCACGGCCTTCACGAAGGTCTTCTCGGTGCGGTGCATCACGATCGACGCGATCACGGTCGCCCGGCTCGATACTGTTCTCCACACCGGTTGTTCGGTTGAGCCGTCCTGCTCGCAGCGGCCCTGATCGAAATCGAGCGGATGCCCGTTGGTGCAGAAAGGCAAGACCAGTTCGCCGCGCGCTGTGCCATCCAGAAAGGTGAGCAACGGCTCTTCAATGCTGGGAGCAGCGGCATCCAGCACCAGCCAGTCCTCCAGGGCCGCGTTCACCATGGCACCTCGAGATCCAGTACAAGGGTTGAATGGTGCTCGAGCCGGCCGCCGATCGCCGCGATCGCGGCGACGCTCGCGTCACGCACTTGCCGTGCTCCGCCTGTGCCCCGCAGTTGGGTGATGGCCTCAATGACGGGCGTAACGCCCTGCAGGTAATAGCTTGCGACCTGCCCGCCACCAGTGTTGGTCGGGATCGATCCGCCGGGACCGGTCTGGCCGGCATTCACGAGGTCGCCCGCGCCTCCCCGCTCCGCATAGCCGAACGCTTCGAGCAGAATGAGAGGAACGATGGTGAACGGATCGTAGACCTGCAGTACATCCACGTCCGCTGCGGTCATGCCGGACTGGCCGAGCGCGTCGGCGAAGGCCTCGGCTGCGCCGACTGGCTCCCACGGCGAGACCGGGGCGTGGCGGCGCCTTTCGATCGAGCGCTGCGCAGCCCCGGCGACGTGCACGGCGCGGTGCCGCCCGGAGCCCGCCCGGTCAGCCGTCGTGACTATGACGGCTGCCGCGCCGTTGACGGGGCGGGCGCAATCGAGGCGGCGCAGCGGCTCGGCAACGAATGGGCTGGCGTAATATTCCTCGTTGCTGAGGGTCGTGCGGGTTCTGGCGAACGTGTTGCCTTTGGCCCATTCGCGCTGAGCGACGGCGACCGCGCGCAGGTCGTCAGCCGTGGCCTGGGTCTCCTGCAGGTAGTGGGCGGCGAGGAAGGCGTATGCGGCAACCGCCCCTAGCATTCCGCCGGCCCGCTCCAACCCACGCTGGCCGCGGGAACCGCCCATGGCGGCGAACGCGGCGCCGGACCCTACGCCAGGCCGCATCGCGGCATCCGCAAACAGCACAACCACGGTGTTAGCGCGTCCGGCGGAGATTGCCTGACGGGCGAGGTCGATGAGGACAGAGAACGTTGTACCCTTTGCGTTCAGTTCGTAGAGCAGCCGCAGCTCGCCGAAGGCGCCCTGCCTGCCGATGTCAAGGGTGACCTTGTCCTCCGCGAGAAGCTCGTTGTGGTTAAGGAGCAAGCCGTCTATGTCCCCGATGGCGATTCCGGCGTCGGCACATGCCTCGTCGATGGCCCTGAGCGCGAGGGTCGTCGCGCTCGAGAAGTCGTCGCGCTCAGCGACGACGAGCCCGACCCCGGAGATCGCGGCCGCAGCAGTCACGATTGTGCCGACGCCGTGGCCGCGAAGAAGTCGGCCACGAGCTCGGTAAAGTCGGTTGCGCGTTCGATCTGCACCCAGTGCCCGCAATGAGGGTAGACATGCAGCTGAGCATCGTCAATGTGCTCAAGCAGCTGGTACGAACTCTCGAGCGGGATGACCTTGTCCTCTCGCCCGTGCACAAGCAGCGTCGGCTGCTTGAGGCGGCCGAGGCGATCTGCACCAAGCGCAAGTGCTTCGATCCAGCGCTGGCGGGGAGCCGGGAAAAGCGAATTCCAGCGCTTTGCCGCGCCGGGCTTGTTCGATGCTTCGAAGCGCGCAGCCGCGAGGGTCGATGGCAGTTTCGCTGTGTCGTGGGTGAACACATCGAGGAGATTCGCCATGCCTTCAATAGAGGGCTCGTAACCCCACACGGCCTCGAGACCCTCCGTGATCTTGAAGTCAGATCCGACGCTCCCCATGAGTACGATCTTCTCGACCAATTCTGGGTGCTCTGATGCCAGCCAGAGCGAAATCGCTCCGCCGAAGCTATTGCCGACGAGGAGCACACGGTCGACATCCAGAGCGCTGAGAAAGCTGGTGATGTGCTCGAGCCAGACCGGCAGAGTGGGCACGATGTCGTGGTCGATCTCTGTGTAGCCGAAGCCGACAATATCGGGCGCAATCACCCGGTGGTTCTCTGCGAGCCGAGGCATGACGAGCCGCCAGTTCGCCCAGGCGGAGACGCCCGGACCGGAGCCGTGCAACAGCAACACTACCGGTCCGGAACCGAGGTCATGGTAATTCGTCGCGAATCGGCCGTGGCCCAGCGCCAGGCCGATCTCCGGGTCTGCCACGGGGGACGCGGGCGTGCTGGCTGCTGCGGTCATTATCTTCCTTTTCTTCGTTGAGTCGTGTTCTGAGGAGCCAACCATCACGCGCAACGGGCCAGGTCGGCAACAAAGCTGTTCCACCGGCTGGAACAAAGACGCAGTGCGACATGTCAGCGGGCGGGGATCGGCTCGCTGTAGATCAAGCCCATGCCGGTGATCCATGGCACGACGGACTCATACGTGGACAACCCCGACGGCGCATCGGCGGCGGACCACGCTGCGAGCCAGGTGCGGATTTCGTGGGTTCCCGAACCGATCGAATCGAGTTCGGCGCCTGTGATCGCACGCAGCGAGTCCCAGTCCGACGCAGACATCTGCCGGAGGAACCCGGCATCCCATTCAGGGCGGATGAGCTCGCCGGCCTTCTCCACGGTGCGGCGGGAAACTGCTTCGCGCTCCTCCTCGGACAGACTTAGCATCTCCTTGCTCATCGACGGCGGCGTGTGTGAAAGGCCGCCGGAACCGACGAACAGGATGCGTTTGCCGGAGGTGGCGAGCGACGAGCCGACGGCGCGCGCAAAGTCCACGACCCGCTCGACCGGCGGCTGGGGAGCACGGGCGCAGTTGATTACGATCGGAAGCGTCGGAATAGCGCCGAGGGAGCCAAACAGCTGAAGGAAAGTCTGGCTGAAGCCGTGATCGAGGTGGATGTTGCTGCCGAGCGCGATGTCGAAGCCCTGGCCGAGAAGTGCCGTAGCAAGCGCGGTCGCCTCCTCGGCCGGCACATCATAGGCGTCCTTCGGTGTGCCCCAGTCGCCGTAGCCATCTGCAGACGTGACGACCGTGAAGGCCGGCACGAGGTTGTCCAGGGCCCTGGCATGATCCGGGCCGAAGAATACGACGAGTTCCGGGTCGAACTCCTGGATCGCAGACTTCCCTGACTCGAGCGCGGCGAGAAAGCGCTCGCCCTCAGCCCCTCCGTCCACGGTGTCGATAAGAGGGCTGTGCGAGGCGCAGAACGCCATTGTGTCCGTCATGATTGGTTCCTCTCAGGTTTCGAATGGTCGTCTTTACCAGACGTAATCGCCACGAAGCAGGGTCTCGGTGCCGAGGTCGGCGAAGACCGTCTGGCCGAGGATCATCGAGTTCTCGGCTGACGCGAGCCAGACGAGCACAGCGGCAATCTCGCGCGCTTCGCCGATGCGGTTCTGCGGATTCGGCAAGTTGGCCAGCCAGCTTGCCGTGGCTTCGGGGGAAGCCGTGACATCAGTCGTCATAGCCGTCTTCACAGTGCCTGGCGCGACCGCATTCAGCAGGATGCCCGCTCCACCCCATTCGGCCTTGATGGCGTTCTGGCGCACCCATCGCGACACTGCGGTCTTCGACGACGAGTAGACCCTCGGCCGGCCTGTGTGGTCAGGCCGGGATGCTTCAACGGCGGCCCGGGCCAGCGGCTCGTTGCCGGCAAGGGCGGCATCGACGATTGCAGGATCCTGTGGCGACACTGACGAAAGCGAGCTGACCACCGCGGCGCGCGGCGCTGGGGACTTCGCGAGCAGCGGGCGGAGGCCCTCGAGGAGTTCCACCGTGCCGAAGAAGTTCACCGAGATTGTGTCCGGGGCTGCGGCGCGCAGCCCTGCGCAGGTGATGACGCCGTCGAGCGAGTCGCTGGCGGCATTCTTGATGCGCTTGATGATCGCGGCGCGCCCTAGCGGCGAGGCGAGGTCGCCGGTGACGTCGGCATTGTGAAGGTCGACGTCGATCACGCGGTGCCCGTGATCTTCGAGGAGGGCTTTCGTCGCTGCTCCGATGCCGGAGGCAGCTCCGGTCACGACATACGTGCGGGTCATCCATCATCCCGAGACAGATACTCGAGCACGGATTGGTTGAATTGGCTTGCGGTCTCCCACTGCGGCCAGTGGCCCGCGCCCGGGATTACCTGGAGCTCGCCGTCGGGAGTGAGATCAGCGGCACGCGCAGCGTTCTCGACCGAGCCGCCCGGGTTGAACTCGCCCCATAGGTACAGCACAGGCGAACGCAGGGCTTGCAGACGCTCCTTCGTGAGGCTGTACGTCACCCGGTCGGGCGAGTCGTAGGCGAGCATATGGTGCAGCAGCGGGATCGTCTCGGCCGCCCCGGGCTGTGTATAGAGGCTAAGCCGCACGGCGACGAGTTCCTCCGGACATTTTGCAGGGTCGTGGAACAGCAGGTGCAGCCGCTTGCGCACGCTGTCGAGGGTGAGTTCGGAGAGCCCGGAGCTGGTGCCGACAAACCGTTTCCGCCCGGCAGCTTCGTTCTCGTCCTGGCCCTCCGGCCAACGGAACACGCCGCCCGTGCAGTTGACGATGCGCAGCACCCGTTCCGGAGTCTCGAGGGCGAGCCAGGACGCTACCCAGGCGCCCAGTGAAAGCCCGACGAAATGTGCACGGGCGATGCCGAGGGCGTCCATCACGGCACGCACGTGCGTCGTGTAGTCGGGCAGCACATACTCAAGATCGGGCTTGGCCGTCAGCCCGTGCCCGACCATGTCGATCGCGATCACACGGAAGTTCTTGGCCAGTTCGCGCACGTTCTTTGCCCAGGCCTCGACGTGTCCGCCCGTGCCGTGAAGCAGGATGATGGGTTCGCCGCTTCCCGCTTCCAGTATGCGGGTTTGCCACCCGCCGGCATCCAGCATGCGGATCTCGCTGCCGAGCAGCGATTCCCAGAGCGTGCTCACGTCGTTTCCGGCATCGCCGCAAGGGACTGCTCGATCTGCTTCGAGCGGGGCTTTTGTGGCCGTTCCGGCGCCGGAGGCGGTTCCCTTCGCTGCATACGTGTGTGTCATGCCAACACGCTCCTTTCATCCCGAGACGGATGCTCGAGTACGGATTGGTTGAATCGGGTTTACTGTGTCCCTGGCTCGCGCCAGGGATCACCTGAATTTGTCTTCAGGGTGTGAGTCCGGAAGCTCGCGTTTGCAGAAGCTGCACCGGGCCGTCTGCCTCGTTCACGAAACCGGAGTCGAAACTTGCTCGATCTCGAACTCCAGCCGAGCCTTCTCCCTCGAGGCCAGGACGCTCGGTGTAAGCTCCGGGCGCCGGTGGATCGCCCACTCCTCCGCCTCTGATTAAGGCCCTGGAGCCGGGATTGAACCGTGGAAAGACCTCGCTCGCTATCAGCTCGTACGAGCGATGCGTGTTCATGGGGTTCGCCCAGTCGTTCGCCCAGATGAGGTAGGTGCCGAAGCCCCCGGACTGGTCCTGCAGGCGCTGGATCTGCGCGGCTGCCTGCTCAGGTGTCCCTATTACGGCGAACCCGGACTCGACGAGCGTCCTGGCCCAGGTGCCGGACTTTCCCCCGATGGGGAGAATTGGCTGCGTGCTCACCTTCTCGTTGTAGTAGGCCCACTTCTCGATGCCGTCTGCGACATCCCGGTAGGCCTGCACTTCGGTCTCTGCGACGTACATTGGCCCGACCACGCGCCAGTCATTGCGATCGATGGGCGTCCCGTGGCGCTGGTGCTGTTCCTCCATGATGTTCCAATGTTCGGCGAGCACTGGAAAGCCGGCCGGGCATGCGCGGTTCATGGAAAGGAGCGGAACACCGAGCCGGCCGGCGAGACGAGGACCGTTCGGCGTGATGGTCCCGGCGATGGCCAGGTCGAGTCCGGTCGCCTTATACGGCATGAGCTGCAGTGCTGCACGGTCGAGCTTGAACCAGTCGGTCGTCATTGATACCCGTTCGCCGTCGAGCAACCCGAGGATCGCCTCAAGCGACTCCTCCATGCGGGTTCGGGTATCCAGGGGGCTCACGCCGATCGCCTCGGAATCATAAGGCAGGGCCTCCGGCCCAACGCCCAGGATGACGCGGCCGCGCGAGAGGTGATCGAGCAGGACGAAGCGCTCGACGACGTTGAGCGGGTGGTGGTAAGGAAGCGAGACGACGCCGGCCCCAAGGCGGATGCGGTTGGTTCGGGCCGCCGCAAAGCTCAGGAGGATCTCCGGTGATCCGACGATCTCCCAGCCGGCCGAGTGATGTTCACCAACCCACGCTTCGTCGTATCCGAGTCGCTCCAGGTGCTCGATGAGCTCGACGTCCCGTTGCATGGCAAGGGTCGGATTTACCCGATTGGAGTGGGTCGGCGAGATGAAGGCCCCGAATTTCAGCGGCGATGTGGTGCTTGCCATGTGGCTGGGTTCTCCCTGTTGGTTGACATCTGTTCAGGCGATGGTGCCGGATGCGGGTCGTCAAACCAAGCGAAACGGTCCAGTGAGCGGCACGCGCATCAATATGCGATCGCGGGATGCGTTACTTCGAGATGCTCCGCGATCTTGCGCGCGGCGGTCCTCACTTCTGGGGCCAGCCTTTTCGGATCGAATCTGAATGTCGGGGTGACGATTGAGATCGCTCCGAGAACGACTCCGGCTCTATCGACAATCGGCGCAGCAACGCACGCGACGCCGAGGAACGACTCTTCGATTTCGACGCTGACACAGGTTTCCCGGATTTTCTGCAGCTGCTGGTTGAGCATGCCAGGTGTGATGATCGTGCGCGGAGTGCTGAGGGTAAGGGGATTGTTGAAGGTCGTATGCAGGGTCTCTCGTGGGGAGAAGGCGAGCATCGCCTTGCCAAGCGCGGTTGCGTGAGCGGGCTTCCGGTCGCCGACGTAGGTAGGGCAATGTACAGCCCGGTGCGACTCGATCTTCTCAATGTAGAGGATATCCCGCCCGTCGAGCACCGCGAGGTGCACGGTTTCCCGCAAGCGGGAGTGCATCTCGGTAAGGAAGGGGATCGCGGCCATTCTGAGGTGACACTGCCGTTCTGCATGGCTGCCCCATTCGAATATTCGCAGGCCGAGACAGAAGCCATCGGCAACGCGGTCGAGGAGGCGGAGCTGCACGAGTTGGGCCGCGAGCCTGTGCACTGTCGACTTGGGAAGCCGCGTCTCCCGCGAGAGCTCTGCAAGCGAAAGTGGCCTGCCGGCGCGGCTGAGCGCCTCCAGCAGACTCAGGCCTCGTCCCATGACGGACTTGTCTTCGACGGGGAGCTCAATGTCTTCCTGGTCATCCACAGTGCTGCTTGGACGAGATTCAAAATCCGTCTTCATCTGAGTTCCTCCTTGAACTGGCAAAACGGACGACACTGTGGTTCTGGTTTGGGGCAGTCAAGTGTTGCAACTGCGAAGTCCACCCCAGCTGTGATGCATATTACTGTAACATCAACGGTAAAGGGTGCCTCGAGGCGCAGACCTTCGTGTCGGCGGCCCTGATCAGCGTCTGTGCTGTGGCCACGCTGACGGCCCACCGGAAGAACGGGTTCTTTGTTTTCAATTTGTTTCGTTATTTTTTAGTACTAAAGGTCGAGCACCAGCCGAGGACTCGCGGCTCGGGAGACACACACCATCATGAGTTTGTTTGAGTCCCGTTCCTTCGCGGACAAAACGTGGTCGCGATGTTCGATGGTCCCCTGGAGCACGACGGTCTCGCAGGTCGAGCAGATGCCTTCTTTGCAGTCGCTGTATATGTCGGCCCCGGCCACCTCAAGTGCGTCGAGCACGGTCTGGTCAGCCCCAACGGTAATGGTGACGTCGGACTTGTCGAGGTATACCTCGAAGGATGTCTCCTTCTCGAAAGCAACCCCAGCCGTGTTATCGAGCTCGATAAGCGGCAGAACTGTGAATCGTTCGATGTGCAGCGTGTCTGGTGGTAGTGGCTGGCAGGCGGTCTCGAGGTCGGCGATGAGTGATTCGGGTCCACAGCAGTAGACGAGGGTTCCCGGGGCCAGCCCGTCGATCAGGCTGTTGACAGCTGTTCTTCCGAGTTCCTCTTTCGGTGCCACGCGGGCTGCGTCGCCATAGGCCTCGAACTCGTCTGTGAAAGCCATCGATGCCCGGGAGCGGCCAAGGTAGATGGCGGAGAAATCGCCGCCATCACTATCCACGCGCTGCATCATGGGCAAGATCGCGGTCACGCCGATGCCGCCCGCGATGAACAAATAGTGTTCCGCAGGCTCGAGTTCGAAGTGGTTTCTCGGCCCGAGCGCGGTGAGGATGTCGCCGACGGCGAGACGCGAATGCACGTGGCGCGAGCCGCCCCGACCTGTTTCTTCGAGGAGAACCCCGATGCGATAGCTCGAAAGGTCGGTCGGGTTTGAGCACAGCGAATACTGCCGGATCAGGCCGTCGTCGAGCAGCAGGTCGATGTGGGCGCCCGGTTGCCAAGCGGGCAGGCGTGCGCCGTTGGGATCCGAGAATTCTATGGCGAGCACGCCGGCTGCCCGGCTCTCGATGGACTTGACCTGCAGGCGCATGAACGGGTTGCTTCCTCTTTGTTGAGCTTGTTCCCCATGAGAATCGGCCAGCGGCCACCCTTAAACAAGGGAAGCGTTCCATTGGTCGAGACGTGACGTGTCCGCGATCGCATTGTTTCGCTCAGTGGCACGCATCACTTGCAACAGTGATACCACTGGGGAACCCTGAGAGCCGGATCGACGAGAGTACGTAACGAGATGTACGAAAAGGAGTCAAGGATGACTGAGCGCGCGGAAACGCCTCCCGAAACAAGAATTGCGGCGCAATGGATTGCCGCCTTCGGAAACGCTCTCGAAGGCGAACCCGACGAGAGTGCCCTCCTTCGGCTCTTCATTGACGATAGCCACTGGCGGGATCTCGTGGCCCTCACTTGGGACACTCGCCAGGTTAGCGGACGGTCAGAGCTCGTGGACCGGCTGATCTCCTCGACGGAGTGGGCGACCCCCAGGAACTTCCGTCTCGCACCGGGGTACAGCGCGCCGTCCCGACAGTCGCGCACGAGGCGGGAAGTGATCGAGGCCTTCTTCGAATTCGATGTCGCATACGGTTCGGCAGTCGGCCTCGTACGCCTCATCCCTGACGACCAGTCAAGCACCGGCGTGCGCGCCTGGATGCTGCTCACCCAGATCGAGTCCGTGGCCGGCTCCCCGAGCGTGAGGGGTGGCGAGCGTCCAGGCGGCGTCGGCTACGACAAGCAAGGCGGTAGGGTGACCTGGGCCAGCCGTCGAGCCTGGAAGCAAGCTTTTGCCGACCGCGAGCCAGATGTGCTCATCGTCGGTGGCGGGCAGGCCGGCGTCATGCTCGCCGCTCATCTCAACCGGCTCGGCGTGGACAACCTCGTCGTGGATACGCACGCACGGGTCGGGGACAATTGGCGCACCCGCTACGACTCATTGCAGCTGCACAACCAGACTCACGTCGTGCAGTTTCCGTACTTGCCCTTTCCCAGCATTTTTCCGGAGTACATACCGAAGGACAAGCTCGCGAACTGGTTCGAGGACTATGTGGACGCCCTCGAAATCAATTTTTGGACAAGCACATCCTTCATTGGTGCCCGCTACGATGCCGACTCCGCCCGCTGGAATGTCGAACTGAACCAGGATGGCCAGTCTCGGACGCTCCACCCACGGCACCTCGTGATGACAACTGGTGGTACCGGCGTCGTCCCGAACATCCCGGACCTTCCGGGTATTGAGTCGTTTTCCGGGGCGGTTCTCCACTCGAAGGACTTCGTCTCCGGCAGTGAATACAGCGGTAAACGTGTGCTCGTCGTCGGGGCCGGGACGAGCGCGCACGACATCGCGTACAACCTCGATCTGCACGGAGCCGCGGGCGTCACGATGCTCCAACGCGGCGCCGTTACGGTGACGAGCCTCGAGAGCGCCAACGATATCTTCGGCCTTTACTCCACCGGTATTCCGGTTCTTGAGGCTGACACGATCTCCGCCCTGGGATGGGTCGGGCCCGTGCAGCGCGAAACCCTCCAAGCGGCAACGAAGCGCAACAACGAGCGGGATCGGGATCTTCTCGCCGGGCTGACCGCAGGGGGCTTGCGCCTCGACGACGGCGAGGACCACACCGGCTGGGTCCGAAAATTCATCAGTCGCGGCGGGGGATACTACATCGACGTGGGTGGCTCCCAGCTCATCATCGACGGGCGTGTCAAGGTCCTTCAGGCTGATGGCGTCGATCGCTTCGAAGGCTCGCAGTTGATCATGTGCGAAGGCGCCTCCCATGACTTCGATGCTGTCATTATGGCCACGGGATTCAAGAACCAGGAGACGGCAACGCGGGAGCAACTGGGTGAGCAGATCGCCGATCGGATCGGACGGATTGGCGGATATGACGAGGAGCGCGAGGTGAAGAACACTTGGCGGCCCACTGCTCAGCCCGGCCTCTGGTTCGGTTCAGGGAGCTTCCAGTACTGCCGCACCTTCAGCCCGTTGCTGGCCATGCAATTGCGCGCCGAGCTGAGCGGTCTCGCGCCGTCGCACTCCGACCGCAGCGTCTTCCAGGCTGCGAACTGAAAGGGGATGGCGGCTTGCGAATCGGATCGATGACGGTCGAGACTGTCGTAGACGGCGAGACCCGGCGCACTGTGGACTTTCTCTACCCGGACGCTCCCGCCGCCGAGAGGTCGGAGGCCGAGGCTTTCAACGATGTCATCACGGGAGAGCTGGTGATGACGATCGGGTCCTATGTCGTCCGTTATGGGGACCGCCTGGTCCTCTTCGATGCCGGCGTTGGCTCTCGGCCCACAGGATCCTTTGTTGGAGGAGCCCTGCGCTCGGGCCTCCTCGCGCGCAACATTGCGCTGGACGAGATCACTGACGTCATCTTCACCCACCTGCATGCGGATCACATCGGCTGGGCGACACAGAACGGAGTTCCGTTCTTCCCGAACGCTACCTACCGCTGCGATCGACGCGACTGGGACTACTTCATGTCGCCCGACTACGAGATTGAGCCTTGGGAAGCTGCGTCGACCCACCCGGAGTTCGACGCAGCACAGGTCCGTCTCGGGCCCCTGGCTGACCGGATGGAATTTTGGGAGGGGGACGCCGAAATCCTCCCCGGCATTTCGGCGATCGACGCCGCGGGCCACACCCCGGGGACGAATGCCTTCCTCCTGGAATCGGACGGGGAAAGCGCCATGCTGCTCGGAGATGTTGTCCACTCGATCCACGAGTTGCTCTTCGGCTGGCGGTTTCCCGTTCACCACGACAGCCACGCAGCGCTTGATGCGATCGCTCGAGTCAGGACACTGCTGGTCGACCGTAACATCCCGTGCTCCGCGGCCCACTTCACTGGGATGTCCTGGGGCCGGGTGCTGGATTCGGGCGACAGGTTCCTCTGGGAAGCGATCAATTGACCACGACGGCCATGAAGAGACGGATGACATGAACGCAGAGAACACGATCTTGGAATTCATAGGAAAAGTAGCGGTGATCACCGGGGCCGGATCAGGGATCGGAGCCGGCCTGGTCACCAGGGCGGCGGAACTGGGAATGAAGGTTGCTCTCGCCGACATCAACGCAGAGGCGATCGCGAAGCGAACCGAGGACCTGATCGCAGCGGGTGTCGACGCCCTTTGGCGCCAGGTCGACGTGCGCAAGCCGGAGGATCTTGAAGCCCTGGCTGACGAGGTGTATGGCCGTTGGGGAGAGACGACAGTAATGGTCAACAACGCCGGCATCGAGCTTCACGGCAATACCTGGGAACTGCCGGTCGAGCACTGGCAGCGAGTCATCGACATCAACCTCAACGGCGTGTTTCACGGCATCCGTGCCTTCGTGCCCCGAATGATCAATGGCGGGACACGATCACACGTGGTCAACGTCTCCTCCGTGGCCGCGCTGCGGACGAATCCGGGAACATCCGCCTACGCTGCCACCAAGCATGCCAACCTCGCCCTGACCGAGTGCCTGGCCAAAGAACTCGAAGCGGTGACGCCTGATATCAAGGTCACGGCGGTACTGCCTGGATCGGTCAAGAGCCAGATCTTCGAGAGCGCATTTGCTACCGACGAAGACGGCGTGGGGGCAGAGAGCAAGCGGATCCTCGCCACGTCGATGGAGCAGACAGGGCTCGACCCACTCGATGCTGCCCGGATCATCTTCGACGGCGTGGCCAGAGGTGAACTGCGCGTCCACACGAACCCGGAGGCTTCTCGCCGGTTCATCGCAGAGCGGGCGCAGGCTCTCACCTTCTGATTGTGGCTCCGGCGTTCGGCGAACCGGCCCTGGCGCATGAACTGCTTCCGCTCGGCGGCGCAAGAACGGGTCAGGGACTGCAAGTGCTTCCTGGGCGCTGGGGGCGGCATACCCAAGGTGGGGATTCACCCTGTTACCTAGCCTGCCTTGTCATTGATGATCCGGGGGTGTTGTCGCCGGGTTCGGAGACACACATTGACTGTTGGGAGGGATACGGCAGGTCCCTTCCCCGGGGGCCAGGTCTCTCGCAGCCAAAAGACGAAGCACGGCTGCGCGAGCTCTTCACCAGCCTGCAGCAGCACGGCAGGGTGCTTGTGATCGTCGACCAGTCCAACACCATCGGCGCCCTGCCGACAGCAGTGGCGCGGAGTTGGGGTGTCAGCGTGGGCGCCCTTGAACCACGGGTCCAGCCACCAAACCGGCCCAGCCAAACACAGACCCTTCGGGACGCCCGCCCTCCCGGGCGTACCGCGCCATGCCTGGGCATCCACTTGACGCGACCTATAGCCAGCTAGGGACATCTAGGTCCACCCAGATCCGCGGCTTATATTTAGCGGCGAATCTTGAACAGCCGATTTCCTAGGAGGTCAAGATTGGCAGCGAGGATCGTGGCTGGGTCCTCATTGGCGTCGGCGTCGCAAAACGTCTCGGTGGAAAGCCGGAGGACGGCGACGACGGCAGCGGCGGCCAGAGCCGCCTGCCGCGATGACGGCTCAATGCCCAATCGCCGAGCAATCGCCTCGGTCCACGTTGCTTCGGTTTCGGTGATCACCTGCAGCCAGACGGACTGAAATCTTGCTGTTTCCCCTAAGACTCGGTGCAGAACCTGCACGCGTTCCATATTCCCTGCCGACCATGTGCCTTCCCAGGCAATCGCCAGCGACGTCTCGAAGGGCTCGTCGATCGGCCGCGCAGATACTGCCCGCACCAGCTCTTCGAGGCCAGCCGTCACGAAGGGCTTAACAGCATCTTCTTTATGTGGGAAATACCGATAGAACGTGCGCTCGGAAATACCGGCATAGGTCGCAAGTTCCTTGACCGTGAATGCCGTGCCACTACTACTCCGAAGAAAGAGTTCCGTAACGGCAGTCGAGACCTGAAGTGCGGTGTTCATCCCGAGACCTGATACAAGCGGGACTACGAGGGCGGTCTGAATGTTCAAGCCTGTTCCTTCCGGAGCTTGCTACTGGCGTCAACCGCCTGTCCACGTCGGTGTGGTGTAGCTCACGGCAAATCTAGCAGGCGATGACAGAAACTGCCACCCCTCCCACGGAGGTGACGAAATGGTGGCCTCGCGATGTCTGGCAGGGGAATCTACCCTTGGCGGGTCAAGCTGCACCGGGGGAGGGGGCGTGGGTCGGTAGACGCCATAGATGTCCCCCGGGGGAAGTAAACTCTTCGGGGAGGGGATTAGTCGAATATGTACGCGCTCGCTGCCTTTGCTTTATTTTCCGCTCCGGCGTTTTGCCGGTCATTCATCTACGCATTGCCTCTAATGCGAATCACGGTCCTGTCCGGGCATACGTTTCATATGTTTAGGGCATTTTATTGATTAACAATATTTCCCTGCAGCGTGCCACTTGGCATGGATCAAGGCCTATGACCCTGAAGCTAAACTCCGTCAACAAAAACCGGTCATTAACGGAACGCAATTCAAGCCGGGTAATAGGATCGGCCTGACCTGTCGCCGCCGGAATAGTCGCGGTGTCTGACCAGTGGCGGGCGGGAAGGTCCGCTTGCCATCTGGGGATCGAGTCCTTTCCAGTTCCACTCCTACCGGGGACGCCTCCCCCAATTGCTACTGCCCATGATCTGTGCGAGTCCTTCCCGTCGAAGCTCGTAGGCCACCCGACGGGGAACTGAAAATCACCATGCCTCCTGTGTGGATTTCGCGTGATCATTGGGGGGCAGAACGCTGGAGAGTTACCAGCAGGCTGCCAGTAAGTATTACTGTTTGTCAGACTGTAGCAGATATCACAAGGCCTGCAACAGTGCAGTTTTACTCGGCCCAGGCGGCCGACAGCAAACGAGCCCCGGCGCCGGATAGGCTGCGAGGCCATTGGACCGATCAAGCCCTAAAGGCGGTCGGCATACCCCCCTGTTGGTGGATAATCTGTTTGGTTATGTGCACATCCTTTTCCATGGCGCGATGCATTGCTGTAATGAATCACCCCTCTACCGTGATCTAACGTCTGCTTAGTAAAAAAGCTTTTCCCGTGCCTGTATTTGTTTCCCGCCTGTGTGGGTCGGTAAGTGAAATCAGGACCCGCTGATGCTGTGAGTACTTTAGTTACCGACATTTTTTCTCAAACCCTTGTGCGCAGAGAATGCGGCTGTTACGTTCGGACGACTGCAACGTGATGAGGATCTCAAAAGTGCAGTCGTTTTCAGATTTCACCAACAAATCCCATAGGTGATAACCGAGAAGCCGGATATGCGCCGATACGCATGGTGGATAGATCTGCTCCGGACAGATCGACCGCAGTTCGCAGCGTGTGACGGACGATGATGTCCGCCGGCAGCCGCAGCCATGACAGTGGGTGCTTGTACCGAGGCGGTGGGTCCGCCGCTGGCCAGGGAAGGGTCAGCACGCCAAGCACAACTGCCGCGTGGCGCTGAGCAACTCAAACAGACAACACCTCAGTTCTTCCAGCGCGGCCAAAAATCGGTATGGAGGTGCTGCCGGCCCGTGCCGATTTCTATCTCTCGCATCTCAAATTCGGAAGGCTCCAACATTGGGCGATCTAGTAACATTCGCGATCCTTGGCCTGGGGGCAGTGGGGATCTACACACTGCTGGGGCAGGGCGTGGTCATCATCTACCGGGGCTCGGGCATCCTCAACTTCGCGCTCGGCTCCTATGCCATGGTCGGTTCCTACGTATTCGTAGAGCTCCGGAACCAATACAAGCTCGACACGTGGGCCGCCGTCGGGGTATCCGTGGCGCTGACGGCACTGTTGGGCGTGCTGACTTATCTGGTGGTTATGCAGCCGCTGCGCCGGGCGGCACCCATCACCAGAGTCATCGCGACCCTGGGGGTGCTGATCGTCCTGAACGCGGCGGCCACGCTCCGGTGGGGGACCGACGTGAAGACATATGTCAAGGAAATCCTGCCGGCCAAGACGATCGAAGTTCTGGGCACGAAGGTCAGCACGGACAGGCTCTGGCTGCTGGCCATCGCCGTGGCCCTAACCGGCGTTCTCTGGTTGGTCTACAACAAGACCATCTTCGGTCTGGCGACGGCGGCGGCGGCGGAGAACCCCCTGGCTGCTGCCACGTTTGGTCGTTCCCCGGCGACCATCGGCACCATCAACTGGGCCATCGGCACCGGGCTGGCCGGGTTCGCGGGCATTCTGACGATTCCCATCTTCGCCGGCCTGGAAATCGGCCGCCTGACCCTTGTGGTGATCTTCGGACTCGCCGTCGCTCTGATCGGCGCCTTTAAATCATTCCCGCTGGTGCTGGTGGGTGGGCTCGTAGTCGGCGTCGCCGAATCCTTGGTCTCCCGTTACCTGGACAAGTACGTTACCGGCAGCTCGGCGACCGTTCCACTGCTGATTATCGTGGTGTTCCTCGTTTTCCGCGGACGTTCCCTGCCGGACCGCAGCGCCATCCTTGAACGCCTGCCCACGCTCGGCAGCGGACGCGTGCGGACCTGGCTGGTGGCGATCCTGACCGCAGCGCTGGTCTTTGCCATCATGGCGATCTTCCCGGTCAGCTGGAATGTGGCACTGACCGCCGGCCTCACGGCCTCGGTGGTGATGCTTTCCGTCGTCGTGCTGACCGGCTACTCGGGACAGCTGTCGCTGGCACAGTTTTCGCTGGCCGGTTTCGGCGCCTGGGTCGCGGCGCGCCTGGTCAGCGACCTGCACTGGCCCTTCGAACTCGCCTTCGTCGCGGGCATCGTTTCCACCATCCCGCTCGGCTTATTGTTCGCGATCCCCGCCATACGCACACGCGGAATCAACCTCGCGGTGGTCACCCTGGCGCTCGGCCTGGCAGTCCAGGCTATCCTCTTCAACAACGTCATCCTGGCTGGCGGACTCGACGGCGTTGCCGTGGGCCCGCAGACCCTGTTTGGCATGGCCATGGATCCGGTGCTGTACCCGGCCCGCTACACAGTGCTGAGCCTGCTGTGCTTTGTCATCGCGGGGCTGGGAGTTGCCAATCTGCGGCGGGGTCGTGCCGGGCGCCGGCTGATCGCGGTACGCACCAACGAACGTGCCGCCACATCCCTGGGGATCGACATTGTGGGGGCGAAATTCTATGCCTTCGGCCTGTCCTCGGCGATTGCAGGGCTGGGCGGAGTGCTGTTGGCCTTCCAGGCGTACTCGGTACAGTTCCTGACCTTCACCCCCCTCCAGTCGATCATGATGGTGGCGTTTGTGGTGATCGGCAGCCTCGCGTTCGTCAACGGGCCCATCTTCGGCTCACTCCTTGTTGCCGGCGGCGTGGGTTCACTGATCGGCGATTCCGTGGTGAAAGCCCTCGGCATCGAGTCGGACAAAACGGTCCAGTATCTTGCCCTGATTGGTGGCTTGTCGGTGATCGCCATGCTGATCCAGTCCCCGGACGGGATGGCGCATATGAATACGGAGGCCGTGAAGCGCTTGGCCGTGCGGTGGTCGCGCAACGGTACGGTGGGGCGCGTCTCGGCGGCACCGCTGCTGAAACTGGATGGAGGAGCGCAGTATCGCCCGCGCCCGGCTTCCCTCGCGGTCAAGAACCTGACCGTCCGCTTTGGCGGCGTGGTCGCCGTGAATGGCGTCTCCTTAAACGTCGCACCCGGAGAGGTCGTTGGCCTGATCGGTCCGAACGGCGCGGGGAAAACGACCGTCATCGATGCGATCACCGGGTTTGTGGCACCGGCCGGCGGTGAAATCACCCTCGGGGGTGAAAGGGTTGACTCAATGCTGGCCTACCGGCGGGCCCGCAAGGGTATTTCCCGCTCGTTCCAGAGCCTGGAGCTGTTTGAGGATGTCACGGTGCGCGAGAATCTCCTAGCGGCGGCAGACCGCCGCGATATCGGCGCGTTTGCGACCAACCTCGTTTATCCGGGCAAAACGATCCTCGCCCCTGCCGCAGTCGCTGCGATCCGGGAATTCGGCCTTGAAGATGTGCTGAGCCGGCTTCCCTCGGAACTTCCCTACGGGCGGCGGCGGCTCGTCGCCATCGCCCGCACTGTCGCAACCTCGCCCTCGGTCCTGCTACTGGACGAACCGGCGGCCGGCCTCGACGAGGACGAGAGCGCGGAACTGGCCCGGATGGTCCGCCGTCTCGCCGACGAGTGGGGCATCGCCGTGCTGCTCGTGGAGCACGACATGGCATTTGTGATGGGTATCTGCAACCGGGTGGTGGTGCTGGAATTCGGGAACAAGATCGCCGAAGGCATCCCCGCCGTGGTGCGGGCTGATCCAGCCGTGCTCGCCGCTTATCTGGGCGTCGATGACACCGAACTAGACCCCAAGCCCACCAACTCAGGCACCGAAAGGCTCCCGGCATGACCGCAATTCTCTCAGCCCATGAGCTCCACCTCGGGTACGGATCGGCCCCGGTTATTAATGGCCTGAACCTGACGCTGAAGGCGGGCGAGGTCGTGGCCCTGCTCGGCCCCAACGGAGCGGGCAAGACGACGACGCTGCTGGGTCTCGCCGGAGCCCTTCCTGCCCGCCAGGGCGAGGTGCGGGTGAACGGGCGCGTCTCGAAGGCTCCTGTCTACCGGAGGTGCCGGCGCGATATGGCCTTCGTCACCGAGGAGCGCTCCGTTATCTCGAGCATGTCCGTGCATGAGAACCTGCGCGTGGGCCGTTGCGATGCGGATTTCGCCCTGGACCTCTTCCCCGAACTGAAAGCCCTGCTGCGCCGCAAAGCCGGTTTACTCTCCGGCGGGGAACAACAAATGCTCACCCTGGCACGCGCCCTGGCCCGGAAGCCGAAAGTCCTTCTGGCCGATGAGCTTTCCCTGGGGCTGGCGCCCTTGGTGGTGGAACGCCTGCTGCAGGCGGTTCGCGCGGCAGCGGATGAGGGCCTGGCCGTGCTGCTGGTCGAGCAGCACGTGCGCAAGGCCCTGGCAAAGGCGGACCGCGTCTACGTGCTGCGCCATGGCGCCGTCGCCTTCACCGGAACGGCCGCTGATGCCGCCGAGAACCTTCAGACCATCGAAGAGCTGTACCTTGCCACAGCCTGAGGATTCCGGCAACCGCCGGAGCATCCTTTTTCGAACCACATCCCTGCAACAGAACTGGAAGACCCATGAAATCTAAAATCCCCGGCGCCCTCGCGTTCGGTCTGCTCGGCGTTTTTTCGTTGAGCGCCTGCGGCGGTGCTGCTACTACGGCCAGCGGTGCGGAACTGGCCGGTGCCCCGGTGAAGCTGATGTCGATTGCCCCCCAGGGCACCAGCGTCCAGAACTTCCCCGGTCTGCTCGCTGCGGCTCATGCCTCGGTGCGGGCGATTAACGCCCGGGGCGGCATCAAGGGCGGAAAGGTGGAGCTCATCTACTGCAACGAGAAGGCTGATGCGGCGGCCGGGGAAAGTGTGCCCGGGACGCCGTCGCGCAAAACGTTGCTGCAGTGGTCGCCTACGTGGCGCCGCAGTCGGCGGACAAGATCCATGCCGTTCTCGATCCTGCGAACATCCCGGTGATCGCCGGAACAGCGGTGACGAAAACCGACTACACCAACCGGCTGTCATACAGCATCGATGGCGGCACGACGTCGGAGTTCGCCGCATGCGGTCCGGCGCTTAAGGCGGCGGGCGTGACCAAGACCGCAACGGTGTCCCTGGACCTGGCTGCCTCCTTGGCTCTGGTGCCCCTGACCGACACTGGTGTCAAGGGCGCCGGCCTCACCTCATCCGGCGTCATCGTCAAAATTCCGATCACCGCCACGGACTACGCGCCGTATGTGCAGCAGCTCAAGGACAGCGGCGCCGACGGGGTGACGATGATCCTCCCCTCCGGGCAGGCCCTGCAAATGCTCAAGACCATCCGTGACCAGGGCTCGAATATTAAGGTGTGTACCCCCGACGGAACGATGAAGGCGCCGGCCCTGACGGACTTGGGGGACGCGGCATCCAACGTCGTCAACACGGGATGGATCCCCCTCACGACCACCAGCAATCCGTCCGTAGCGGAATTCGTTAAGGACCTGAAGGCTGAAGAGGATTCCGGAGATGCGAATGCCGCCCTTGAGGGGATGCTGAGCAGCGACCAGCAGGGCTGGGTGGGGCCGAGGATCATTGAACGGCTCTCGAAGACCATCGACGGCGATATCACCGGGGCGAAGCTGATTGCTGCCCTGAACGCATCCAGCAGCCTCAACGCTGACCAATTCGGCACGATCGACTTCACCAAGCCCGGTAAGCTGCAGCCCTCGCTCCGCAACACCAAGGTGTACATCACCAAGTGGGATCCGGCCACCAAGGAGCGGGTGCTGCTCCAGGACGGCCCCGTTGATGTAGGCGCCTTCCTCTAGGACTTGGCCGGTGGTGCCGCAGGCTGCGGCACCACCGGCCAGCCAATTCCTGGCCGGCCTTGAGACACATGGCACTCCGCGCTGGGTTAGTGTTCGCCTAGGGAGACTTGGACGCCACAACTCATCAGGCCGGTCACGTCGGAGTTGTCGCAGCCCATGTCTGGGGAGAGCAACTGTGGTTAGGGGACAGGGTGGACAAATTGCTCGCGCTCGAAGCCGCAGAAGAGCTCAGGCAACTGGCCGTTGGCAAGTTCCGCCCAACGGTCCACGATGATGACTGCGTTGTCGGGGCAGACCGAGCCGTTGTGGCAGCTCGCTGGGTCGTACGCCCCCATGTCAGTAGCCAAGGTGCGCACACACCCCAGTCATTGAACATCTCCGGCGACATTAGCCGATCGACTACTTGGGGTGCCGTGTCCTGGTCCACGATGCCGGGCAACGGGCAACAACGAGTCCAACATCCATCGCACTGCCTCGGTCTGGGCGGCACCTTGCGTGGCGGTGGAGACGGGCAGAAACCTCATTAGGCGGTTAAGCGCCGAGGAGTGAGTTCCAACGCAGCGAAAATCCGCTCAGGAAGAAGTTCGCGAGTTCTCACATGGGGGGGCGAGGTAGAACAAGCTGGCATGACGGCTGGCTAGCGAGACGCGGGCGGAGCCTTGCGACAGTGCCCAGCTCTTGGCTGCGTCAATAAGGCCAGGTCCACGACCTCCGGGAGTATCGGATCTGAGACTGCGTCTAGCAATGGGCCGGGGTTTCGGCACGAACGCACGCGTATCGTTGAATGCACTCCTGCGGGCGAACGGTCTGCGTTTTGAGCCGGGGTCGCTCTTCCGCGGCCGGGGTTACTCGATCATGGAGTCCCTTTGACCCCCAACGGCGAGGCGAGATGCTTCAGGTCGGCATGAACATCGGGTATCACCCTCGTCAGCTCCGCGATGGCGTGTTCGTCTGGGCCTGCCCCAACATTCTCGTTCAAGATGGGAGCCCAGATTGTGCACCTGGGATCTGCGGGTCGTGGGTCGCTCATGCCGATGAGGTAGAGCTTCGCTGGAGTCCACCGGCTCGACGGGGTGCTTCCTCCGGGCGTTGCGCCGATCCACGAAGGATTGGGCAACGCGGGTCGGCTGCTCGGTGTGGGCATGGGCTGGGGCGGTGGGGCGGGCTCGTGGGAGCTGCTCGTCGTCGGTCAGGACTGCAGCGGATCCGGCCCGTCAAGCGGTCGCCGCTCCTTGCGATCAGCACCGGTCAAGTGCGGACGAGGGTTCTGAGGAGCCTGAGGACGACGGAGATTGACGCGATGTCCGCCGGACCCGGCGCCATTGCTTCGGCGAAGGTGTCTTTGATCCGGGCGAGCTGCTCTTGGCGCCCGCGTTCCCATTCCACGATGCGCTCGAGGGAGTCGGCCCGCTGGGGATCGCGGCTCCGTGTGCTCCGCAACACTGAGATGGCCATGTCGGCCGCGACTGAGTACACATCGGCGCGCAGTGCGGCCCGAGCGAGCGCCTCCCAGTGCCTGCCCCGTGGAAGGTCAGTGATTTTCAGAAACAATTTGAGGGCGCCGATGCGCTCGAGCACGGTGGAATACATGTCCGCAACCTGTTCGAGGGGCTCATCGATCTGTTCCGCGATCAGGGAGATATCCAACAAATTGAAGCCCAGGACTATGTCGACTCCGCGCCGCGCCAGGTCGGGCGGGATCCCGGCGGCCTCCCAGCGGGCCAGCAGGTCCTGCGCGATGTCGAGGTCGTCGCCGCGCAGGTAGACGACGCTTCTGTTCTGCCGTAGTTCCATGGCGGGCGTGATCCTGCTGATGGCGTGTTCCAGTGGCTGGTCCCGATGGTCATGGGTCATGTACCAGCGGGTAGACCGGTCGAGGATCCTTCGCACATACACGGCCAGTTCCGCGCCGTGCTCGGCCGGAAAAGTCGGCGGAAGTTCGGCGATTCTGTCCGCGACCCACTGCAGGTCAAAGGCTTCTCGCACTGCCACGAAGGCCCTTGCGAGGGCCGCCGCGGTCCCGGTGGTTTCTTCGATGGCACGGAAGGCGAAGGTGATCCCGCCCTGGTTGATCATGTCGTTGGCGAGCACGGTGGAGAGGATCTGCCGGCGCAGGGGGTGCGTTTGGAGCTCGGTTCCGAAGCGCTCCGTGATCCGGGGCGGGAAGTAGCTGCGAAGGACGCGGTCGAACCAGGGGTCGTCGGCGATGTCGCTGTCGTTTAGTTCCTTGGCGAGTGCGATTTTGGCGTAGGCGGCCAGTACTGACAGTTCGGGGGGAGTGAGCCCTTTGCCGGCCTGCAGCCGTGCATGGAGCTGGTCCGTGGTGGGTAATGCGTCTCGATTCCGGTCCAGGTCGGTGGCCTTTTCGAGCCAGTCCATGGTCCGTTCGAAGCCGGGGCTCCAGTTCAGGACGAGCTGGCGGTCGTTGAGGAGCAGGGTGTTCTGGTCGCGGCTGTTCTTCAGCACGAGGCGTGCCACGTCGTCGCTGAGCGAGTGGAGGAAGTCGGCGCGTTCGACGGCTGGCATCTTGCCTGCTGCGATCATGCGGTCGATGAAGATCTTGATGTTGACCTCGTGGTCGGAGCAGTCCACTCCGGCAGAGTTGTCGACGGCGTCGGTGATCAGCAGGACCCCGTTCAGTGCAGCCTCGACCCGTCCCCGTTGGGTCATTCCGAGGTTGCCGCCTTCGACCACGGTCCTCGCCCGGAGTTCGTTACCGTTGACTCGGATCCCGTCGTTGGCTTTGTCGCGCACCTCGGTATTGGTCTCCGTGGAGGCTTTGACGTAGGTTCCGATCCCGCCGTTGTAGATCAGATCAACGGGCGCGCGCAGGATTGCTTGGATGAGATCGGGCGGGGTCATCGCCGTCGTCGTCTCCGCGGTCAGCCCCAAGGCCGAACGCACCTCTGGGCTGATGGGGATCGATTTGGCGGCGCGCGGGTACACCCCGCCGCCGGGGCTGACCAGCCGAGGATCGTAATCGGCCCACGAGGAACGGGGCAACGCGAACAGGCGACGGCGTTCCTCGAGGGAGGACGCCGCGTCCGGCGTCGGGTCCAGGAAGATGTGCCGGTGATCGAACGCGGCCACGAGGCGGATGTGGTCCGAGAGCACCATGCCGTTGCCGAAGACGTCCCCGCTCATGTCCCCGATGCCCACCACCGTGAAGTCTTCGCGCCGGGAGTCAATGCCGAGCTCGCTGAAGTGCTGCTTGACTGACTCCCAGGCGCCCCGGGCGGTGATGCCCATCCGCTTGTGGTCGTAACCTACGGAGCCGCCTGACGCGAACGCGTCACCGAGCCAGAAGCCGTACTCCTTGGCCACCTCGTTGGCGATGTCAGAGAACGCCGCGGTCCCTTTGTCGGCGGCCACTACGAGGTAGTAGTCGTCGTCATCATGCCGCACCACGTTCGGCGGCGGGATAACGCGCCCCACCTGGCCCCGTGTGCCGCGGGCCGCAGGGGACACAGTGACGTCGGGCGGGGCCAGGTTGTCCGTGACATCGAGGAGGCCCCGGAGGAAGTCCTTGTAGCTCTCAATGCCTTCCGCGAGCCATGCTGCGCGGTCCGCTATGGGATCAGGCAGGTGCTTCGCGTAGAAGCCGCCCTTCGCGCCGGTGGGGACGATCACGGAATTCTTCACGATCTGGACCTTGGCGAGCCCGAGGACTTCGGTGCGGAAATCCTCGCGCCGGTCCGACCATCGCAGGCCCCCGCGCGCCACCGGCCCGAAGCGAAGGTGCACGCCCTCGACCCGGGGCGAATAGACCCAGATCTCGAACTGCGGACGTGGGTACGGGGCGCCGGGAAGGTGGGAGGGCTGGAGCTTGAAGCTCAGGTATGGCCGGTTGCGGTAGAAGTTGGTCCTCGTCGTGGCCTCGATGAGGTTCAGGAACGTGCGCAGCAGGCGGTCCGCGTCCAAGGAGGTAACGGCGTCGATCGCCTCGGCCACCTCCTCCCGGGCGGCCTTGGTATCCCGAAGACGCTCGGCGATGCCGAGCCCTGGGCGGAACCTGGCTCGGAACAGGCCCAGCAGCGCGTGTGTCGCCCCGGGGTTGGCCAGGAAAGTATCCGCGATGAAGTCGTACGAGTTCGTGGTTCCCAGTTGCTGGAGATACTTGGCATAGCCGCGGAGGATCACGATGTGCCGCCAATCAATGCCCTCCTGCAGGACGAGTGCGTCGAAGCGGTCTGACTCCGTGTCACCGCGCATGGCTGCTCCGAAGGCGTCCGCGAGCAGGGGGGCGGTTCGAGCGGGATCCACGTCTGCCGGGTACGTCACGCCTAAGTCGTACAGGAACAGCGGTCTGTCCGTGCCGCGCAGGATGTCGAAGGGTCGCTGGTTCTGCACTTCAAGGCCGAGGTTGTGGAGGAACGGCAGGATCTGCGTCAGGCTCCGGGGGCTCGTGAGGTATAGCCGGATCCGCGAGTCACGAGCCGGGGCGCCTTCGGGCGGCGCGGGGGCAGATTCCGGCCGCGTGGTGAGAGCCAGCAGGGGGTCGTTCAGGGGGCGTCCGCCGGTGCCGTCCAGATCGAACTGCTCGAACCGCGTAATGTCCTCCACCGCGTCCTCGAGATCGACATCGGCCCGGTAGCCGACCGGGAACGCCGCCGACCAGAGGGAGGACAGCCGGGCGGCCTGCGCGGCGGGAAAGCGGCCGCGGAGGGCATCATCCAGTCCCTCGGCCCAGGTCCGCGTGGCGCTGATCAGGCTCCTCTCCAGCACGGTCGGATCGACGGCGTCGGGCCGTCGCCCTGCCGGCAGGAGGATCCGGAAGAAGACGCGGGCCATCGGCGAATCGCCCAGCCGGACGTCGAACTCGAGGGAGGAGGCGTTGAAGGCCTGCTTGAGCTCCTGCTCAAGGCGAAGGCGAACGGCCGTGCTGTAGCGGTGTCGCGGAAGGAAGACCAGCGCGGACACAAACCGGCCGTAGCTGTCCGCGCGAAGGAACAGCCGCGTCTGCCGGCGTTCCTGAAGCCGCAGGATCTCCGCCGCGAGCCGGGTCAGTTCCTCAACGTCGACCTGAAAAAGCTCGTCGAGGGGAAACGACTCAAGGACGGCCACCAATTCAGTCGCCCGATGCGACGCCGGGACGAAACCGAGCCGCCCGCGCACCGCGGCGACCTTGTCCCGGATCACCGGTATCCCCCGCACCGATTGGCCCGCCGCGCCCGGGGCGAACAAGCCAACAAAGCAGCGTTCCCCCGCCACAGCACCCGTTTCATCGAATATCGTCAGGCGGATCTCCTCCAGATATGAGGCCCGCTCCACGGTGGAGCGGAGGCCGGAGGTGGAAAGCGTCAGGACCTCTTTGGCCCGGGTCGTCGGATCGTCTGCGCCCTTGGACAGCTGGTGGGCAAGCAGGAAACCCAGCTCAGACCCCGGCCTCAGCTGAAGGACTTCGTTGCCTCCCGCCGTCGTCAGCCCGTACTCGCAGTAGCCCAGGAACTCGAAGTTTCCCCCCTCCAACCACGGGAGGAAGTCCCTGAGCTGTTCGACGGGCGGCAGGCACCCGCTGGGGTACCAATCCAATGACTCGACGGCGGCTACCACCTGGGCGTGGAGTCCGCCGGCGTCCTCTGCAACGGCGCGGACATCGGCGAGGACCCTCTGCAAGCCCGCCACGAAATCCTCGGCGCCGGAGGAATCCGGCAGCCCGCCGATCTCCAACGCAATCCAGATCTCCGCCGTGCTACGCGCAACCGCCGTGGCGTCCATTGCATCGCCGTCGCGCAATGCGTCGCTGCGGGCGGCGAACCCTGCACGCTGGGGCCCATGACGGAGTTCGATGAGCTCATGGGTTGCGGGATCGCGGAGAACCTCAAACGTGGGATGGACGACGAGCCGGATCGACACCGCTTCACGCGTCAGTTCTGCGGTGACCGAGCGAACTACGTGCGTCATGTCATCGGCCACCACGAACAGCATCGCGGCATTCCGCTCATTGACGACTGCGACCTTGGACGTCCCCGGCGGGCGGACCGCGGCCAGAGCGAGGTGCTCCCGCGCGCGGAGCTCAAGCGTCTCGACACTATAGTCGTGGATGTCCTCGGCAGTGACGTGCTCGTAATAGGCAGCGAGGAACTCTTCGTCGGTCTGCGATAGACCGTCCGCGGCGGAGCCCTCCGCCGGCGTTTCGCGTGGCATGCTCTTGTGCCTCCGGCGCGCGGAGCCGCCCAGGGCGGTCCTAGGGGGCCGGATCCTCGCGCCTTACTTCATGATCGCCACCCGAGCGCCCGCCGTCCAGAGAGCGTCAAATGCGCGATGGCGCGTAGTCCCCGGAGTGGGCGCCCTACACGCGTTCGCCTCCAAGGCCATGCGGTCGGTAGCGACAAGTCGCGCCTGCAAAGGCCCCTTTCGGCGCCCAAACAGTCGCATCGTGTGTCGTTTCGTCCCTCTACTTCAACCCCGACCGCACGAAGCGCTGCAGGAAGACGTAGATGAGGAAGATCGGCAGCCCTGCGAGGGAGTACGCTGCCATGATGGCGCCCCAGGTTTTGCCCTCGGCCCCGAGGAAGCCCGAGACACCGACCTGGATGAGCGCGGTCGACTTCGGCATGATGAGCGACGGCCGGAGGTACTCGTTCTAGGCGCTGATGAACGGGATGATCGCGAGGGCCGGCCGCAGGTCGGGGACCACGATCTGTCTCGGGGGCGAGCACTCCGAGGCACCCAGGGAGCGCCGGACTTCTCTCTCATGGTCAGGCCTTCGGAGGATTCGCCATCAGGATAGAACACGACCGTGATGTACCTGCGGCGCGCAACAGAGCGCTGCAAGCGATCGATGACGACAAGGTCACTTATCCATCTCATAGTGGAACAATGCATCAAGGCCTACTAGATAGGCGGCTCGGCTCACTCCAAGGCCGCCGGGTCCTTCCGCATCGCAACACGGAAGGACCCGGTCACCTCTACCGCACACGATTCAGGGCAACGGACCGGCATCCTGATCGCTCCATCCTCAGTTCTGTGTCCTGAGTTGAGGTCAGGGAAGTGTTGGCACGGCCGATTCCGTTTTGGGAGCGACCTGAATGTCTTTAAGGTCTTTGTGACGGATGACGAAGGACCCGATGAGCCCTACAAGAGCCCCTGCACCGATGTAGTAGGGAAGGAATCCCAGGGCGTTATTGGTAAGCATTGCCTGGGCTACGAGGGGGAATGTTCCTCCGAAGACGGCAACCGCCAGCATCGAAGGCAGTGCGGCTCCCATGGCCCTGACGCGGGCGGGGAACAGCTGGGGAGCCAAGACCGCGAAGGGCGCTGTCACAGCGCCTAGCCCGATAAGGTAGACAATCGACCCGCCGACTACCGGCAACGTGCGGCTGCTCATGCCCAGAATGATGGGAACCGTGCAGACGGCCAGGAAAATGTAGGACGCTCTCGCCATGCGAAGTCCTCCGACGCGGTCAGCCACCGCTCCTGCAACGATGATCACTGCGATGAGGAACATGGTCAGCCAGGGAAGAATGACGGCCACCTGCTCCTTGGTGGCCGCTCCGGTCGAGTTGAGGTAGACCGGCATGTAGGAGGTGACAAAGTACAAGCCCATGGTCGCCGGAATCAACATCATGAATACCGCCAACGATTGGCGCCAGTGCGCCTTGAGAACGGGCAGGACCGGCTGGGGATCAGCCTTTGCTTCCTTCTCAAAGACTTCGCTTTCGGGGGCGATGCGCCGGATCCAAGAAGCTATGATGCCAAGCAGTCCGCAGATCGAAAAGCCCCAGCGCCAGCCGCCATTTTGAAGGGCTTCCTGGCCGAGGACGGACAGCAGGGTTGCCACGGTTCCAAGGGCGAGCATCTGTCCGATGTAAGTTGCCGAGCTTCCTATGGATCCGAAGAGGTATACCCGGTTACGCGGGGCTGTCTCCACGAGGTAGGTTCCGGCGGCAGCCTGCTCACCACTGACGGATATTCCCTGGCCCATCCGTGTCAGGACGATGATGATGGCCGCCCAGATGCCGATGACCGATGCCGTGGGTGTCAAAGCGATAATGACGGACCCGACCGAGATGATCCATACCGACAGAATCAGCCCGAAACGCCGCCCGCGCCTGTCAACTAACCGGCCCATAATAACAGCACCCAGGGGCCGGACAATAAAGCCGATAGCGAAGACCAGGTAGGTCGAGAGGAGTTGCGCTGCTGGATTGGATCCGGCGAACATCTGGCCTGCGAAATACGGTGCCAGAACGGCATAGATGATCCAGTCGAACGATTCAACGACGGTGCCTACGCTGGCCGCCAAGAGCTGGAGCCTGGCGGTCTTGCCGCCGGTCCTGTTAATTGTTGCAGTACTCATGGTTCTCTCAATCAATGTTAGAAGGAGGAAGGTGCGCGGGAAGGGGCTGCGTTAGCTGATGGCCGGCCGGTGGGAGAAGCCAACGGCGCCTTCGATCGCTGATGCGGCCTGGAAGATCCGGTGTTCGCTGGAGGCCGGGCCGATGATCTGCAACGAGATGGGAAGGCCGTTGTGGAGTCCGCACGGGATGGAAACGGCTGGGAGCCCGATGACGTTGAGGAAGCTGGTGTGGCTCGTGTAGACCCCTGCGTATCCGCCGCGCTTGTTGCCCCATTTGTCGGTTTCCCAGTTCTGCTTCCAGTCCTCGAAGGTTGGGGCGACCTCCTGGCTGGTGACGGAGAGCACCAGGTCATAGTTGTCGAAGGCCCGGTGCATTTCATTCCATGTGCTGGCCCGCCACTCGGCGTTGGCGCGGTAGGCCTCGGGGTCGACCTTGGGCATGGGTGTCTTGTTCACAGGAGCTATCTCGATTTCGTACACGAATGGTTCCCCTTCGCCGGGTCCGCCGCCACGGCCCAGTGCTTCGAAGCTGATGTCAGCGTGGTCGATGCTGGCTCCGATGTCGGCAAGCTTCCATGCGGCTTGGCGGACCTGGTCTATGATGGCGCTGCTGTGGGGCTGGGCGTACTGTTCGGTGTTGCCGAACGTGTCTGTCCAAGCAAACTTCCATCCCTGAACGCCGCCGGAGATTTCCTTCATGTAGTCCTGGGGCTGGGTCTGGATTGCAAGGTAATCACGGGCGTCGGGCCCGGCCAGGGCCTGCGTGACCAGAGCTGCGTCCTTGACGTTGCGCGTGAGGGCACCGTTTGTCGCGGACACGCGGAATTTTGGTTGCCGGTAGTCGACATAGGGAACAAGTCCACGGGTGGGATGAACGCCGACGACCCCTGAGAACGCGGCCGGCAGGCGCGTTGATCCGCCGCCGTCACTGCCGATTGCCAAGGGGAGGAGACGAGCGGCAGCGGTAGCTGCACCGCCCGAGCTCGACCAGCCAGGAACCCGGTCGATGTCCCAAGGGCTCCGCGTCTCAGCGTCCCAGTTGAACGCGCCCAGGTCCGGCGCTTCAGGTCGGGCGGTCACACCTTTAGGCCTCGACGTTCCCATCATGGTGTTCGTGCCGACAATGATCGCCCCGGCTGCGCGCAGCCGTTCGACAGCGATGGCATCGTAGCAGGCGACACCGTATTCACCCATGCGGGGGAAGCTGTAAGGCATCCCTGCAACGCTCAGGTTCTCCTTGACGGAGATCGGAAGGCCATGAAGAGGCCCCGGAGTTTCCCCACGGGCCAGAGATTCGTCCAGTTCAGTAGCGCGTGCACGGGCACCGTCAAGGTCCAGGTGGACGAAGGCTTTCAGCGTCGGGTTCAGCCGTTCAATCCGCTCAATGAAGTGTTCCAGCACCTCACGCGAGGACACTTCCCCGCTTACGATTTTTTCGCGGATCTCCGTAGCCGGCATCCATGTCAATTCGTTCATAACAATCCAATCTTGGTATGAGCCAGTTCACAGTGACCGACTCGGTCAGTTTAGAATGACCGACTCGGTCAAAACTGTCAAGAGCTGGTATGGTCGGCTTTAAGCGGATGGAAGGAGCGGGCATGCAGCATGCGGAGTTGGCGATCTCGCCTGCACGTCGGCGGAAGGCCGAGGATATCGAGACGAAAGCCTGGATTCTCTTTGCCGAGCATGGGTTCTCGAACGTGACAATGGATCAGGTCGCGTCTGCGGCTGGCTGTTCCATCCGGACGGTCACCCGGCTGTTTCCGACGAAGGAGGACCTGCTTCTCATCTTCATGCGGAGCAAGAATGCCCGAATTCTTGCTGAATTTGATGCGATAGATCCGAATGAACCCGGCATTCTGAATAACCTTTGGCGCTGTTGGGTCAGGATGACCCATCAGGTGGAAGAAGCGGGGTTGGAAGGCTACTCGCTCTTTAGGCAAGCTTCGGCGAGGGCGCCTGAAGTGGCTGACAGGGTTGCTGGCGAACAGCAGCGAATGTTGCAGGACCGGATTCTCCTCAAACTGCGTTCTTCCCGGAATTCTCCGAGGCCTCCGCGGTAGAGACCATGGAACTGGCCCATTTGTTGCTCGCCCTTAGTGCAGCAACAGTGGCTGCGTGGCAGGAAAAGAGGCAGGAACATGACCTGCTCGTACTTCTAAACAATGCGGAAAGAGCACTGGAGAGGCTTGCGACGGTAGCTGCCGCTGTGGCCCAGCCGTCGAATTAATGCGAGCTCCGATGAGGTTCGGAGGCGCGATTCCCAGGAAGGACCAAAAAGTGTGCAGGTGGTCGTGAGTGAATATATTCAGCCCGGGGCCGCGGCGTTAGACTCCGGTGAAACTCGATCTGGTCTACGTGCGCCACACGTTTACCCCACGGAAACGATGAAATAGGGTGACACGTCATTGTTCCTGCATCGCACGGATAACGGCTAGATTCTGCGAGTAGCGCGTCCGTGATGAGTTGAAGTCAGCGCGGGTCCTGCTTTCTTCCGTTCTCGACACGCCAGCTGCAGAAATGCGGGACTAGACTTCCTCTGCAAAGGTCTGATCAAACTTGCGATTCGACAGAAATGGACAGTCGCCCGAGCATCCGTCCGGTGTCGTCAGGCCTTCTCCGTGTCAGCGAGCCGTTTCCGCGTCGTCACCCTGCTTTTGCCGCGGCGTGAGTAGAGCCAAAGGGCCGCCCCTTGCACTTGTTCAGGAAGGAGGGTTTCATGTATTGGCGCTAAAGGAGAGCCTCTGAACTTTTCGGTTCCATCAAGGTTCGATTTTGTAGTGGAGCCCCATCCACGGTGCGGAAACAAACTCCTCACCATCGCGGAGCTGTTCGGTCCTGGTCGCGGCGGCGGGACACTCCACAGGGGGTCCTTCTAGAGCATCAGGACTGCGTTGCCAACTTAATGCGTGGTGGTCGATTCCAATAGACATCTCAACTCCTTCCGGTCATCCCCAGGGAATCCTTACAACGCGAAATCCACAGACAAAATCTGCTCGCTGTTGGGGAACGAATATGCCTTGAGCGGCTCGTGGAGCGGGTGGGTGTTGTAAACCGCGATGTCCTCGACCTTTTCGAAGTCGGCCACAATGGCGTAGTCGAACGAGCGCTCTTGGTTGAGGACGTCAGGACCGTGGGTCAGGCTCACCATGCCGGGGATCCTGCCCCTCATGGTGTCGAGTCCGTCGATCCAGCTCTGCTTGTCGGCAGGCGGGAATCCGGGCTTGAACTTGAAGAGCACAGTGTGTCGGATCATGTCAGGCTCCAATCGGTGCCGCGGATGATACGGCGGCGGGGACATAGTCCAAATCCTGGCCGGCGATTGTGCGTCCGGCGATGTAGCCCATGGTCATGATCGGGCCGAGGGTGGCGCCGGCGCCCGGATAACCGGCTGCGTAGGCGTTTTCGGTGGTGTTGCCCGCCGCAAACAAACCGGGGATGGGCTGGTTGTCGACGTCGAGGACCCTGGCGTGTCCATCCGTGGCGACGCCTCCGTTGGTTCCGAAAGCTCCGTTGACCACTTCCATGGCATAGTACGGGCCGCTCTTCAGCGGACCTAAGGACGGATTCGGCCACGGGCTGTCGTCCTCGCCCCAGTACTTGTCGTAGGCGCTTTCGCCGCGGCCGAAGTCCGGATCCTCGCCTTTGACGGCGAACTCGTTGAAGCGGGCCACCGTCGCCGTCAGGTTCTCGGCAGGCACGTTGATCTTCGCGGCAAGTTCCTCCAGGGTCGGTGCCTCGATGAGGTATGCGGGCGTGGGCTGGCCGACGCGGTGGGACAGGATGCCGTAGGACTCCATGTAGGCGTGGTCGACGATCACGTGCGCGGGAGTGTTCAGTGTCTGGTTCCTGGGGGAGTCCCAGGACTGGAGGCAGCGGGCAAGATCGTTGTAGTTCTGCGATTCGTTGGCGAAGCGGCGGCCGTGGCGGTTCACCATGATCGAGCCCGGTCCTTGCCGTTCGAAGCGAAGGAGCGTCCCGATGGGCTGCCCGTCGCGGGTGTCGCCGGTGATCGACATGGGCGCCCACCATGCTTCGCGGGTGCCTCGGGTCTGGCCGCCGATGCGCTGGGACATCCGCAGGCCATCGCCCGTGTTCGAAGGGGGCGAGCACATCGTGTACAGCCGCGACGCGAGCATCGAGTCCGCCAGCGCCTTGTCCCATTCGAAACCGCCCGTGGCGAGGACCACGGCGTCGTTCGCGCGGATCTGCTCCCCGGATTCGAGCTCGACGCCGGTCACCCGGATTCCGTCCGTAAGGAGCCGGTGCCCTCGCGCGCCGGTGGCGAGAGCGGCACCGTCGCGCACCAGGCTGGCGAGCAGCATGGACACGAGGGCCTGGCCTTTGGCGACCAGTCCGTCACCCTGGCGGCGGTTCAGTTCCTCCCAAGGGAACTTAGTGAAGGCGCCCCAGGCTTCGTATTCCTGCATCGTGAATGGCGCGCGTCCATCGGTTCGGACGTGATCGCTCAGAGTGCCGAGCGCGTCCTGCTTATTGAACAACTGCGGCTCCACGGTGCGGCCGCCTTCCACGGCGCCAGGCAAATCCTGGCGGTAGTCCGGGAAGTTGTTGAGGAAGATGAAGCGAAGGCCACATTCCTCCTCGACGAAGCGCAGCATCTGGTCGCCGTAGTTCAGGGCAGCGTCCAGGAGTTCCGCGCGGCCGCGGCCGCGGGCCACGGCGCGCACATACTCGGCGGCCGCCTCTTTCGAATCGGTGATTCCGGCGTCGCGGGCGTGATGATTGTCGGCCACCCACAGCATGCCGCCGGACACCGCGGATGTTCCGCCCAGCAGGGCGCTTTTTTCGAGGACGACGACGGACTTCCCCGCGCGCGCGGCCGTGGCCGCCGCGGTGAGGGCCCCGGCGCCGGAGCCGACCACGACGACGTCGTAGCTGTCCGACTCGGTCCCATGGACGAATTTCATTTTGTTGCCTTTCAAAGAGGAATTGTTCGAGGTGCCGCAGCGGCAATCAGACGGCCGTGTAGCCGCCGTCGATCACGAGTTCCGAACCCGTGGTGAAACGGGATTCATCCGAGGCCAGGTAAAGCACCCCGTAGGCAATCTCGTTCGGCTCGCCCTGCCGCGGCAGGGGGTTGGAGCCCACCAACTGCTTGTAGTAGGCCTCGGGCCCGATGTCGGATTGCTCGGCGGAGCGGCGGCTCATGCGGGTATTCATCGAGCCTGGATGGATGGAGTTCACCCGGATTCCGTAGGCGCCGTAGGCCGCCGCGTCGGATTTGCTCAGGAGCCGGACGGCGCCCTTGGTTGCGTGGTAGAGCGGCACGTTCCTGCCACCGGTGATGCCGTGGATGGAGGAGAAATTGATGATGCTCCCGGCACCGTTGCCGATCATTCCCGGAACCACATGCTTGGTCATGAGCCAGACGCCTTTGACGTTGACGTTGAAAATGAGGTCGAAATCTGGCACTGAGGCAGTGTGGGATGCGCCGGCCGGACCGATGATGCCGGCTGCATTGACCAGGATGTCGGGAGCGCCAAAGTCGTCGCTGACCCGGCGGATTGCTTCGGCGACGCTGTCCTCGCTGGTGACATCGACGTCGTACTCTTTGATGTTTTCGTGGCGCACCGTGGCAGGAATTCCCGCCACGTCAAGGCTCGCGACCTTCGCGCCGTGATGGGCGAGGAGCGCCGCGGTGGCGCTTCCCAAGTCTCCGCGTCCGCCGGTCACGACGGCGGTCTTCCCGGCCACGCGGTGTGGTGTGTGGTTCATTGTGGTGCTCCTCCTGCCGCGACACTGCGGCCTCTTGCTGCGTCCTAGCAGAGTCGCAGGGGAGCTGTGACGGGAACCACGGGATTGCCGATGAACGGAAAATGTATCCCTTAGTGGCTTTGGCGGAGGGTGCCCTTGAGTTTGCCGCGCCAGCCCAAGGCACGGGAGATACCGCGGGCGGCGGCCATGAGGACAGGCACGCGGGCGGAGACATTTTCCTCGTCCCGCGGCACCACCACGCTGAGTGCGGCCACCACAGTATTGTCTGGACCGTAGACAGGGACGGCGATGCCGCTGGATTCGGGCACGATCACCCCGGGCATGGCAGCGAAACCGCGTTGCCTGACCTCGGCCAGGTGTCGGCGCAGCACGGCGGGGTCGGTCAGGGTTGTTTCGGTGTACTTGGTGAGGGGACGCGACAGGAGCATGTCCTGGTAGGCCGAAGGGGAATTGGCCAGCAGTACCATTCCGGAGGACGTGGCGTGCACGGGAAGGCGGCCGGCGATCTTGGTGATGTCCACGATGGTCGAAGTGCTGCCGAGCCTTTCGATATACAGGACCTCGTCCGAATCCAGCACGCCCAGGGTGGTGCTGTGCTGGACCACCGATTGCACGTCCTCCATGAAAGGCAACGCCGCTTCCCGCAGGCCCAGCGTTTTGGATCCCCGGGAGGCGAGCTCCCACATCCGGGTTCCCAGTTGGATGTCCCCGCTGGTGTCGCGTTCGAGGAGGCGCTCGAGCAGGAGTTCGTTGACCAGCCGGTAGCTTGTGGTCACGGGAAGCCCGGTACGGCGGCCGAGTTCGGCGACGCTCATGGACGTGTGTTTGTCGTCGAAAGCGCTGATGATCGTGATGAACCGCCTGATGATCGACTCGCCCGATGCCGAGTTGGCCACACTTCCTCCTGACCGGATTCCCACTCAATGGTAATCATGCTCCCCGTCCGCCCCTCCAAGGTATGTCCTGAAGCTTGGCAATCTGCCCGGCTGGCCGCATCGAAGCGGTCAGCCGATTGAAGCGGCGGCCTATTGAAGTGCGCAGCCGAGCGAATGGAGCAAGAACCATGAGTAAGACCGTTGTATGTGATGTCCTAGTGGTCGGCTCCGGCGTCGCTGGAATGGCCGCGGCGCTGAAGGCCGCGTCCCAAGGGCTGAACGTGATCGTTGCCGAGAAGGACCGGTACTTCGGAGGCACTACGGCCATTTCCGCCGGTTGGGCGTGGGTCCCCGGAAACAAGCAGGGCCTGGAGCAAGGGGATACCCGCGAGGATGCGGAAACCTACTTGAGGAACCTCGCCCCGGAGACCTTCAACGCGGCAGGGGTCCGGGACTTCCTGGATACCGTGCCGGAAGCGATCTCCTTTTTCGAGAACGAGACCGAGGTGCAATTCACCTACCCGGAGAAGGCGCCTGACTACCAGATGGACCTTCCGGGAGCGAAACTTTCGGGACGTGCGATCCTGCCACGGGACGTTGATGCCCGGGTGCTTGGGGACACGCGCCTCCTGATGCAGCCGTATATGAGTTCTTACACCGTGTTCGGTTACATGCCGCAGGTTGGGCCGGACATCAACGAGTTCTTCCACGTCAACCAATCGATCAAGTCCTTCGTCTATGTGGCGAAAAAGCTGTTGCGGACATGGGTCGACGCGGCCCGCTACAAGCGCCCGGTCCTGCGCTCGAACGGCAACGCGTTGATGACCCGCATGGTGAAGAGCGCCGCTGATCTGGGGGTGCGGTTGTGGAACGCCTCTCCTGCGCTTTCCCTGACCCGTGGCGACGACGGCGCCATCACCGGCGCGGTCATCGGGGGAGAACATGCCGCCACCGTGACAGCCCGCATGGGCGTCATCCTCGCTGCCGGCGGATTCTCCGGCAACAAGAAACTGCGGCAGGAGCACTTCCCGCACGACGCCAATGGCGATGATCACTTCACACCGACCATTGGCCACGGCGGGGACGCGGCGAACCTGGCGATCAGCGCCGGCGGACACATCGACGATTCCGTGGTCAGCGTGGGATCCTGGGCGCCGGTGACCGTCTTCAAGTACCTCAACGGTGCCCAGCGACTCTTCCCGCACCTGCGCGCCATCGGACTCCCGGGCCTGATCGCCGTCGACCGTTATGGCAAGCGTTTCGGAAACGAGGCCCTTAGCTATCACGACTTCGGAGGGGCGATGATCGCGCATAACAAAGGCGAGGAGAAGACCTTCGGCTATGTGATCGGCGATGCCAAGACAATGCACAAGTACGGCATCGGCTACGCCAAGCCTTGGCCCATGCCGTGCGGCTATTTCTACCGGACCGGATATTTGGTCAAGGGGAAGACCTTGGAAGAACTCGCGGGCAAGCTCGGCATCGACGCCGAAGGCCTGAAAGCTACCGTGTCCGAATTCAACCCGGCGGCAGAACGTGGCGAGGATCCGGCCTTTGGCCGCGGCTCCACTCTGTACAACCACTTCCGGGGCGACATGGAACACAAGCCGAACCCCAACCTTGCTCCCGTCGGCAAGGGGCCGTACTACGCGGCGAAGATCCAGATGGGTGACCTAGGGACTTTTGCCGGCGTCGGCGTCAATGAACGCTCCGAAGTAGTGACGGCAGAAGGAACCCCCGTTCCTGGCCTCATCGCCGTCGGCGCGGCAGCGGTCAGCGTCTTCGGCGGCGGCTACCCGGGCTACGGCTCGCATATCGGCCCGGCCCTTGTGTTCGGGTACCGGGCTGGCCGTGACATCGCAGTGCTAGCTGCCGAGCGTGGGGTCTCCAGGGTGGCGGCGCGCTGAGGACAAGGGCGTCCGTGGGTGTTGCGGTCCGGGTGCTGCCGCCCGCGGGCGCCGCGTAGGAGAATTTCATCATGGCGAATTCCCCAACCGGCGAGTCCGTGATCAGCCGCGTCGTGCGTCTCTTGAGCGCGTTCGACCGGGATGTGCCGAGCATGACGCTCTCCGGCCTCGCGCGCCGCGCCGACCTGCCGCTGACCACCACCCGCCGGCTGCTCGAAGATCTCGTCCTGCATGGCCTGATTGAGCGGCTTCCCGACGGCGACCTGCGGCCGGGGATGCGGATGTGGGAACTCGCCGCGCGAGCTTCACGGGCCCTGAACCTCCAGGAACTGGCACTTCCGTTCATGGAAGATGTCCAGGCCACCGTCCATCAGCACACCACCCTGGCGGTGTTGAACCAGGGGACCGTGCTGTACGTGGAGCGTCTGTCATCGCCGGATTCCAAACTCAATGCGGCGCACATCGCCCAAAGAATGCCCATCCACGCGGCATCCTCCGGCCTGGTGCTGCTCGCGTACTCTCCGCCAGCCTTCCAGGACGAGGTGCTCTCTGCCCCGCTGGCAAAGGTAACCCCTGAGACGATCACGGATCCCTTGCTGATTCGGAAGCACCTGGCAGAGATCCGCCAGCGAGGCTACGTGGCGTTGCCTGGAATCGGTGTCACCGAGTGGACGGGCATCGCCGTGCCGGTTTTCGGGGCGCACAACGAGATTGCCGCGGCGTTGAACGCGATTGTTCCGAGGGACGAAGCGGACATTCCCTTTACCGTCCCTGCGCTGCTGACGGCTGCCCATGGCATTTCCCGCGCGCTGAAATCCGCGGGGTCTTCCCCGCGCCGCTAGCGGGTTTCGACAATTTGGGCCGATGAACGGAAGTCCTGTGGGCGGGGGCGGGCCGCCGTCGTCATTCTTGGTGAGACATGGATCACTATCCGGAAAGAAGGACAATGATGTCTGCTCCCACCACAGAAAAAACCGGCCGACCAGCGGCGCTGCCTCCGTATTCCCATGAATTGGACTGGCCGGAAGGAATGGCGCCTTTCAAAGTAGTCGACGACGGATCCCAGGGAGATCCCTACGCGCACTATGAATGGATGAGGGAGCACGCCCCCGTGCTCCGGGCCTACTCGCCGGTCTCCGATGTCTGGTTCATTTCCCGGTACGACGACGTCCGCAAGGCCATGCGGGCACCCAAGGTCTTCTCCTCCCAGGTGGTGGAGCCGGTTCCGCTGACCTTCCTGACCTTGTTCGACGCTCCGAACCACACCCGGCTGCGCCAAGTAGTGGCGCAAGCCTTCACCCCGAAGGCGATCGGCCGCTTCGAGGAGCGCGTCCGGGAAAACGCCCACAAGTACCTGGACCCCATGATCGCCGCCGGCGGCGGCGACGCCGTGGACGACTACGCCATTCCACTGAGCATGTCCACCATCAGTGCACTGCTTGATGTGCCGGCCGCGGACTTCGACAAGATGAAGTTCTGGTCCGATGAGACGTTCAGCTACTTCGGCAGGCTCGCCCGCAATGCGGAGGGAACCGGCACGGATGAACAAAGCACCTTCGAGTTCTTCGCCTATCTGAAGGACACCATGGAGCGCCTCTACCGCGAGGAGAGCGAGTCCGTGGGCGGCCACATCGCGAGGATGTGGAAGGACGGACTGCTCAGCGAGAAGGAGGCTAAGGAGCTGTGCGCGTTCGTCTTCGTTGCAGGACATGACACGACGACGATCCTGCTCGCCAACGCTTTCAGGCTCTTCAGCGAGCACCCCGAATTGCTGGACCGGATCCGCGAGCGTCCCGAGGATGCGAGCCTCTTCCTCGAGGAACTGGCCCGTTACCGGGGAACGGTGCAGCGCGTGAGCCGCATCACCACCGAAGAAATCGAAGTTGCCGGGGTAACCCTGCCAGCCGGGGCCATCGTCCGGCTCCTGCCCGCGGCCGCCAACCGGGACAGCGCCAAGTATCCCGACGGCGAGACGTTCGATATCGACCGCAACAACGACGGTCACCTGGGCTTCGGCCACGGAGTGCACAGCTGCCTCGGCGCCCCCTTGGCCCGGTTGGAAACCCAGGTGACGATCGAAATCCTGGCGCAGAAACTGGGTTCCCTGATACTCGATCAGGACAAACCGATTGAATACGTTCGCGGAAACAACCTCACGAACTCGGGCCCGGAACACCTGCACGTGAAACTGGAGAAGCTCAATGCCTGAACAGCAGATCCCACACGAGAACCAGCCCGTTGTCATCATCGGTGCCGGCCATTCCGGGGTCGCTGTCGCGGCGGGACTCCGCACCAGGGGATGGCAGGGCCGGATCCTCCTGCTCGACGTCGAAAAGGAGACACCGTACGAGCGCCCACCGCTGTCGAAGGAACTCCTGAAGGCCGGTGCGCCGAACGAGTCCACGCCACTGCGCAAGGAAAAGTTCTTCCAAGACAAAGGTATCGAACGGGTGGGGGACTCACGGTCGAGTCCATAGACCGTCCAGGCAAGACCGTGCTCCTCTCCGACGGCAGCCGCCACGCCTACCACCGCCTCGTCATTGCCACCGGTTCACGGGCCCGGGCCTTGACCGTTCCCGGCGCCGATCTCCCGGGTGTCCTTGCCTTGAGGACCAAGGACGACGCGCTCGAACTCAAGCGCGTCCTGGTCCCAGGCGCTCGCGTCGCCATCATCGGTGCTGGCTACATCGGCCTGGAAGTCGCCGCTGCAGCGGCCGCGCGGGGCTGCATAGTCACCGTCCTCGAATTCCAGGACCGCGTCATGAGCAGGGTGACCTCGGCTCCCGTTTCCCGCTTCTTCGAGAAAGTCCACGAGCAAAAGGGCGTCCGCTTCGTCTTTGGCGCCGCGGTTACTGCCATCGAGGGAACGGACCGGGCCGAGCAGGTGGTGACGGCCGACGGCGCGCGGTTCCCCGCCGACGTCGTCCTCGCCGGAATAGGCGTGATTCCCAACCAGGAAATCGCCGAAGCTGCCGGACTGCACTGCAAGGACGGCGTCTTTGTTGACGACGACGGACGCACCTCGGACCCGGAAATCTACGCAACTGGTGACGTCACCCGCTTCACCAGCAGGATCGATGGCCAGAGCCAGCGGCTCGAGTGCATCCAGAACGCCATGTCCCAAGCGGACAGCGTCGCCGCGCAGATCACCGGCCAGCCGACGTCGGATCCCGAGATCCCCTGGTTCTGGACCGTTCAGCACGGCGTCCGCCTGCAGACCGCAGGAGTGCGCCACCCCGACGACGATGTCATCGTCCGGGGAACGCCCTCGGAAGGAAAGTTCTCGGTGGTCTATCTCCGGAACGGACGGCTCTCCGCCGTCGACACCGTGGGCGGGCTCAGCGACTTCCGCCCCGCCAAGAAACTCATCGCCCAAGCGGCGGCAATTGATCCCGCGCTCGCCGCGGACCCCAGCATTCCGTTGACTGACGCTGCATTGCAGCCCTCACTTTAGAGGAACCACCATGAGCAACAACAAAGTAACCGTCGTCGACCGTGAAGGCGCCACCCATGACCTTGAATGGGAGCCGGACCAGACACTCATGGAGGCGCTCCGGGACAACGACCTCCCGGTCTTGGCCTCTTGCGGCGGCACCGCATCCTGCGCCACCTGCCATGTGTTCCTGGAAAAGGACGTCTTCGAAAACCTGGGGGAACGCAGCGACGACGAACTAGAACTGCTGGTCGAAGCCGAAGGCTACCAGGAATGCGGCTCCAGGCTCTCCTGCCAGGTCGACTTCAGCCAGAACCTCGACGGCGTCACGGTCACGCTGGCGCCGGAGGGGTAGGCGCTAGGGCCTCTGGCCCTGTCCGGGCAGCCGGTACCGGATTCCCCAACTGGCTTCCCAGGCCTCCCCGGGTTCCAGCCAGCGCAGTCCTTCGCCGCTGTTGAAGGCATCTGCGCGTGCCGTCATCGGTTCGACGGCGGGCGGTCGGAGCTCCACGCGCCTCCAGACACCCGGTTTGGCTACTGGACCAACCCCCAGCCTGCGCACCACGGCGGCTGGGCGCCGGCGGGAAGATCCTGGACCGGGGCCACGCCGTCCACGTTGAGCTCCCGAAGGCTTGCAGCGACTTCTGTCACGACGACGCGCTGGCTGTGGCCGCCGATGCTCGCAGTGAGCGCTTCCACTAGAACACACAGGGAAGGATTCAAGTGGACTTGAATCAACTGCTTACGGTTCTAGTGAAGCGTCTGCTCACTAGAACGGGTAAGAATGGATTCAATAAGAATTGAAGGACATGAAGGTTTTTCTCTGCCCCCGTGATCACAGAGCGTGAGCACGCTCCATACGACACGGGCGGGCTCTCCACGGAGGCCCAAGCCTACGGATGCCTCGTTCTGCAGGCCTTCCCTTGGCTGTGACGTCGGGGTAATCATGCACTCCTGCACGCCCCCCCTCGCAATGAAGGACTAAATGGACCATCTAGGTCCAATCGCAGACGGGAGAGGGAAGCCTGACGGATCCCGTGTCGATTGCAGGGCCGACAGCAAGTCGGCCATTGCAACCGACTCACCTTAACTCACCTGAATCAACGGCAAGTGACAGCTATTCATCGGTTGTCATTGACCTTTAGCCCTAGATTCCGGGCAAAACAGCACATTACCGGCCTACCAATAGGCGTCTGCGACTAAAGCGGGGCTCCACGGTTTCAAGTGCGAGCGGGAATTCGCTTTTGAAGAGAGTGCAAGTAGTTGGGCTATGCCGCGGATGCCTCGGCTTAGGGAACTCGATGATCGTGGATGATTCGACCGGACCCAGGCTCGCTGCCGACCGCAGTCTTCAGAAGTTTGGTATCAATGTGGAGGAGGCCTCTGTTGGGCGTGCGGTGAGGTTCCTCGTTGTTACACCAAAAATGGCGAACGGACGCTCCACCGCGATGGCGGGTTTGTATTCGGCGTTGCCGGCAGGTCGTTCGCGATGACACGGAATACGATCGGCCACAGCATTGCACAGCCGATACCTCGATTGCTCACCTAACTCCGGCCCAAGTCGGTGAACATCTGGGCGCTGAAGTAGGGATCATTTTCAACGAAGCGTCTCACGGTGGATTCAGACGATCGCACAATCGCATCTACCGCGGAACCGGTCGAGCCCTCCGGTCGTTGGAAAGTGTGCTCCGGATTCCACAGCGTGCTGGCCTGACATAACCCAGATGACTGGTCCAGCGCAACTCTGTTGACGCCGATAACGGACGCTGGTCAATCCGAAGTCCCAAGCCCTCGGGTCCGATACGCAGTGTTCTAGTCCCTGTTCCAGCCGGCTAGCATTCCGTAGCTGAGGAGTTGGTCGCTGAGTTTGGCTAGGCGGTAGCCGGGGTCGGCTTCCAGGGCGAGTTGCATGTACTGGTGGGCTTTGCTGCCGCGGCCTTCCCACCAGTTGATGTACCCGATGGCTGTGAGGAGTGGGGCTGAGTGGTGGGTGCTTTTGTGCGTGTAGGCGTGGAGGAGTATTTGCTGGGCCCATTCGACGCGGGTCCATTGCGGCTTGCCGGGAGTTTGGGCTAGAAGGATTTGTTCCATGGGGCCGTCGACGCCTGGGATGTCCGCCATGAGCTGGTCGCGGATGGCTGCAAACTGGAAGTTTGCGATCAAAGCGATGGTCTGATCGTCGGTCGGGTAGGTTTTGGCCTCGAGGATCCCGGCCCAGAGCGTTCGCGCCTTTTCGATCGCGCTGTGGTCATGGCACTGCCCGATTGATTTGACGCGATCCTCGACGGCATGAAACGCCGACTCCTTGTTTGACGGCGGCAAAGTGATCCGGCCGGTTCGTGCGACCGCACTTCCGCGGTACACGAGCTCGGCGTTGATTTCGCTGGAGTCGACCATCGACAGGGGTAGGGCACGATCAAGGCGTGGATCGTCGTCGTACGGTGAAACGGTCTCGTCTCCGACGAGGAGGCCGTCCCGGATGGTGATGTGTCGCTCGGCGAGCGCCCCGGTCAGGGCAGCGATGACTGCTGCGTATGGTTTGTCCTGGCCGCCTGTTGGAGCGGCCGAGGTGTAGACGGCAAACAAAGCACTGGTGGCATTCGTGTCGTTGGCGAGATATCCGGCGACTGTTCGGGCATAGGCGCGTTCGCCGCCGTCGTGCTTGGGGAGATCTACGCGGAGGGTCACGCCGATGTGGTTGGTGTCCAGGGTGATGCACACGAGACTTTCCTGCGGCCAGAAGCCCAGGGTGTGGCCGATGAAACTGAGGACATCGGCAGGGGTTTTGATGGTGAGCGTTTCCATGATCTTTCTCCCTCAGAGGCGGCGTTGGCCGTGGGCGTTAGTTTTCGGCGTCGTTCTGATAGAGGATTCACTGCTGGGCATGAGGGGCCGGAGTGCAACTTGGGGAACCGGCAACGCTCCAAAAGTTCGCGAGGAAATAAGCGGAGCGCCGAGCGAAGTTTTGGATTGAGGCCGGCGCAAAGCGCCCTGGTTGCGCGGAGGACCCCGCCCAGCGATGATCGACCATCAGAATGACAAACAGCGAGGATTCTTCTGGCTATTCATGGCTGGGTTGTTGCGGCGCGGCATGACCCGGCGAGTCTTGTGACCTTCGCGCAACCCGAGGGGCAGCCGGGTGGACGTCCCTTCCGAAGCCGGTTGATCGTGCCACCGGCACGCACGGACCCTTGGTCGTCCGGGATAGATTCCGGATACAAATCTGAAACTTCGTGTCGAATCCGCGAAATATTTGAAGACTAGGCTGTTGCACACTTGGACACCGTGGTCCGAGCGACGCACGGAAGGACACAACGATGTTGCCTTGGAGTAGTCTTACGCTCTTTCTGGAGTCCCGCCGGGATGACGACGATCACGAATGTGGTGACGGCATCTCCAGCACCAAATTCCCCAGCGGTCAATTGACATCTAGCGCCTGGGAAGGCTGGTGGCACGACGACGCCTAGTGTGCTGCGCCTGAGATTCTTAGATTGTGAGTGCTGTGGTCCGCGGTGCCCTCATCCCGGGCCGGGGAACCTTTTGCGCAGGCGGGCGCCGGCGCGCCTTTCAAGCGCGAGTTCGGCGCGTTCGACGACGGATCGGTCGTGGGCGTCGAGGCGCCTGCCTGTTGCGGGGCTGGCCATTTCACAGTCGCGGATTTCGACCAGGCGGCGATGGAGCTGTGTTTCGGCGTGCCGGCTGAGGACGATGAGCGCGCTGGCCCGTCGCTTCTCGAGGATCAAGTCGTGGTGGGTGAAAGCCACACGGTTCCAGATGGGCTTGATTTCCAGGAGCAGGAGCCGGACATGGAGTAGGAATCTGCCGTGTTTGAGGTGGCCTGCGAGCCGGAGGAGAAGCAGCCCGATGCTGACAAGTAGAACCGCGAACGTTTCGCCCACCCAGTAGAGGGCGGTCAGAACGGCCGCAGATGGGCTGGCAGCGCCGTCGATCTTCGTTAGGACTCCATAGACCAGACGGTCGACGAGGACCAAAGCAAAGAGGACGCATCCGATGGCGATGAGGACGAAGGCAGATCGGAATGCACGCGCCCGCATGCTGGGGACATTGTCATGGCACACCCGTGCGATATCGAGACAAATCCACATGATGAACGCGGACCCGCTCCAGAGGAACACCGCCATCCCTGGTTGGTCGCCGTAGGTCAGAGGCAAGTTGGGATCAGTGGCGTCGGCGCGGCTCGTGAGAAATCCTGCCGTCACTGCCGAGCACGAGATGACCGCAGCCCACCGACCGAAGGCGAGTTGCCGACGTCGTACTTCAATGACTTCAACTGCCGCCAGCAGGATGGCCGTCCGGAATTGCCAGAATCCCAGGAGCAGAGACAAAAGAGTCACCAGACCGACGTGGTTCCGGCCGCCGAGCAACGGATCCACGCCATATGCTGACCTCGCCACCGGAATGGTCTTTGGCTCCCACGGAAAATGGCTAGATTCCGCGGATTCTCAGGTCGCTGAGAGTTGGAGACAATGAAATGTGCCGTTCCCACGAGACGAGGCCAAGAGTCCGGATCTCGTCACCTCATTCCTTGGTACTGGTTTGGTACCACGGGGTATGGCCGTGAATCTGCGCGTTCCCGAGGACCTCGACCGCCGTCTCGATGCGCTTGCCGCCGAGGAGCACACGTCCAAGTCCGCGCTGCTTCTCCAGGGGGCTGAGCTGGTTCTCCAGCGGCACGGCCGCCGCCGGGCGATCAGTGAGGGTCTGGATTTCGTGATGAGCCATGACGCGGAGCTGCTTAAACGCCTTGAGGATGCATGAGTTCGTACCTTGAGATCGAGGATGCTCTGCAGGTGATCGATCGGTACGGGTTCCACTTCCGTGACATCGGGTTGCTCGCTTCCGCCTTGGCGCGCCCCGCAACGACGGTCATGGGCGCGGAGGCCTATCCTCAACTGGCCATGAAAGCGGCGGCACTCCTCGAGTCCGTACGCCCTTGTCATTTGACGTTTCTGACGACAAAGTGGTCATGGTCGTTGCGAGCCACCGTCCATTGCACTGGTCCAGCCATAATTCGAAGGTTTCGGAGCCAGAGCGTCCTCGACGGCCAATTGGGAGGTTCTGTTCCCCGACGATTCAAGCCTCTATGGACACACCACGCCACCCGGAGGAGCGCTCGGCAGCTCGATGCAGAGCCAAGAGAAAGTATTGGCGGCTGGAGTCTGAGTCGACACCCACCTAGCCGTCACAGCCAATGGCCACGTGATCATGTTCGCGAAGGTCCTCACCAATATCCTCTTTGTTGCCGGCTTTCTCGCCATCGCCGTGCTCGCTTCTGCGATCAGTTACTATGGCATGCCGGCAGATGCTGGCCGCTGATCTGCAAGCGGTCGGAGGAGCACCATCGTCCCCGGGGTATAGAGGGCGCCCACTCCGTTCGTGTCCGACGCTTGTGGAACGTGGAAACCCCGTCTGGGTCCAGCCCAATGGCTGGTAGGCCGACCGCAAGGAAGGCACAATCCCCAGCCGGGAACAGGATGACCCGAGAAGCGAACGCCGGTACGCCGAAAGGCGACGGGAAGGACTCCACCAACAACGGCCGCCTCCAGGCCGGGTGGCGTCGAACCGGCCGGATACGAGCTGTGTGCTCGGCCCGAGAGGGAGCCCACGGCGGTCAGGTGAGTTCGTGAAGGAGACGATGGTCGTGACGTCAGCATCAGCGGGGACGTTGGACGCCGCCACAGTAGCGGCGAGCGGACCGCGGGACTTTCCCGAGGACGTGCCGAGGAATGCCCTCGCCGCGTCCGCCAACCGGACCCCGGCCGCCCGGGCCGGGAGCGTGCTCACCGATCCCACCGAACCGCCTTCCGCTCTACGGCAGATAGTACGCCACTATCTGCCGTAACTCTGAAGCGCCACTTTTCGCGAGTCTGCTCCCCGACCCCATGACCCAGAGGTCACGAGGCATTTCTTGGCGGTGTCGTTCACCGACGGATAAGAGGGCTTCGGACGATGTGGGCGCCACTGGCCCTGTCTCTCGAGTCGAAGAAGTCTTCGCGGAAGATGTCACGCGGGAACAAGCGCGCCTTCATCAGCGCTCTCAGAGTGTCGTTAACCATCGCGGGGCTTCCACAGACGTAGGCGGTGTGTCCGGAAGCCCTGGGATAGTCCTCGGCAAGCAGCGCCGGCACACGGCCGGTGCGGCCGTTCCAGTCGTCGCGGGAGAGAGCCGGTCGGTAGCTGAACCAGTCATTTTCAGCGTCCCACGCCTCAAACAGCTCGTGGTCATAAAGATCCGTCTGCGTCGCGACGCCGTGGTAGAGAATCACCGAATGTTCGCCGCCGGTCTCCGCGACGTGCTGGACCATCGACTTCAGCGGAGCCAGGCCGGTGCCGCTCCCGAGGAGCAGGACGGGTTCCGACCGCAACGGGCGGAACGAGAAGCGGCCGTACGGCCCGGAGAGCGAGACGCCGTCGCCGACGGCCAGGTGTTTGAACACCCAGCCGTCGGTACACACCCCACCGGGTGTGCGCTTGATATGCAGTTCGATGCGATCAGGGGCCGCGGGCGTGCTCGCGACCGAATACGGACGCGAGTCTCCGTCGGGCATGACGAGTTGGATGTACTGCCCGGGATTGAAGCTCAGCGGCCGGTCGAGCGCGATGAGGAGGCGTCGAACATTGGGTGCCACTTCGTCGAGCAACTCTACCGTGCCGGTGTAGTCGCGCACCGGATGGACCGCGACGCCCTCCTCAGCGTCGATCTCTCCCTCGATGACCAGGTTGCTGCGCGGCCTGGCGACGCAGATCAGGGCGCAGCCTTCCTGTCGTTCGCTGTCGAGCAGGGCGTACGGCGACGCGTCGCCGTGATCGACATCGCCTTCCAGCACAATGGCCTTACAGGTCCCACAGGTGCCGTGGGTGCAGGCGTGTGGCAGCCAGATGCCCTCGCGCAGACAGGCGTCAAGCACCGCTTGGTCATCCCGGCAGCTGATCTCGGTGCCGAGCGGTTCGACGCGTACGGTGTAGGTCGTCGTTGCAGCTCATCTCCTCGTGACGTGTGACCGATGGTTCACCAGACCCGGGCGCCCGCGCAGCGGGTAGCTAGCCGGCGAAGGTAAGCAGTGCTTTGTGTCCGATGCCGAGATCGGCCAGGGACTTGTCGTCGGCGACGTCGAGCGGTTCGTCGAAGATGCGCCAGTGCTTCATTGCCTCGTGGTCGAAGTCGGGGTCTGATTCAGCCCAGGGGACGACGAAGCTGGTGACGAACTCGCCGAACCGCATGGTCTTCGGGACCCGGAAGCAGACCGCGGAGCAGAAGATCGGGTTGCCTTCCCAATGCACGTAGACCAGCAGGTCCTCGCCGAACAACTTGGCACGGTCCATCGATGGGAACTCGTAGTCGTACAGCGCCTTTACGCTCATATCACTCTCCATGCCTCAGCGAAGGGTTATGCCAGGCCCGCCAGAACTGCTCGTCCGGGGAGCCGTTGTACTCACCGTTGTCGCCCGTCTGGATCCCGTACCAGGCCAGGACATCCGGAATGGTCGGCCCGCCGCAGTCGCCCTTGAGGATCTGGTGAACAGGCAGCCATGCCTGCACGTACTTCTCGGGCTCTCGGTCGAAGATCCATTTGCATCCGTTGCTGCAGGTGTGGAACGTCTCGCTGCGGAACTCGCTTCGTCTGAACGAGATCTTCCGCCGGTCGTCCTGCTCGGTGAACGAGATCGCGAGCTGGCACACCTGGCACTGCTGGGGCAGGCCCCGGAAGAACATGCGGCCGCCGCCGGCCTCGATGCGTTGGTGCTTCTCCCACGTGGGCCGGTAGTAAGTGTCGAACGTGCCCGGGTATTGCTCGGAGAGCCAGTCGAGGTGGACATGGTCCGGGGTCTTCGTGGTGAAGGCTGCGACGGAGGAGAAATTGTGGAGGATCTTATACACCTGGTGGGACAGGTGTTCCTTCTCCGCGATCGCATCGTCGACATGGCGCGGCGGCCGGATGCCGTAAAAGTCCAGGTCGGGGAACAGGCCGCCGAGCATCTGGTCCTCAAAGTAGAGCTCGAAGGCTTCCTTCCAGCTCATCACCGGCTTGGGAAGCATGTAGTCCATCATGGCGGCGACCAGTCCCGACAGCCGGTATGCCCGCCAGAACCACTTGTCGACCCAGTCCTGAATGATCGGCACGTTGTCCTCGTCCTGCTCGAGGAGGAACTTGATGGCTTCTAGGCCGAGGGTCATATGCCGGCTCTCGTCGGACTGTGCGGAGAATCCGAACGACATGGTCGGTGTGTCGCCGTTGAAGCTGGCGCCGCTCATGAACGGCACGAACAGCAGGTTGGTGAGCAGGTACTCGAAGCTGAAGGAGATCGCGATGAGGAACTCGAACGGTCCGGCGCTCATGGCGTCGTCGAAGAACGACTTCGATATCGCGAGGTACCAGACCCGGTCGTGCATCTTCGACCAGCTGTGAAACCCCGAGTAGTACTTGTTGTAGTTGCTGATCGTGTGGATCTGGGTCTGGGTGTGCCGCAGCTCGTCGATGCTCTGGCACAGCGCCGCGAACCGGGGCGCCGGGCCCTCGAGGTGGCGGGCCAGGAATGCGAAGTGTCGATGGGCGGCATACTCCAGCGGGGTCACAGCTTGGATGAACAGCTTGATCGAGTTCAGGTAGCTGGCGTCGGACAGGGTCAGGTGTCCTTGGCCCTGCGCGAACCCGTCGAGCACGGCGTACAGCCGCCTGTCCTTCTCCGCCTGGTACTTGCAGTACGCGTCCACGGTGAGCCGGAACGGGTCCTGCCAGCCGTCCCAGTCGTGGACCTTGATGCCCTCGTAGCGTGTGAACGGGTACAGTTGCTCACGGTCGACGTAGCTGGGCTCCCAGTCGAGGTCGCGGGTGAGCAGCGCATACCGTTCCTTCAGCGGCAGCTTCTTCCGCGGAGCCGCCCTCGGCGACTCGATGCTCATGTCAGTGCTCCCATTTCACGATGATCTGGTCGTCGTCCCACTCCGAGACGTTGCCGGTGTACGACACGATGGCCAGCTGAAACTCACCGGTCTCCCACTCGTGACCCAGCCGCTGCTCCACGCTCTCCCGGTTGATGACGATCTGACCCGGCGCCTGCAGCTTGATCAGGCCCGGCAGATGACGGATCGTCACCTCCGGGTTGTCCGCCTCGATTGCCTCGATGAGCACACGGTTCTCCTCCGACTCCTGGACGTCGATTGACACCTGGCGATGCGCAGCGTTCACGAGGCAGCACCTCCGATCAGACTGGCCCACGGAGACCGCCGGGACTCAGCCGTCGCGGCCAGCTCGGTGCCGGTCTCGGCCCCCGGCAGGTGGGAGTCGACAGCGGCGGCGAGTGCCGCGACCGCCGCGTACGCACGCACTGCCCACGTCTCGAGGACGTGACCCAAGACCTCTCGGTTGGCCAGCCCGGCCTCCGGGTCCGTAGCCCACGTGGCGACCAGCGCGTCGATCCACTTGCGCTGGTCCTCGAACCATGCGCTGAAGTGCTGGGCGACCAAGCTGTAGGCGACGGCTCCGCCCAGGAGCGCGTGCTCGTCGAGCCCGCGGTAGACCAGGGGATACACGAGCGAGTCGACGAGATCGATAGCCAACAGGCTCACGGCCCAGTCGTCAAGCACCATGATCTCCTCGACCAACCGGCGGAGCGGCTGAAGGTGCGCACCGTCCACCCACATCCGTTTGGCCGCCTCGAGCCTGTCCCGCGTGCCGCCGCCGAGCGCGATCCCGACACGGGACAGCATCTGCGCGTTCCCGATCCGGTCGAATGCCGCGAAGCTGCAGCACTGCTCCACCGAGGTGCCGTAGGCGAACCGGGCGCCGGCCACGCTGACCAGCTGGGCGCCGGCCTCGTAGTGGCGCAGCGGCACCACGACCGAGGAGAGCACCGCCTGCCAGCCCGCGGGAATCCTGGCCAGCAGGTCGCGCTCCTCGAGATAGCTCAGCGTCTTGCCGAAGTCGTCGTGCAGCCCTGCGCGTGCGGCCACATACGTCGTGTAGTAGTACTGCCGCGGGTCGGTGAACCGGTAGCTGTCGGTCAGCCGCAAGGCCGAGAACCGCTCGTCGTACAGCTCGCGGTTCGACATCCAGGTTGGCCGGTAGTGGAAGTTCTCGCGAGGCTGCACGTCCAGGGTGCCTTCGAGATACCTGCTCACCGGCTGGTCTCCGAGCCGATCGATGACGTTCTGGTACGTCTGTCGCTTGGCGGGGATGACTTGATGCCGCAACTCGTACTGCACGATCGTGTCCTCGTCCCGTGGTTCCTCGTCAGTCTCCGAGCAGACTGAGCACCAACGCTTGCAGTTCGTCCTCCGACGTGAGCTCGCGCGGCTCCTCGACGGGCGTGTCGGCCCGCACCAGCTGCCCCAGAGCGGTATGACCCGACACCACCGTCCGCACGCGCGCAGCTGTGTCGCCGTGTCGCAGAGTGAAGGTCAGTTCACCGGGACCGGTGTCGTCGACCAGGCTGATACCAACACCGCGTCCGCGCAAGACCGCGTTGGCCTCGCTCACCAGTTGCTCGGCGAGAGAGCGGATCATCACGTGCGTGTCCGTGGCCTTCGCGACCGGGCGAGGTCGGCTCGGCTTGGTCGCTGGTTCCGGGGGCTGGTTGCCGTCGAGCAGAGCTTGGACGGCGAGCATGAAGGGCGTCATCGGCGGGGTACCTTTCTCTCCCCATCATCCCACCGCGGTCATGGCAGGTGAAGTACACCAGCGGACCATGCCGCGCCGAGCGACGCCTGATAGAGGGATCCGCGCCAATGTGTGCGGGTTACGACGGAACCGGTCCGCCGAACCTAGCGGGCTGCCATCTGGGCCGCCTACTGTCCCAGCCAGTGCCGGACCCAGCACACCCCTCCCGGACGCGTCCGCTCGCCCCGAGTCACTACCACGAAGGAACTCAACAGATGGTCGACAAACTCAAGCAAGCAGCCCGGCTGGCTGTCGCCTTCGGCGTGCTCGCGTTCGCCTGGATCGAGACCTCGCTCAACTCCGGCTGACGCGAGAGCTTCTTGATGGCTCCGCTCTCTTATCCGGGGGACCAGACTCGCCTGCTTGGTCTTGGAGCGCTCGACCCCTGTGGGGCCGATGGGCGGGCTCAGACTGGCCGAGCCGCTTACGCCGCGACGTCGTCAGCGCCGCCCAACCGGATTGCAAGTTCAGTCAGGTTTGCCGCTGCGGTAATCTTCCATGGCCGCCCATCGTGATAGATCATGCCAAGGGACGCCATGTCGCCCAGAGCCTTGCTGACTGCGGTTTCTTTGATGCCGGTGGCTCGGGTGATCTCAGCTGTGGTGGGGGAAGTCCGAGCGCGTTCTATGTATTCGTAGACAAGGGCAGGGAGATCTCCCAGGGCCCGGAAGACCGGGCGCAGTCCGTAGAGCTTCGTTTGCGCTCCACTTGCAGCGGCTGCCGCTTCGCGCTCACGGAAGTCCACCCAATGCTGGTGTGCAACACGACGGGACATCATCGGATTTACCTCCCTCCAGCGGCGGCGCCGGTCGGCGTCGGACTGTCTCTCACTTCAAGCAAACCCCACCCGCAACCGCAGCGGTACTGCGTTCCAACTCAATGTGTGCCCATTCCGAGCGACTCTGGAATACCGATATCGCAGACCGACGGACTTGTATCGGAATCGAACTCAGTAGCGACTATCTCAACCATCTCGGACCTAACGTGGGGGTTGCGCGGCCTTCGGCCGCGTTGTCACCTACACGACGGAGGATCATCAATGTCCCGCATACTTTTTGCCGTGACCGGATCAGATAGTTGGACACTGGCCGACGGCACTTTGCACCCCTGTGGATACTGGCCCGAAGAGTTAGCTGTCCCGCACGAAGTGTTCACCGACGCCGGGTTCGAGATCACGATCGCTACTCCGGGCGGCGTCCGCCCGGCAGCAGACGAGGCTGGGTTTTCGCCGGAAATGAACGGCGGCACAACCGAACCCGGAGATCGATTTCGTTCCTACCTCGACGGCATTGCCGAGATCCTTTCGGTGCCAGCCGATCTGAATGGTGTCCGTGCGGAGGACTTCGACCTGGTCTTCGTCCCAGGGGGGCATGGGCCCATGGAAGACCTTGCGGTGTCGGATACTTTTGGCGCACTCATCGGCGAATTCGTTGCACAGAGTAAACCCGTCGCCGCGGTGTGCCACGGACCGGCAGCGCTGTTGCCGGCCCGCAACGGAGACGGATCATGGCTGTTCAAAGGCCGCCGTGTCACGGGATTCAGTAACGCCGAGGAATCTCAGGTGGGGTTCGCAGACAAGGCGCCGTGGCTCCTACAGAACCGGCTCATTGAGAGCGGAGGCGTGTTCGAAGAGAGCGGCTCGCCGTGGCAGGAGCATGTCACCCTGGACGGCAACCTCTACACCGGTCAGAATCCAGCATCATCGAGGCCGTTGGCGGAGGCGCTGGTTGCGGCGCTGCTCTCAGCTCGCGTCTGAGCGAATCGCCCGTATTTCCTCGCCCAGGGCCTGTGCATCTGCATAGGCTCTGGGCGTCACCCCGAATCGCCCCCGGAATTCCTTGATGAAGTGGGATACGCTGGAGTAGCCCACCGCACGCGACACCTCGGTGACAGCGAGTCGACCGTCAACGAGCAGTTCGCGTGCGCGGTCGAGGCGAATCTCCTTCACGAACTGGTACGGCGACCGGCCTGTCACCTCGCGGAACAGGTGCGAAAATGCCGACGGGCTCAGACTCACCTGCTCAGCCATATCGGTGACAGTCATCGGTTCGCCGAGATGGGCACGGATGTAGGTCAACGCAGCCGCGACCGGATTGCCTGCCGCCTGCTGTGCGGCGATATGCAACATTCGCGAGAATTGCTCCCTCTGCAGGACGCGATACACCATTTCCTGCATGTATAGCGGAGCCAGCACGCGGCGATCCGGTCCCGCCGACAGCGCTTGCAAGAAACGCAGCACCGTGCCCATTAGGTCCTGGTCTAGTGCCGATACCATGCACTTGTCGGGTTCTGCGTCGAAGCGTACCGGCGGGAATGAGGCCACTCGACGCTCGAGCATGTCCGTTGACACCTTGCGGACGAGCGCTGGGTCGATCTGCAGAACGAACGACAGGAAGGGCAGACGTGGCGACGCCTCGAGGATCTCTGCTTGAAAATGCAGATTACTGCTTAGCACAAGGTAATTGAACTGGTCGTACACGTAGCGCTTACCCTCGACGATCACTGCCTTGCGTCCCTGCGCGACGATGCCCAGAGATAGTGACTGGATTTCTTCCCACTGCGGCTCCATCGGTTCGGTGAATCGATAGATAGTCAGTCCTGGCCATCCGCCGTCGTTGCCACCGACCCGCGGCGCCAGCGTGGCGAGCGCAGCAATAAGATCACCGGACGTGATTCTGTGCTCGATTTGAGTGATAACAGTCATTGATCCGACCTTCCGTCAGCGAGCACACGCCGCAGCGCAACATATGGGCCCGCAGCAGCCGCTTCGTTGAGATCTGGGGTCCTAGTTTCCTCGTGGATATTAATCGATGCTACGCCTCGTCCCCGCACAAGTCATTCGTCGTCCAAATGCGAAGCGGAACTACCCTATCAGTAGAGGAGGAGAGGACAGGGTCCCTCGTCGGCGAGACTGAGAAGGTCCGTAGGACAGTAGCGCCTGCGGGCTTTTTCTCTGCCCGAATGCAGTTCCGGTGCCGACGGTCATAGGCCTGTCACCTGGGGAGACCCTGGTTGCCTGCGTCGAGGACGGATTGCTTCCCTGCGGGGATGTCGGGGGCGAAGGCCTGTTGGTGCCGTTGATGGCGACCGTCGCCGATCGTAGGGGCCGGAGCTGTTTGACGACGTTGGCGATCGCGAGCCCTGTCCTGTTCTGGACGGAACGGGAGACGGCCAAGGTAGTGAACACGATGGTCCTCCAACAGCTCGCGGGCGCACTCGAGCAGCACTCCGAGCTGGCCTGCGTATGCGCCGAGCCGACGTGCTCGACGATCCGCTGGCGGTCGACACTAGAACACCTTCATCAGTGCGTGAACAAGCA